>JAKDNM010000167.1 GCA_030456445.1 Hyphomicrobiales bacterium
CCGTTTCCCCGCGCCTCTCATGCATTTCGGACGGCGACAGGGAATGCTTGCGCTCGTTGGCGACCAGTTCCGGCGTGACCGGCTCGATCTTCGACGCCTCGGCTTCGTTTCCCCAGGCGCTGCGGATGAAATTGACGACGGCGGCGATCTCGGCGTCGGACAGATGATCGAAGGCGGGCATGGTGCCGTCATATGACTGGCCCTTGACGGTGATCGGACCGCCAATGCCGTTCAGCACGACAAGCACCGGAAAGGCCCGATCCTTGAACAGGTCGGGATTACCGGCCAGTTGCGGGAAGTAGCCGGGCTGGCCCTTGCCGTCGGCGCCGTGGCACCCGGCGCAGTTCTCCTGCCAGACCGTCTTGCCGTCTGCCTCGGCGGTCTCCGTCCCCGCCGGTTCGGGCGGCGGGTTCTTACCCAGATATGCCGTCAGGTATTGCAGGATGTCGCTCTTTTCCTTGTCGCTCACTTCCAGTCCATAATCCTGCATGCTGGCGAGCACCGCGCCCCACTGCTTCGGCATGAGGCCCTTCCCGTCCACCACATATTGCAGGTCATGGCAGGTCTGGCATTTGGCATAGACGAGGTTCGACCCCGGCCCCTTGGGTATTTCGATCCCGGCGGCCGAAGCGGTCGTTGAGCCGGCGGCAAGCAGGAGCGCCACCGCCGATGCAGCAAGCATGGCATTCATTCGCGTCATGCCGCCTCGAAGCGCACCCGGTCGACGCCGTGCCAGTCCCAGCCACCCGGATTCCAGGTGCTGAGTCCGTCCAGCGGCTGGCTACGGCCCCACGCATCGGTCGCGCGCACCCATACCTCGTGCGATCCCGCTTCGAGCTTCACGCTCTTTTGCCAGTGATGCCATGCATAGGGGCCGTCGGAACTGTCCACTTCCGTCTGCAGCCAGGTCTTGCCCTGGTCGAGAGAAATCCGGACCTCTTCGAGCGCAGCGACGCCGTCGTTCCAGGCGACGCCTTTCAGTTCCACCTCGCCTGCCTTCACCGTCTGGCCCGCGAGCGGTGCAAAGAGAACGCTCATGATGGCGAAGCCGTAGGTGGGCGTGCTGTTTTCGCGCGTCAGGTCCTGCGTCGTGAACTCGCCCGGCTCGACCTGGCTGTGCGGCATGCGGTAGGTCTTCTGCATGATGGCGCTGGGGGTCGGCTCGTTCATCAGTTGCAGATCGGTGAGCCATTTGATGTTCATGTTGCCGTAATAGCCGGGGATGATGAGACGCACCGGTCCGCCGTGAATGGTGGGGATCGGCTTGCCGTTCATGCGCAGGGCCAGGATGGCGTCATCGAGCTGCGGCGCGGCGAGGTGATAGCTTTTGATCACGTCCGCGCCGCCCTTGACCGGCGGTTGATCCTTGCCGTTGGCGGTGAGGAACTTCACGCTGTCGTCGGGGCTGAGTTCGAGGCTTGTCAGGAGCGATTTGAGCGGCACCCCTTCCCACTCCAGATTGCCCATGCCGCCGTGCTTCCAGCCCGAACCGGGCGTCTTGGCCTTGGCCCAGTAATAGGAGCGGCCGTTGCCGGCGCATTGCATGACGGCGACACGCTTGACATGGTCCATCTGCTCGAGATCGGAAACCTTGATGGATTTCGGCCGCTGGACGAGGCCGGACACCTGAATGGTCCAGTTCTGAACCGTCTCGCGATCCGCCGGCTCGGTCGTGGCCATCCATTTGCCGTCGCCGTCCACCGGGAAATGTGTGCGGTTATAGAGGATATCCATGGGCGTCGTACGATGGCCGCGCAGCATATCGAGCGGCGTTTCCATGACGCCCAGCTTGCCGTTGTGCACGATCATCTTCGCGCTCTTGCCGTGAATGATCGCATCGGCGGTCGGCTTGTCCTGCGCCAGTGCGAGCGGCGCGAACCCAGGCGCGCCGACCAATCCGGCCGCGGCACCGGCAGTGCCGGCCACCTTCAGGAATGTACGACGGTCGATGCGTGCGTAGTCACGGGTTTCCACGATCCCCTCCTCCTTTGCTACCGGTGGGTGCAAATCGTGCAGCCACCCCAAAAAGAGCGTAGACCCCGAGGGACTGGCTGGCAAGGCGAGGCTCGCGCGAGCGGCGCCTATCCGCCCGCCGCGATGCGGCGGCAATGATCCAGCGCGATGCGGATCAGGTTCTCGCCGGCTTCGGGCGTACGGAACGCCGAGTGTGCGGAAAGCGTCACGTTTTCAAGCGTTGTCAGCACATGCCCGGCGGGCAGCGGTTCCACCGCATAGACATCCAGGCCGGCGTGCCGGATGTGCCCCGACCGCAGGGCTTCGACCATGGCGTCCTCGTCCACCAGCGCGCCGCGCGCCGTGTTGACCAGGATGACGCCCGGCTTCATCTTTGCGATTCTGTCGCGCGAGATCATGCCGCGCGTCTCGTCGGTCAGGAGGAGATGCGGCGACAGGAAATCGGAGCGCGCAAGGACGCCGTCGATATCGTCGAACTCCACGTCCGGCACGCTTTTCGGCGAGCGGTTCCAGGCAATCACCTTCATGCCGCAGCCGACCGCCATGCGGGCGAGCTCGGCGGCGATGCAGCCGAAGCCGATCAGGCCAAGCGTCTTGCCGGTCAACTGAACGGCGTCGGTGCGCTGCCACTCGCCTGCGCGCATCGCGCGGTCCATATTCGCCAGACTCTTCGCGGAGGCCCACATCAGTGCGAAAGCGCACTCGGCAACGGCCGTATCGCCGTAGCCCTTGACGATGTGGACCGTGATGCCGTTTTCGCCAAGTGCATCGACATCCATGTAGCTGCGCGGCCCGGTTCCCAGGAACACGACATGCTCCAGGGCCTTGCAGGCGAGCGCGATATCCATCGGCAGGTGAGTGTGGTCGATGATGGCGATCCGGGCATCGCTGAGGACGCCGGGCAGTTCAGGCGGCGTGATCGTCGGCTGGCGGTTTATCGTGACGGCCGGGTCGCCGGTTTTCAACTGCCGCTCGGCGATGGCGGCAAGTGTGTCTGTGGCGTCGACAAATACGGCTCGCAAAGCTTTCCTCCGGTGCGTTTCCCATTCGTTGCCGGCACCATACCAACAACGGTGTAGGGTCGCACGTCTTGGCACCAATTCCATCGGAGCCTAGCATATCGGCATATGGAGGCTTTGATGACGTCAAGCTTCAACGTGCACGATGCGGCCGGCTATGAGCAACTCATGGGCCGCTGGAGCCAGAAACTCGCGCCTCTGTTTATCGACTTCGCGGGGATTGCCGACGGCGAAAAGGTACTCGATGTCGGCTGCGGCACGGGCAGCCTGACCTTCGCGCTGGCCAAGGCCGTCGATCCCGATGAGATCACCGGTATCGACTATTCGCCGGTCTTCGTGGAAGCGGCGGCTCGGCGCAATACCGATCCACGCATTACGATCCGGCAGGGGGATGCATGTGCCCTGCCATTCGAGGATGGCGCGTTCGATCGGGCGCTGGCGCTGCTCGTGCTCCACTTCGTGCCGGATGCCGGCAAGGCCGTGTCCGAGATGCGCCGCGTGGTGCGGCCCGGCGGCATAGTCGCGGCTTCAGTGTGGGATCATCTCGGCGGCATGCCCGGCATGCGCATGATGGTCGACACGGTGGCGGCCCTCAACGAGGGAGGATGCCGGCTGCGCGACCGCTATTGCTTCCAGCCGATGATGCAGCCCGGCGAAATGAAGCGGACCTTTATCGAGCAAGGGCTCGATGCCGTCACCCAGACCGAGTTGATGATCCGCATGAACTACCGGGATTTCGACGATTACTGGGCGCCGATCGCCGCGGGCGAGGGGCCGCTTGGCAAATACATGACCGCGCTGGACGAAGCGGAACGGGGGCGTGTCAGCGCCGCAGTGCGTGACGCCTATGAAGCGGGACGGCCAGACGGCCCGAGATCCTTCGCGAACATCGCCTGGGCCTGCCGCGGTGTCGTCTCCTGACGGGCGGTGGCTGCTGCTTCCTTGTTTTACCACCATAATCAGCTTCTCCGGAAGCTCGATCAGCGTCTCACCGCCTCGTCGATCAATTCACGGTCTTTCCCAGTTAACGGCACCAGCACGCCGCGTCGGCCTTCCGGATGCGGGGGCGGGTTATGTAGTTTTGAAGACCCGATTGCGCTTTGCCGCCGTGAGGAAAGCCGGTAGGGGCAGGGCGCCAATACGAATCGGGACGAATGCATGGGACTTTCGATCTGGAATTCCGCCGTCTGGCTGCTGCTGATCACCGGCACGCTGCTCGGCCTGTCGCTTCCATTCGGCAAGCTGTCGGCGGCGGCCGGCGTGGCGCCCGTCATCTGGGCCTTCGTCATTTCCTTCGGCGCCGGCGCCGTCTTGCTCGCGGCACTGCTGATACGAGGCAAGGCGCGGCGGCCGGATGCCGCCCGGCTGCGCTATTTCACTATCACCGCCGCGATCTCCTACGCCTTTCCGAACCTCCTCATCATGTCGGCGATCCCGCATCTGGGCGCCGGCTTTACCGGCATCATGTTCACGCTGTCGCCTGTTATCACGCTGACGCTATCGGTCTTGCTCGGCATGCGGCGGCCGAGTGCGCTCGGCATTGCCGGTATCGTCGTCGGGTTCGCGGGCGCGCTGGTCGTGTCGCTCACGCGCGGCGAAGCGGGAAGGCCGGCGGAAGCGATCTGGATCATCATCGGGCTCGCCATCCCCTTCAGCCTCGCCTGCGGCAACATCTACCGGACACTCGACTGGCCGAAGGATGCCGGGCCGATCGAGCTTGCGGCCGGTAGCCATCTCGCCTCCGCCGCGATGCTGATCACCGTCTCGCTGGTGCTGAACGGCGGCGTACCGCTCGGCCCGCTCGCCAACGTGCCACTCATGACATTGGCGCAGGCGGCGGCTTCGGCCGCCATGTTCGCCTTCTTCTTTCGCCTGCAGGCGGTCGGCGGGCCGGTCTATCTCAGCCAGATAGGCTATGTGGCGGCGGCACTCGGGCTGGTCGCGGGAACGGTGTTCCTCGACGAGCGCTACCAGCTTGCGACATGGGCGGGAGCTGCGATCATCATGGCCGGCGTTGCCATGACGACGAAAGCACAGGCGCGGCGGTAGGTTGCCAGCTACGCCGGCGCGCGCTCCGTCAGGACCATGTAGTTCACGTCCATGTCGCGGGATTTCTGCCAGCGGTCGGAAAGCGGGCTGTAGACGACGCCGGTGCGGTCGGCGATGCGCATGCCGGCTTCGGCGAGCGCGCGCTCAAGCTCCTCGGGCCGTACCAGCTTGCCGAACTGATGCGTGCCGCGCGGCAGCCATCTCAGCACATATTCCGCGCCGATGATGGCCAAACCCAGCGCCTTCAGCGTCCGGTTGATGGTGGCGACGAACATGATGCCGTCCGGCTTCGTCATCTCGGCGCATTTGCCGATGAAGAGCCCGATATCGGCGACGTGCTCGACCACTTCCATGTTGAGGATGACGTCGAATTTCTCACCGGCTTCGGCCAATGCCTCGGCGGTGGCTGCGCGATAGTCGATCGCGACACCGCTTTCGGCGGCATGCAGGCGCGCCACTTCGATATTGGTGGAGGAGGCGTCGGCGCCGACGACTTCAGCGCCCAGCCTTGCCATCGGTTCGCACAGAAGCCCGCCGCCGCAGCCGATGTCGAGGAAGCGCAGGCCCTTGAAGGGATTGGCGGCGCGCGGGTCGCGGCCGAAACGGGCGGCGACGTTGTCGCGGATATAGGCAAGCCGCACCGGATTGAACTTGTGCAGCGGGCGGAATTTTCCGTTCGGGTTCCACCATTCGGCGGAAAGCGCGGAAAAGCGCTCCACTTCGCCCGCGTCGATTGTGGTTCGTCGGGATTCGGCCATGGGGACGGGCTCCTCTGACATGTCGAACGCCAGGAAGTCGGTTGACGGCGGGCGAATGTCAAGACGGCGGCCGAAAGATCGGCCGCGGAGCCGGCCCGGAAACCTGATGTCGTTCCTCCCCGCCTGCAAGGCGGGCGGAGAGGAACAGGTCTGTCGTTACCTATTTGACGGTCGCATCCGCCTTCTCGACGAATTCGTTCGTATAGGTCTTGGTGATGTCGATATTGGCGCCGGCCACGTCCGGCGAGCCGATCTTGAAGACTTCCAGCACGGCCTCCGCACCCTTGGGGTCCATCAGGCCGGTCGTGGAATACATCGGGATCGTGTTTTTCAGGGCCGCCAGATAGGCGTCCTTGTGCGGGCCGACGAGATTTTCCGGCATCTTGGCCGCGATCTCCTCGGCGCTGTGGCTGTGGATCCATTTCAGCGTCGCCACCATGGCGTTGGTCATGGCCTGTGTCTCCTGAGGATGTGCCTTCATCCATTCCGGACGGGTATAGAAGGCGCCGCCGGGATAGTCGCCGCCGAACACTTCCTCGGTATCCTTCTTCGTGCGTGTGTCGGAAAGGATCGTCAGATCCTTGTATTTCGTCTGCAGCACGGTGACGGCGGGGTCGAGCATCACGGCCGCGTCGATCTGGCCCTGTTCCATGGCGGCGACGGCGGTGGCGCCGAGCCCGACGCCGATCACGGCTGCCGAATCCTTCTTCAGGCCGGCCTTGACCAACTGGTACTTCAAGAAGAAGTCGGTCGAGGAGCCGGGCGCGCTGACGCCGACCTTCTTGCCGTCGAGGTCCTTGACCGACTTGATCTTGCCGGTCTCCTTGGGCGACACCACGAGCACGAGGCCCGGATACTGGTCGTAAATGACGAAAGCCTGCAGGTGCTGCTTCTTGGCGGCGAGTTCGACGGTGTGGTCGAAATAGCCGGAGACGACATCGGCACTGCCGCCGAGCACGGCCGTCAGTGACTGTGAGCCGCCCTTGAAATCGACGAGGTTCACGTCGACGCCGGCCTTTTCATATTCGCCGAGCTGCTTGGCGAGCACGGTCGGCAGATAGCAGAGGCAGGATGCGCCGCCGATCGCGAGCGTGACCTTGCCCGCGGCCATGGCGCCGCCGGCCGTCATCAAAAGCGCCGCTCCGGCGGCAATCAGTTTCGAGATGTTTCTCATTTCTTCCTCCTTGGT
>JAKDNM010000046.1 GCA_030456445.1 Hyphomicrobiales bacterium
AAATTGCTGTCCGGGGTTTACCGGAATCCGTGTCCGGGAATTACCGAAACACGCAATGTATCGAGAAAGACGATCGTGTCGCCGACCCGCCGAGCAATCAGTACGTGCAGCGTACGCTCGAGGAAATAATGGTCCTGCAGCAGTGGTGACGAGTCCACGCTGGTGAACAGGATGGTGAGTGCGTCTTCGCTTTCCTCGAGCACAGTGAACGGATAGCTCGCATCCTCGAACCGCGCCTCGCTGGCTGCGCGCAGCAGCGAGATGCTGAACCGGGCTGTGGAGCGCCACAGCTGGCAGCGCTGGGGCAGGCGCAGCGAATTCAGCAGTTCCCCCTCGCTTCCAGGCCCGTGGACGAAGCGCTCGCGGAACTGGCGGTCGATATAGATGATGCCCGGCAGGGTCCGATCAAGTTGGCCAGCGATCTCGTCGAGGCCTCGCAGGATTCCCGCCTTGGTCAGCGTAGCGTCGTAGCGAAGATAGCGACGCCAGCTGGACGCAAGGAAGCCGTTGCTGTGGTCTATCAGCAAGGCAGTAGCGCCAGCCACGAGCTGCGGATTTCGGACCACGCGCCCGATTTGCTGAACGAGCGCGCGTGCCGAGCCGCGCACGTCAAAGATCGCAACAGCATGAAAGCTGGGGCCATCGACGCCTTCGAGCAATTTGTGCTGATGCACCCACACCGCCGGAGCATCTGCTGCCTCGGGATCGGGCGGCTGGCGTCGTTCCCAAGCTTGGCTACTTGCGGGAGCGAAGCGTTCGTGCAGACACACGACGCCGGCGGCACCCAGCGCATGGGCGCGCACGACATTGCCGATCTGGCGGACGGTGGCCTCACCGTCGCAACGAATTATCAGTTTGCGCTCGGCGGAAGGCGCTGCACCATATTGCCCGACGAAGATATCGTAGACGCTTTGGACGAAACCTTCCTGCGTGGCGAGCGCGGTAGGGTCAGCCTCGACAACGACGACCGGGCGCAGGATGCCGGCCGCGACTAGCGCCTCATAGCGAGTAACGTGCAGGGCGTCGGAATCGATCTCGAACAGCTTGAGGTCGTTCCGATAGGGGGTTGCGGTCACGAGCACCGCTGGCGCCCTCAACCCGCGAATCGTGCGGCTCCACGATCGCGCTGGTTCGTAATGCCCCTCGTCGACAAACACCGCATCGCACCAGTCGGCCAAGCGGTCATAAGCGGCACGCTTCCCGGCCGAGCGGGTCAGGTCGTCGATTAGCTGTATTGTCGATACCAGGATGCCGCGCTCGGGAAGGTCCGCAAGGTCGATTGCCGTCGAAACTCGCTTCACTACCTTGGGTAAAGCAGCCGCATCGAAGCCGTGACGCGGGAAGAAGCCGCGGGCCCCGCCGAGTTCCTTGGCGAGCTGGTTGCGGATCGCGGTGCGCGGCGCCAACACTAGGACCCGCTCGGCGCAGGGATGCCAGTGCGCCGCAACTCCAATGATCGCGGTCTTGCCGCCTCCGGTCGGCACATTGACCAGCGCCGCACGAGATATGGACGCGGCACTCCGCCGCCGCTTCAGATAGGCGTCGATCGTAGCTACTGCTGCCGCCTGATGTGGCCATAAGGTCAACCCCTGCGGATAGTCCATCCTGCCTCCCCGTTCGCCAGCGAACGATCGGCCGGATCGCGCGGCGTACTTTTGTGTTTACGGTCTTGCCTTTGGAGCCGCCGGCCTCTGTTGGGAAAAGGCTTCAGCCTTAGCGTCGGCGAGCTATTTATTTCATCTCGGAAGAATAGTTCGAAATCTAACTTCTCTAATTGGTCGTTAGCTGATTGGCACGTCTTCAGGCGCTCAAATTCCAATCGGACGCACGGCGGACCGTTGATGCCTGTCTGCCGCCCCCATTTTATGCTCGAACAGCTGCCCGCGATCGGCATCTGTCAAAGAACCCTAGCCGGGAAGAGCATCCTTCACCCACTGCCTCTCCATTGGAGAAAGCGCCCCCTTCTCATTCTGAGCCGCCTCGCGCAGCCGTGCTCCCAGCGACGTCACGTTATCGCCCGTCCGGAGAAACCGTTCCGAGATTTGGATAGGCACACCTTGCTCTTCTAGTATCTTCAGAGGCTCCGCCCGAAACCATCTCGGAAGCTCAGCAAGCAGAAGGGAGTAGTCGATCGCCGCGCCCGGCGCGACAACCTTCGCAAACAGCTCAATGACCGCGAAATACTCTGGCAGGCTAAATTCCGCGGCACGGAGAAACTTGAATACATTGTCTATGCGCTCTGGCTGCCCTCGGTAGCTTTCAGAGTGCCACTGATAAAAGCTCTTCATGGTTGAAGACTGGCTCAGCATGCTGATATACATGGCCAATTGCCGAGCAGACGCGCAGCCAAATATCTGCGCCCTTGTGACCTTGCAAATGACCTCACAGGTTGCCGCGAGATCACTGAATCTGGGGCGACCCGACCAAAAGATTCCTGTGCGACCGCGCACAGCCGCGTTTGTCGCCGCCCGCAGACCCACCAGTGTCTCGACACCCAAGCCAGAAAAACGCCTGATCTGAGCCGGATCTAATCCGACTCGCTGGGCCATATCCGCGACGCGATCGGACACCACAGGTGATACGTCTTCATCGTCCATATGAACGACATATTCATCAGGAGCGCCGTCTGGATCGCCAAACAGAGGCGCCTCGACCTCCACATCCTCGCGTTCGGGAGGCTCATGAAACAAGTAGACCTGACCGACGTGGTGCTTCCCCAACCGTCCGGCACGCCCTCGAATGTTTGAGAAGGTGAAAAAGTCGTAAGGCCGGTTCGCGATCGTTTTGTCGTAAATTAGCACCGATTTCGCGGCGGTGTTCACGCCTTCGATCAGAGTAGATGTACAGATCAGGACAGGTATTTTTCGCAAGTTAAATAAGGTAATGAATCGTGACGCGAGCGCCCTCGGAATCCGCCCATGATGAATGCCGACGCCGGCAGCAACCGCCTCGCTCAGCTCCCATTTGCCGCCATAATTCTCAACCATCCATCGCGACAGCGCTGCACCGTTTCCAAGCTGGGTCTTGCGAGCGACGATATCAGCGGCCAGCTTATTGGCCTTGTCCGGCGATGAGACAAACACCAAAGCTGGCCAGTTAGACCTGTTGATGATTTCCTCGTGAAGGCGGGCATCCTTGTCGGGAACCGATTTTAGATCGATGGTATCCACCGCAACCGTCGAAAATCTCGTCTTCAGGAACTCGAAACGCCAGCGGCTTCCATCAGACGTGAGCACGCCATCGATGTTCGGGCCCAGGAAGAAGAACTGACGAGCCTTACCTAGCAATCTGTAGACGGCTGCATTGAGAGTGACCGCTCGCTCATCACGCCGGTGCGGATCAAGCTTGTAGAACTCGTCGACAACCACCAGATCCAGTGAACCAAGGTCATCTCGGTTAATCAGGCGCTCCTGCGTTCCGAGAAAAATGACCCGGTCGCGCGTGGCTTTTTCTGAGTGGTGCATCAACACGTCAAACTGATCGCCGAACCTAGTGATCAGTCGACGCCGAAATTCGTCGAGCAGCGCGATTGTCGGAAGCACGATGGCGACCCGGCGAAATCGCTCCTGATAAAGCAGGGCATCAATTAGAATGCTCTTGCCGAAGCTTGTGGGCGCGCTCAGAATCAGATTTTTCCCGCTCGAAAGCGTGTGCAGGGCGGACAGTTGCTCCCGGTGAAGGGTAAGCCCGAGACCAGGTATAGTGGCGCGCTCCGCTGCCAATTCGTCGCGAGCCGACGCCGAAGTTCTATCCACATAGTTCCACAGTCCGACGGAGCGAGCTAGCGCGCTGAACGCCTCGCCGTAGGAATGAAGCTCCTTTCGCTTCTCCATAAGTTCCGCAAGACGAGGAACTACTGACAGAAGTTCGGGGTCATCACCAGGCAACATCTGAATCCGAGTGGATGCATCCTGGAAAATCGAAAAAACATCGCCCTTCAGCTCGAACTCATTTTTTTGAGCAAGTTCGCCCCAGTCTGTGGTGGGGATAGTCATTGCAGCCCCTTCAGCCGTTTATCGAAGGCCTCGACGAAGTCCTTCTTACTGAGCAATGGGATATAGGTGAGAACTAGCTTGAGTGATGCTGGCAAGCCGCTTGCGACAAGCTTCGCTTCCAGTTCCTGAAGCTCCTTCGACGCCGCATCTATATAGGCCTTGTCATGCTCCTTGGCTTCAGCCACGGCCTTGCTATCGCACAGGATCCCTACTGCAAAGACGGCATCCTTGATCAGGGTGTCCAGGCTCTTTTGTTTGCTAAAGATTGGTATGATCTCGTCGTAGCGCGGCGTCGACTTCGGGATTTGGGGACCAAGCAGCAGTTTCTGGTTTGACAGAAACCCACCATCGACATGCTCTCTGATCGACTTAATTGCACCAGTGATTGCTGAGGCACCCGACTTGAAGAGCTTGGATTCGCCGAGCCAGATCTGGATCGAGCCATTCTTTGGGAATCGGACGTGGACCATATCAAAGGCCTTCACCACGTCGTTCGATGCAGACTTGTAGAAAACTCGGGGCGAGAGGGGGATAGTCCCAAAGAAATCCCTGCATATGGCGTGCAGCGCGATTTCCCCGGCTTCGCCGCGAGATGCATATTTGGGACTTGTATAGACACGTATTGCGGCCTGATTCAATTTCACCAGCACATTGCTGTGATCGATCCGCAACTCGTCTTCTGGCAGTGCATAGTCCGGAAGCCATTCGGCTAGATGAAATGCGAACTGCTGGCACCGCCATGCGCCAAGTTCGAACCCAGCGCAATAAAGGCGTGGGAACGGATTGCTTGATTTTGAATGCAGTTTCTTCAGAAACCGCTGTGGTTTCAAATCGTAAACGCTCAAGAATGCCCCCCTGCCTTGGCGAGAGAGGCATATACAAATTGGTTTGGCTAGAGGAGATGTTCACGGAGAGACCGAACTCTGTTCAAAGTGACCGATTTGGCCATCAAAAAATTTAAGGTGTTCCCTACATGTTCTCATGTCAACGGTAATCGGTGAGCTGAGCAAGCATTACTGAGGCGCGCGTTGCTTTGTTGCCGCTAAATGGAACTGTTCAGTACATCGTATTGGAGCCGCACAGGTTGCCTCCCCCTCAGTCCGGCCGAGGTCGCCGAACTGGTCGGCGTCGCGATCTGCATGACTGAGCACTGGAGCAGCAGAAGGCCCGCGTGCAGCCGGTCTCTCGCTCATGGGCGCAATTACCGGTGCGCTGCTGACAGGCTGACCGAGATGACGGATGCCTCCGGTTTCAATTGGCCACGAATGACCTGAACCGCTGGCCTTTGTGCGAGGCCACGCTCTCAATCAATCATGCGCGCCTCTCGCAGCTCTAGCGTCCGCTTTCGGGTGGCGCCGAATCGTTGTCGTACGGCAGCAGTGGGGGCGCAAAGCTGCCGTGCTGCGACTCCGTTTGCGAGAGCCTGTTTCGGCCAACCGTTCCTCCATATCAGCCTCAAGCCTCTATCACCAATTCGGCTTCGAACCTGCTGTTCTCGTCGGCATACCCGCGTGGATTGCAGACAATGCGCGTGCCGCCAACACGGTAGTCGCAACTGTCGTGGGTATGGCCGTGAACCCACAGCGCAGGTCGGCCATTCTCGATCACATCGGACAGGTCCGATGCATAGGCGGCGTTGAGCAGATCGCGCTCGAATCTCGACGGGACAGACTGGGCGTGTGGCAGGTGATGTGTGACCACGACGGTCTTGACCGGTTCGATCTTGAGGGCGGTTTCGATGAACAGGCGCGACTGCTGGTGCATCCGATACGCCGTCTCGGGCACGAAGCGCTGCCAAGGATTTCGCTGCCTGGCGATCTGGCGATAGTCGTTCATACGCTCGCGCGCGTGGAACATGGCCACCTCCGGATGCCCCTCGATCCGATAGTCCGTCCAGAGCGTCGCGCCAAGGAAGCGGACACCGTCGATGATTGTAAAATCATTTTCCAAAAAATGGACGTCCGGGAATTGCGCAGCGGCAATACGACCGTCCTCGATTCCTTCCCGGATCGAGCCTTTATAGAATTCATGGTTTCCGGCGACGTAGACGCAGGGCATGGCGTGGGCGATATGTTTGGCCAACCAATGCACGCCGTTGGCCGGAGCGCGACACAGGTCTCCGGCCATGACACAGACATCAGCATCGGGAATGGCCAATGGCTGCCGCAGGTCGGCGTATTCGAGATGCAGGTCGGAGAACAGCCAGATTTTCATGCAGCGAACCCGTTCGGCGATCAGTGGGCAGAAAACGGTAGCGATTGCCAGTCTCGTCTCCCCAGGAAGCGCTCCTGAATGCAGTCGGGCGAACAAGGATTCTCGCAATTGTTGACAAGGGATTTTTGCAAGATGAGTCCTTTGCCTGCGTCATCCTCGCACCGGAAGGTCGACCATCTTCTGCCTCACCTGTTCGAGCACGGCGTCCAGTTCCGGTCCTTCGAGCGTTTCCTCGGCCAGCAGGATGTTCGCCAGGAACTGAACCGCCGTCTTCTGCTTGCGGACGATGTCACGAGCGGCCTTGTGGGCACTGGCTAGTCGGGCATGCACGCGTTGGGCGAGTTCCAGGTCCGTGGCAAGGATTGTCGCGCCGTCTTTGGGCTTGCGGTAAAGCAGCGGCCACTTGCGGCTGAACCCGAGCACCGTCTCCATCTCGAGCGCGAGATCGGTGGCAAGGGCGAGATCGCTTTGCTCGGAGCCGCCGGAGTTTGAGGTTGCCGAACCAAGGATTTCCTCTTCCGCCGCCCGGCCTGCAAGGTACGCAACCAGGAATGCGGCAAAGAGCTCCTCGGTGTGCTCGTCCTGGCCGACCGAACCCAGGGTGTAGCCGCCCTCCGGCGCGTCGATGGTGATCTCGATGATCGGGCCGAGCTGGAAATAAAGGCGGGCAACCGCATGGCCGGCCTCGTGGACAGCCATTCGCCAGCGCAATTGCGCGGACCGCGCTGGCCTCGACCCGGCCAGCAAGGATTCGATGTCGTCATAGGTGACGGCCCGCTTCTCGCGGCGGGCCTTTCTCCTGGCGTTCTGGACGACCTCCCTGATGTCGGCGCCCGTCATCCCGCCGGCCTTGCGGGCAAGGGGACGAAGCACGCGTTCGATCGTGGCCCCACCGGATGTGGGAACGTCGGGTGTGGCGGTGTCGGGCTGGATCATGGCGTTCCCTTCCAGGCGATGTTCTCCATTCCCTTTCCCGCGAGGTCTCGCAGCACCGCATCGGGCAGTGTGTGAAGAAAGCTGCGAAGATCATCCTCCGATGCCAGGGCGGTTGGCTTGGGTGCCGTGGCAATGATGGTGTCGAGATCGCCACCCAAATGATGCCGCAGGATTTCCATCCGCGCGGCGACGTCGGGAGGCGATATCCTCATGTGAGGCGAAAGCCTGCCTGGCCTCAGCAGTGCCGGATCGATGATCGCCGGATGGTTGGTGGCCCCGACCACGATCACCCCGGTCGTCCTTGCCGCACCGTCGAGAAGTTCCAGCAGGCAGTTGACCAGGGCGTTCCAGTAATCGGCATAGTCGCGGGTAAAATCGGTGCGGCGGCCGATGCCGTCGATCTCGTCGATGAAGAGGATCGCCGGGTGATGCGCGACTGCCTCCGAAAAGGCCCGCTTGATGCGCTTCACGACATCACCGAGATAGGCGGGCTCGAGCCATGTCGCGATCGAGGTGGTGAACATCGGGACCTGCAGCGAGTTGCAGAGCGAGCGTGCGAATAGCGTCTTCCCCGTGCCTGGAGGGCCGGAAAGCAAAAGTTTCGTGCTCATCTCGTCCCAGTGGAGATCCCCGGCCTGCCACAGAGGCAAATCCACTGCCAGGGAAAGCGCCCATTCGCGGGCCTCATCGCAGCCGGAGAAGGTCTCGATGCGCTCGATGAAGCGACCGCTGTCCGCGTCGGAGATGTCTTTCGACTGGACGATCTCGCTTCCGGAGACATGATCTTTGCCGCGCCGTCCAGACGAGCCAGAGCCAGATCTCGAATCGGTCCTCGAATCCTTTTGGCTAGACGATTTCGGCTCGTCGTCGTCAGGCGGTTCGCCCTCGGGATCGGCGGCAAGAATGCGCAGCGTTGCGGCCGCCGAGGACGGCGTCGCGCCCGGCCGGATGGCGATCGACAAGTCGGCCAAGTCGAGCTTGCCGAAATCGATGTCGTCCAGTTCTTCTGTTGGCTGTTCGCCCAGCACCGCCTCGATGGTCCCGTTGACGATCTCCGCGTTTAGGCCGCCGCAATCGAGCTTGAGCTGCGCGGCCGCGACGAGCCTTGCCGGAACCTGGCGCTCGCATTCCGAAACGACAAGGATTGGATAGGGTCCCTGCGCGGCTTGGCCAACGCGCCATTCCTCGCCGTCCATGTCCCGATCCTTGCCGGCGAAATAGACGATTTGCCATTTCGCGGCAGGCATGTTGGGAAAATAGAAGTTTCTGCGCCGGTCGAGTTCGTATCCGTTGCAGCGAGTGACTTCTCCCGGCAGGATCAAGCCGCGTCCGAGGAGATCGAGGAAGCACGTCTCGAAATGCCTCGTCTCGCAATGGACGGCGACAATCGGCTGCTGTCGGCGCAAAACGTCGAGCACCTGGCGTTCGGCATGTTCGCCATTGGTGACCGCCTGCGCGACGAGCAGCAGGCACGCCACCTCGGATGCCCTGGGCGGTTCGGCGGCGGCGCGCACCGCGCGCACGATCTCCGTTGCTGATGCGGCGGCGTCCCGAGACGTATGTTCAACTGCAGTCCTCGTGGCGGAGGCTGATGACGACGGCTCGTCCTCGGCAATGAACAGATCGCCATTGCCGAGGACCGGATGACTGCTTTCGCCAATCAGCCTGCGCCTCTGGCGCGCCAGCATGGCGACAACCTGTCGGCCTGACGCGGTGTCCGGGAGCGCCGCGCCGCGGTGAAAAATCTGGAGAACGCGGCCGGAATTGTCGACGCATTCTTCGCGCAGGAAGCCTGCCTCGACGGCTGCCTCGACGGCACGGCGCTCGGCCTCCCGGCGAAGCCGCCACACAAAATGCCGCGCGATGCGATCGTTCATCTCGTAGGTTCTCTGCGATGTCGCTGTCATCCCTGATCCTTTCTCCACGGGAGAGTGTGCGGCGCGTGTGGCGGTCATTGCGGCTCCCGGTATCGTTCACGGGTTTCGACAAGCATTTCGACGAGACGTTCCAGCTTACGGATCGACCCGCCCGTCCAGGCCCGGGCCAGGGCATCGATCTCGTACCCTTCGAGCGGGGTCGCCCAGCGCGGGTCATGGCCCTGTTCGAGATAGAGTTTTTCGAGAATGCGGCTCGCAAGGAATGGAAGGTGTTCTGGGCCGGGTTCCGGAAAGCGAAGGATCCGGCATCGGTCACGCAGCACGGCCGGAACGCTTTCGACCTCGTTTGCCGTCATCAGCCATGAGAGATGCGACAGGTCGCAGTTCGACTCGACATAAGGGTCGAACCAGCGGGCGGATGTCTCCTTTTCCAGAAGCCCAACCAGTACGTCGTGAACATTGCCGTTGTGCCGGCTGGTTCCCACCTTCTCGATCTCGTCGAGGATGATCGCGGGTCCGGCGCATTGATGGCGACGCACGGCCATGACGGCGAGGCTGGGCTCGCCCGACGACCATCGGCGCGCCGTTCCCCCAAGCGCGCTGTCGCTCAGGCCACCGCAGGAGACAAGTTCATATGGAACCGTGAGTTCCTCGATCAACCGCCTCGAGAAGCGGGTCTTGCCACATCCGGGCGTTCCAAGCAGGATGGCAGGCCGGAAACGCACATGCTTCCTACCGACCAGCCCCTTCAGCATCTCGTCGACAATCGAAATTGCCCAGGGAAATTCCGTTGTCAGCCGCGTCCGCACGGCGGCAAGGTCGGGAGCATCGGGCAGCGGCAGGCGGCGCCGCACGAATTTCTCGAACTCCTTGACGACGCGCTTGCCTTCCGAAGTGGCATCGTTGCCGACGGAGGCGAAGACAATGACAGATCCAACTGTATCGACACCGTCCGGCGTCTCGTCGTCGTCGACCTCCGCCGGGTTATTGATGACTGAAAGTTCCTCCTGCTCAGGCTCCCTTCTTTTCGAGGCGCGCTTGATCGCTCCCTCGAAATCGCGTTCGTAGCCTTGCAGTATGCGCGACAGCGATCGGCGCGAGGCATAAAGACTGTCGACCTTGGCCGCATGGGCGAGAGAACATGCCATCACGCCCCATGCCAGCGCCCGCCCGGCCATGCCAAGATCATCCCGTTGGTTGATGTCCCGCAGCGCGACCGTTGCCGCTTCGCCCGCGATCGATGCTGCGGCATCCGGGTCGCCGGAGGAGGCGAGGTAGAACCGGCACCTCAATCGGCATGCCTCGATGGGGACGCCCTTTACCTCGTCCACGCCATCGAGGACCTTAACCAGAGACCGCACGCCGTCTTCGCTTTGTTCGACGGACAGTTCCTCCAGGGCCGCGGCGAGGGATGCGAACGCGAGATCACCGCGCTTCCTGACCCTTCGCCACAGCCGTTCGGCATATTCCCGGATGTCCTCGCCGAGGTCGCCCCGGAAGAAGTTCATGCCGCGCAGCAGTTCTTCCTCGCTCGGCAGGTGCAGTCCCTGGACGGCTGCGTTCAGCCGTCGGCTGAAATGACGATCCTGCGAATCCTTGGAACTCATGGCCACCGCTCAGGCATTCAGGCCAGAGCGCTCGGCAGGACGGCCGAGCCGATACCAACGCGAAAGGGTGCGAGCCCAGGTATGGTCCGTCGAAAGCAGCCACAGGTCGGACGTGCCGATCGGCCGACCTTTCCCAGGCAGCAGGGGATGACCCGTCGACAGCCCGGCGAGGCAGGGAACCAACCGCTGGCCAAGGATCCATCGGTCGAGGATCGGGGCATCATTGCCGGCCATCGCCTCCGGCGGCACGCCGCGATGAATGCGTTCCACATCGGCGACCAGCGCGGCCAGACGTTCCATCTTACGCGCGAAATCGGCGCCGGGTTCGTCGCGCTGGTTGAATAGCAGCATCACAAGCCTCCGTCTGTCCAAGGATCCGGTGCATTTGGATCCTTGTGATTCGCTGGAATCAGCGGGACAGACATACGGCGTCGCGCGTCAGGCGTCCATGGCGTCGATTGAGGCGTCCAGGACGCCACAAATTGAATCACCTATGAATTGCCACCGACGCCATCTGGAGTGTCGACGACGTGATCGCTAGGAATGAGACATGGATGTCCCCAACGAACTTCTGCGGGCCGCGCGTGTCGCCCTCAACATCGGTCAGCGAGAACTGGCCAAGCTCTCCGGCGTGGGTCAGCGCACCATCCTGCGCATCGAACGCAACGACGAAACGGTCACGCTGGAATCACGCCGTCGCCTGCAGGATGCCTTCGAGAAAGCTGGCGTAACATTCGTCCCCGATGATGGCGTGGCGGGCCCGGGCCTGCGAATGCGCAGGGATCTCATTCAGCAGGGCAATTTGAGGTTCTGAGAAACGACCGTTGCATCGGTCAGTCCGGCAACGCCAACTTGTGACGTCATATTCGCCAGCACTTGCTTGGTCTAGCGGGATTCGTCTTCCGCCTCACAGACTTAGCCGCAAATTGCTGTCCAGAATCAGACATGGCAGCGCCCGGATCTGGCAACTGAATCAGATCAGTGATTTCTGACGTACGTGCCATTGAATTTCTCCGCTGTTGCGCGCTTCTGATTCGCATTTTCAAGTTTTGAATCGTGGCTTTTTCTAGGCAGATGCGGCGGGCGTGCGACGAAATTTCTATATATACGTCAATAGTTTACGGATTTTCTGATGGCGGAAAATGAACCGCTATTGTGTGTTTTGAACCACTTTTAATGTGTCTGTACAGGCTGAAAAGCCGTTGGTGGGCCCGGAGGGACTCGAACCCCCAACCAAGCGGTTATGAGCCGCCGGCTCTAACCATTGAGCTACAGGCCCCACCGGCCGTTCAACTAGTGGCTTTTTGCCGAAGGCACAAGCGCGTGCCCCATTCAACACACATTCAGTCAATATGCGCCCTCGGGAAGGGCAACGAAATCGGAGATGACGATGAGACATGCGTACCTGCCGCTGGCGCTGGGACTGGGGATAGCGGCGTCCGGGATCGTGGCACCGGCGGCGGCCGATGAGAAGCCCGCGCCCCGCATCACAGTCGTCGGAGAAGGCGAGACGGCGGCGAGCCCGGACATGGCGATCCTTTCACTTTCGGTGCTGCGCGAGGCCGACACCGCGCGCGCCGCGCTCGATCAGGACAACAAGGCGATGGCCGACGTCATCGACGCGATGAAGAAGACCGGCATCGCGGATCGGGACCTGCAGACCTCCGGCCTCTCGATCGATCCGCGCTATTCCAACGTCAAGCCCGACAGCAAGACGCAGGAAGAGCCGAAGATCATCGGTTATCGCGTGGTCAACACGCTGACGGTTCGTGTGCGCGACCTCGACAAACTCGGCGCGGTCATCGACAGTTCGGTCTCGCTCGGCGTCAACCAAGGCGGCGGCATCACCTTCACCAATGACGACATGTCGAAGCCGATGCAGGACGCCCGCAAGCGCGCCATGGAAGACGCCATCGCGCGCGCCAAGACGCTGACCGAAACGGCCGGCGTGAAGACCGGCAAGATCATCGAGATCTCGGAACAGTCCTATCGGCCGATGCCCCGCCCGATGGCGATGAAGGCGCGCAGGTTCGCCGCGGCTGCCGAAGACTCCGTGCCCGTACAGGCCGGCGAGAATACCTATCACGCCACGGTGACGGTGACCTTCGAGATCAATCAGTAACGACCTCCGCCTGAATCACAATGTCAGGCGTCGCGGGTAAATCCCCGCGGCGCCTGTTTTTTCGCCTGCGGCCGATCAGCGGATCAGTGGGCAGTTGGCGTAACGGCCGAAGGTGAGCGTGATGCGGCCGCGCCGGTCATGTCCCCTGACGCCGATCACGGATCGGTTCTGGTAAGCGACATGAGCGCGACGCACGCCCATCCGGCGGGCCCTTTCGAGAGCCCGCTCCGGCGAGCAGGCGCGGACTGGCCGGTAATGCCGGTTGCCGTGCCAGCGCGGGCCGTGATTGTCGCGGACCATGACGCGCAGGCCGCCATGGCCGCCGGCACCGATATAGAGCGCATCCGCCTGCGCCGGCGCGCCCGCCAGGGCGGTAATCCCGAGAACGGCGCAAACGGCGGATGCCTTGATGAATTTCAACATGATCTTTCTCCTGAACTGGCAATCGGTTGAACATCTGTCGCCGAAGCGATGACGCGACGATGCACCCGCGCTGCTGAACGGTACGGGAACCCGCCGTTCAGGGGGCATTCAGCAAGAATTCGGGGCAACGAGGAGCCGATCGGGGGGCTCTAACCGGGCTGCGCCTACGGCTCCCCGGCAAGGATAAAGTCGAAATAGGCTTCGGCATCGGGCATGTCGTCTTCGGAAGCGGAAACGCGGCCATGCATCGAGATGCCGGCTTCGTGCACGGTCTCTTCCGATCCAGAGACCAGCTTGTGCCACCAGTAAAGGTCCTTGCCCTCGGCGATCAGCCGGTAGGCGCAGGTCGCCGGCAGCCAGGGAAGCGTGCGCACATTGTCCGGCGTCAGGCCGACGCAATCGGGCACACGCTCCAGCCGGTTCTGATAGTCGGTGCAGCGGCATTTGCCGGCGTCGAACAGCCGGCAGGAAATGCTGGTCCAGTAGATTTCGCCGGTATCGGCGTCCTCCAGCTTGGCCATACAGCATTTGCCGCAGCCGTCGCACAGCGATTCCCACTCCGCCCGGCTCATCTCTTCGAGCTTCTTGGTCTTCCAGAAAGGTGCTTCCATGCCGCACGACATGAAGCGTGGCGGTGGCCCGGTCAAGAGCGGCGCCGGCTGGATGTCGCCACATTCCCGCCTCCGACAGGTCCCCGGCATGCCCGCACCTGGCCCATATTTGATGAAAAACGGAACCATCGCCGCTCTAAACGGTTTTGCGGCCCGACGGGACTTCCCGAAGTCAGGAGATGGATTCGATGAAATTTCATTCGCGCGTATTGGCCGGAACCGCGCTCGGCCTGTTGATGGCGGCGTCGGCTGCCGGTGCCGCCAATCTGCACCCGGTTACGGCCGCAAACAACGACAACGCCGCCCAGGCGCCGCTTTTGATGGCGCAGGCCGACAGTGAGAACCCGATCGAGAAAAAGGCCCGCAAGGCCGAGAAACGGGCGGAAAAGGCGGCGCAGCAGGAAGAAAAGCGCGCACAGCCGCAGGAAAAACCGGCGGCGAAAGCGGAAAAGCCGAAGCGGAGCGGACAATCCGAGGAAAGAGCGCAAAAGGCCGACGGCCGGGCCGCGCAAGCCCCCGCGAATGACGAAGCCCCTGCAATGAAGCCGAACCGCAAGGACCGTCATGCCGAAAAGGCCGCCGGCCCCGATGCAGGTAGCGGCGATCAGCCCATGAAACCGGAGCGCGACCGCAAGCAGCGTCAGCAGAGCAAGGAGCCGGCGCACGGGCAGCCTCAAAACACGCAGGCGCCCGAAACGAAGCACCAGAAGAAGTCGCGTGAAGTCAGCGGCGAAGGCCAGGCGGAAAAGGCTCAAAGCCGGCAGCAGCCGGAAGCAAATCCGCAAGCGCCGGAGACGAAGCCGCAGAAGAAGGATCGCGGCGCGGAAGGCAAGCAAAACGCGCCTGCCGGTGAAAAACGTGCGGAAAAGCCGCAGACAGGCAAGCAGCCCGCCGAGGCTGGAAAGTCCCAGCCGGACGCGAAATCGCAGACACCGGCCGAGACCACCCGGCCCGTTGAAGGCGGCGTGACGAACGAAGCGCAATCGCCGGAGAAGAAAGGCGAAAAGAACCGTCGTCGTCCCGGTCAGGCGGTATCGCCCGACCAGAATGCCGGCTCCGGGCAGGATACTGGCTCAAGTCAAGATACCGGCAACGAGGCCGGTGGTCACTCTGGAGAGATGGCGCCGAAGAAAGCCGGCCAGCCCGAACTGCCCGGCAACGCCGGAACGCGGCAGCGCGGCGAAAAGCCGGCGATGGAAGGCCAGAACGGCAAGGACCAGAACGGCAAGGACCGGAATGGCCGCCCGCAGACCAACGAGGCCGCCAATCCGCTTCCTGAAAACGCCGCGCCTGTTTTCGACAGCAACAAGCGCAATCACCGCCGCGACAACGACAAGGCAGGCGGAAACGGTCGCAACGACCACCGTGGCGGCGATCGCAACGGGCGCAATGCTCAAAACGGCAACCAGCCGCCCGTCAACGCCGGGCCGCCGCCGAAATCCGACGCCGCCGCACAGGATTTCCGCCGAGGCGGCAAGTTCGAGGTCCAGTCGGTGGACGAGGTCAAGGGCAAGCGGATCGAAGGCGACCGCCGTCCGCGCTGGCAGCGCCGCAAGGACGCCGATGTCGTCAAGGAAATCGGCAGCCGCGTGATCATCAATCTGGGCGGCCAGACGATCGTGCAAAGCACCGAGCACGACCGGCTGGGCAGGCATGCGCGCGATATCTATTATGAGGACCTGCCGCATAACCGCGTCCGCGAGACGATCGAGCGGCCGGACGGTAGCCGTGTGGTGACGATCCGCAACCAATATGGCGACGTAATCCGCCGCTCGCGCTTCACCCGCGACGACCGCGAGATCGTGCTCGTCTATGTCGACGACCGCGACCTCGAACGCGATCGCGACGGTGGCTGGCGCGACCCCGGCGAGGATTTGCCACCGATGCACCTCACTATCCCAGTGTCGCAGTACATCCTCAATTCCGACAATGTGCGCGATCCCGACCGCTATTACGAATTTCTCGATCAGCCGCCGGTCGAGAAGGTGGAACGGCTCTACACGCTGGGCGACGTCCGCCGCTCGGCGCGAGTTCGCGACATGATGCCACGGGTCGATCTCGACACGATCAACTTCGACACGGGCTCGGCCGAGATATCGCAGGGCCAGGTGGACGATCTTCAGGGCGTGGCCGACGCCATGAAGCGGATCATCGACCAGAACCCCGGCGAGACCTTCCTCATCGAGGGCCATACGGACGCTGTCGGCGATCCGAATTCCAACCTCGCTTTGTCGGACGAACGGGCAGAATCGGTAGCCGACGTGCTGACCAACGATTTCAAGATTCCGCCGGAGAATCTCGTCACGCAGGGCTATGGCGAGGAATATCTGAAGGTCGATACGGACGGTGCAAACCGCGACAACCGGCGCGTCGCGATCCGGCGCATCACGCCGCTGGTCGCTCCCGTCGCGTCGGCGCAATAGCCTGAAGCGCGGGCGGCGTCTTGAACTGCCGCCGCCCGCGCCCCACATCCACACTGTTCCCTGCCCCATCCCTCATCCGGATTTGCATGGATCGAGGGATCGGCAAGGAGACCCGGCCGGTCCCCCTCCCGGCCGGGTCTTCCCTTTCAGGGGTGGCCCGCTCGTCCGGCCGTGCCGACTGTTCCCGATCGCGTCACTTTCGTATCGGTCTTCTCGAAGACGGCGTCCGGCACGAAGAAATCCGCCGCAAGCGTCCCGGCGTCCGGCGCGGCGTATTTGGTGAAATCCGTCACCCCCTCCTCGCGCAGCACCAGTTCATCGATGAAGAAACGGCCCGTGCATTGGCGCGACGGGCGGTTGAGGATCACGTATGCCGCGTCGGCCATGATCTCCGGCGACCGGCTGATTGCCGCCATCCCCTCTCCACCGAGCAGGTTGCGCACCGCCGCCGTGTCGATCGCCGTCAGCGGCCACAGCGAATTCACCGCCACGCCATCGGTCGCGAATTCGGCGCTCATGCCAAGGGTACACATGGACATGCCGAACTTCGCCATCGTGTAGGCGACGTGATCGCGGAACCATTTCGCCTGCATGTCGAGCGGCGGGGAAAGGTTGAGGATATGCGGGTTCTTCGCCTTCAGAAGATGCGGCAAACAGAGCTTGGAGACCAAAAACGTGCCCCGCGCATTGACCTGGTGCATCAGGTCGAATCGCTTCATGTCGGTGTCAAGCGTGCCGGTGAGTTGGATGGCGCTGGCATTGTTGACGCAGATGTCGATGCCGCCGAAGGCCGCAACGGTCGCCTTCACCGCGTCGGCGACCTGCTCGTCGTTGCGGATATCGCAGATGATCGGCAACGCCGACCCGCCCGCCGCCTCGATCTCGGCGGCGGCGGAATGGATCGTGCCGGGCAGCTTGGGATGCGGCTCGGCGGTCTTGGCGGCGATTGCGATATTGGCCCCGTCGCGCGCGGCCCTCTTGGCGATCGCCAATCCGATGCCGCGCGAACCGCCCGACATGAAGATCGTCTTTCCTTTCAGCGACATGCGAGAATCTCCTCGGTCGTTCGTGACGCGAATGGATAGCCGGGGCGGCTATCCGCGCTTCAGCATCAGCGCGTAGATCGATACCGATATGGTGATCAGGAGGCCATAGACGAACTGCGTCCAGAAGCCGGAGAGCCCGATCGAGATTATACCCGGTTCGAGCGAGGCGATGATGAGGACGCCGACGAAGGTGCCGATCATCGTACCCTTGCCGCCGAACACCGACGTGCCGCCGATGAAGACCGCCGCCAGTGTCGTCAGGAGATAGCCGTCGCCGGTCGTCGCCCAGAAGAAGAGCATCTGGTTGAGCAGGAAGACCGAGGAGAAGGCGGCCGAGACGCCCAGGATGACGAAACACGCGATCTTCACCCGGTCGACATGGATGCCCATCATCCTGGCGCTCTGTTCGTCGTCGCCCACGAAGAGGACATGGCTGCCGAAGCGGTGGCGCTTGAACAGCACGCCGAAGAACAGCGCGGCGGCGACGAACCAGATGAACTGCGCCGGGATGACGACCGGTCCGCCGAGCGGGATCTGCCCGACGAACAGCTTGTGCCAGGGATCGTCGGTAATCTGCGCGATCGGGATGCCCTGTCCCTGCGTCAGCACGTTCACCAGCCCGCGCCAAAGGAACATGGTGCCGATGGTGGCGACGATCGAGGGAATGCCGATCTTGGTGACGAGAAGCCCGTTGACGAGGCCGCCGACCACGCCGACGAGAATGCAGACGACGAAAGCGACCGGGAAACTCCCGCTGGCCACATAGACGGCGGAGAAGGCCCAGCCCGCGAGGCCGTAGATCGACGGAAAGCTGAGGTCGATCTCGCCCAGCGTCACCACATAGGTCGCCGCAAGCGCCATGATGCCGAAGAAGGGGATCGAGATCATGAACGAGCGGTAGATGTCGAAGCTCGTATAGGTGCGCCAGTCGCCGATCAGGAAGACGGCATAGAGCACGACCAGCATGCCGATGATGGCGATCTGGAAACGGTTGCGCCACAAGAAGCTCGGGCCGTGCTGCGGCTCCGCGGGACGGTCCTTGGTATCGGAGGCGACGGAACTCATCTCAGGCAACCTGTCCGGCTTCGTGAAGCGCGATCATCATGTCGACCAGTTGCTGGTGGGTAAGCTCCGAGCGGTGGAATTGGCCGACGACGCGGCCACGGTCGAGGATAACGAAGCGGTCGGCCGTGTCGTGGACGTGGAAGATGTTGTGATCGATGAAGATCGCCGACTTTCCCTGTTCCCTGATCGAGCGGACGAAGGCAAGCACACGCTCCGTCTCCTTCAGCGAAAGCCCCATGGTGGGTTCGTCCAGGATGATGAGATCGGCGTCGAAATAAAGCGCCCGGCCGATGGCGACACTCTGCTTCTCGCCGCCGGAAAGGCCCTTTACCTCGCTGTCGACAGTGATCGCGCGGGACGTGAGGCCCATGCCCGACCGCATGAGCCGCCCCGTCTCGCGCTTCTGCGCGGCAACGTCGAGGAAGCCGAGGAAGCGCGTCAGTTCGCGCCCGGCGAATATGTTTCGCCATAGCTCCTGTTGGTCGGCGAGCGCCCGTTCCTGATAGACCGTCTCGATGCCGAGAAGGCGCGAGGCCTGCACGTTCTTGAGCGTAATGGGCTGGCCCTTGAAGACGATCTCGCCGGCGCTGGGCTTGTGGACGCCGGTGATGACCTTGATCAGCGTCGACTTGCCGGCCCCGTTGTCGCCGACCAGCGCCACGATCTCCCCTTTGCCGATCTCCAGATCGATGCCCTTGAGAACTTCGACCCGGCCAAAGGATTTGCGGATATTGCGCAAAACCAACAACGGCTCCGTCTCGCTCATGGCCGGCCTCCCAATATGAGGAAGCGGCCAAAACCGGCCGCTTCCGCCTTCGCGCGCGAACTCAGCGTATGCCCTCCTTGGCGAGCGGCGCCACGGCGGCGATATTGGCCTTGGTGATGATCGCCGCGCCCGTATCGATATCCATGCCTGCGAAGCCGAACTTGGAGGTCAAGTAGAGCTGGATGATCGGCAGGTAGCCCTGCAGGAAGGGCTGCTGGTCGAGTACGGCTGCGATATAGCCGTCCTCGATGCCCTGCACCGTCGCCGCCGACAGGTCGAAACCGGCGCCGCAGATCGAGCCGGCCTCCTTGCCGGCCGCCTTCATATAGGCGGGGATGGTAGCGGTCAGCGCGCCATGGTCGAAGATAGCCGCCTTCAGGCCGGGATGCGAGGCGACGAAGCTGGCGAAGATCGGGATGCCCTGCGCCGCGTCGCCGTTCACCGCGTCGGAAATCTCAAGGTAGTCCACCTTGATGCCAGCCTTCTCCAACGTCTCCTTTACGCCCTTTGTGCGCTCGCCGCGGCCGGGCTGGCCAAGAAGTCCCCATAGAAAGACGCTATCGCCCGACTTGAGGCCGCAGACGTCGATGGCGCCCTTCCCGAGCGTCGCGCCGGCGGAATAATTCTTGGCGCCGACATAGCCGAGGCCTTCCGTCTTGTACTTGTCCTCGGCTTTCGGAAGCTCGACGTTGGAAGTCGTGACGATAATGCCCTGCTTGCGGGCCTGGTCGATCAGCGTGTCGAGCGCCTCGTCGCCGGGATGGCCCATGATGGAGATTCCGGTGGGCTTGCGCGCGATCGCCTCGGAGAATTGCTGCACCATCTTCTGCGGGTTCCAGTCGGAGAAGACGTAATCGACATGGCAACCGGTCTGCTGCGCGGCAAGCTTGGCCCCGTTATAGACGATGGAGGCGAAGGAATCGCCCTCCGCGCCGCCGGGGAAGAAGACGAATTTCTTGCCTGCGCAACTGAAGTCCGCGGCATGCGCGGCCCCGTAGGAGGCAAGGGTTAGAAACGCGGCGGCAACCGCCGACTTGAGAATGCGGCAAGACATGGACGTTTCCTCAACTTGTTTTTCTGAGCGGGCGCCAGCTTAACACTGCAAAAGGATGCTGAGACAGCCGGGGAAACTTGTCAACGAAACAATGACAGCGCTGTCAATTGCGGTGCACGGCCGTTGGCGGGCACCCCGGAAACCTTGAGGGGTTCCGCAGCCACGTTCGATCGCGCTCCGCAGAGAAAATATCGCCGTCGCTCTGTACAGCGTGCTCCCCGGTGTCGCAAAATAGCCCTATACTGATCGGGCAAGGGGTCCGTGACGAACAAGCCGGGACAAGCGACATGAAATCAATTCTGGTTCCCGTTGAAGACCATGACCGCATGGAAGCCATCCTCTCGACCGCCGTTTTATTCTCAAGGATGTTTGGCAGCCACATCACCGGCTTCGCGCTTTCGCCCGCCACGACCCCGTTCCTTGCCGCGGATGTCGTCGGCGCTTCCATCCTCTACGAGCCGTTGACCGAGCAGACCGAACAGAGCGCGGCTGCCGCGCGCAGCCTGTTCGAAAGGACCATGACCGAACGCAAGATCGCATGGGACTGGCGCGACGGGGTCGCTCCGGGCGACCACATGGTCGGCTATCTCGGCCGCGTCTTCGACATCACGATAGTCGGCCGGCCCGAACAGCGCGTTTCAGGGCCCCGCCTGCTCACGATGGATGCGGCACTCTTCGACAGCGGCCGCCCGGTGCTGATCGCGCCACCGACCGTACCCGCATCGATCGGCTCCAATGTCGTGATCGCATGGAACCGCAGCACCGAGACGGCGCGTTGCGTCGCGCTGGCGCTCCCCGTTCTGGAGGCAGCGCGAAACATCACCGTGCTGACGGTGGAAGGGTCGGGCGTGCCCGGCCCCGACGGGCAGGAACTCGTCGATTATCTGGGCGCGCGCGGCATCTCCGCCCGCGCCATCATCGTCGATCCCGGCAAGCGGACGGCGGGCGAGACGATACTGGCAGAGGCAGCCGCGCTCGAATGCGACCTGCTCGTCAAGGGCGCCTTTACGCAAAGCCGCCTGCGCCAGATCATCTTCGGCGGCGCCACGCGCTATATATTGGAGAACACCGAAATCCCGGTGTTCATGGCGCATTAGAAAGCAGGCATGCGGATGCCGGTCGTCGAGCCGGTCCGACCGGCGGCCACCGGATCCGGATTTGCTGCCGGCCGCTGAGTCGCCTTTGCTCGCCGGAGCCGACCGCCTGCCTTTACATCTCCCCTCCCCGCACTAGGTCGGTGAAAGAGCGACCCGCGGCGTCGGTGAAAGAGCGACCCGCGGCGTCGCTCGTTTCGCCAGCGCCGGGCGATGCCCGCGCCACGATCATCAAGCACAGGAACAGGGATCCGGACATGACCGAGATAAAGAACGGGGATGTGGTGCGCATCCACTACACCGGAAGACTGGCCGATGGCACAGAGTTCGACAGTTCCGCCGGACGCGAACCGCTGGAATTCGAGTTCGGCGCCGGGCAGATCATCCCCGGCATCGAGCATAATGTCACCAACATGGAAGTCGGCGACAAGCAGACGGTGACCGTCCCGGCGGAAGAAGCCTATGGCGCCCACGACGACGCGCGCGTGCAGGCGATCCCGCGCACCGCCATTCCCGAAGACGTGGCCGTCGACGTCGGCACGAGGCTGCAGGCCAACACGCCGGACGGCCAGCCGGTCAATTTGACCGTCGTCGACCTCGACGATAGTTCGGTGACGGTAGACGCCAACCATCCGCTGGCCGGCCGCGACCTCGTCTTCGACCTCGAACTTATCGAGGTCATCGCCGCCTGACGCACGGCACGATCATCCGGTCGCGCAGAAGTTTGAAAATTCCGTGAGGCCGAGGTTTGCAGCCCGGCCTCACGGAATTTCAGCCGAAGATGTGCTCGCCCTGTTCATCGACGAGCTGCTGCCCCTTGCGCAGCGCGATGTCGGTGGCGTCGTCCATGGATGCGAAACGGTCGGCGCGAATGAACTTATGTTCCTTCACGACGCCGTCGACCTCCTTGACGACGACGCCGCAGCACTGGAACTGCCCCTCGGCCTTGAAGGGCGTGGCGCGGATCGTAAAACCCTTGTGCTCGATCTCCTTGCCGGCGACCGGTTGCGCCTCCCCGCCCGCATCCGCAGAGCCGCCGCCGAAAAGCTTCTTCAGAAATGACATGACCCTCGTTCCCTTCGGCTGAACTGAACTCCGCGAGCAAAGCGGTATTCGCGACAATGAAAGCCAATATAGGCACAGCCGCCGTACGATGCCACGACCGGTCAATGGATATGGAGCACGACCTCCCGGATCCGTGAACTCATAGAGCCCTTGGCCGGAAGTCGAGAGTTCAAGCATCCTCTGGGGCATGGAAAACATTGTTCCCGATCGTTATCCTGCCTGCCATGATGATGATGCAGCCCATGCGCCGGTTCAACCACCGCATCCGGAGACGCACAACGGCGCGTATGATCCCGCGCAACGGAATAATCGTCTGCGCGTTTTGCGAATGCATTCTTCGATCGGGCGGGACTTCATGAATCCGGACACTCATGCGCGGCAACGTTTCGGCCTCCTTCTCGCATTCTGCCTGATGCTGGTTGCGGCCGCTGCGCCGGCGCTCGCGGCCGAGGCCGGTGGGACATCGGGCATGGGCGGTTCCGGCGAAGGCATCTTCGTCGCAGAGATCGTGCTCCTGCTCATCGTCGGGCGCGGCCTGGGCGAATTGCTCGAGCGCGTCGGCCAGCCGGCGGTCATGGGCCAGCTGATCGGCGGCATCCTGCTCGGTCCCTCGTTGTTTGGCTGGCTGTGGCCTTCCGCCCAGCACATGATCTTCCCTTCCGATCCCCAGCAGAAAAGCATGATCGATGCGGTTTCGCAGCTCGGCATCCTGCTGCTGCTGCTGCTGACGGGCATGGAAACCGACTTGAGGCTGGTTCGCCGCGTCGGCGCCGCCTGTGTCTCGATCTCGGCGGCCGGCATCGCGGTCCCGTTCGTCTGCGGCTTCGCGCTGGCGCAATTCCTGCCCGCCACGTTGCTTCCCGAACCGTCAGAGCGGATCGTGGCCGGCCTTTTCCTCGGCACCGCGCTTTCCATCTCGTCGGTGAAGATCGTGGCGATCATCATCCGCGAGATGGGTTTCATGCGCCGCGATCTCGGCCAGATCATCGTCTCCTCCGCGATCATCGAGGACACGGTGGGCTGGCTCATCATGGCGGTGACCTTCGGCATCGCCACCAATGGCGGCCTGCAACTGATGCCGCTGGTCCTGACCGTGCTGGAGGTCGCAGCCTTCATGATCTTCAGCTTCACCATCGGCCGGCGCATCGTCTTCGAGCTGATCCGCTGGGCGAACGACACCTTCCGCAGCGAGTTCGCCGTCATCACGGTCATTCTCATCATCATGGGACTGATGGCGATCACGACGAACCTGATCGGCGTGCATACGGTGCTCGGCGCCTTCGTCGCCGGCATCCTCGTTGGGGAATCGCCGATCCTTTCCGATCACATCGAGGCGCAGTTGCGCGGCATCATCACCGCGCTGTTCATGCCGGTCTTCTTCGGCATGGCCGGGCTTTCCGCCGACCTCACCGTTCTGGTCGATCCGACGCTGGCGATCCTGACGGTCGGCCTTGTCCTGATCGCCAGCGTCGGCAAGTTCGCCGGCGCCTTTATCGGCGGCGAACTGGCTGGAATGCATCGCAAGGAAGCGACCGCCGTCGGCTGCGCCATGAACGCGCGCGGTTCGACCGAGGTCATCGTCGCTTCGATCGGCCTTTCCATGAACATCCTTTCGCACAACCTCTTCACCATGATCGTGACCATGGCGGTGCTGACGACGCTTGCCATGCCCCCGATGCTGCGCTGGGCGCTGAGGCGGCTGCCCATGGGAGAGCACGAGAAGGAACGCGTGGAGCGCGAAGCGCTCGACGAGCGCGGCTTTGTCTCGCGACTGGAACGTCTTCTGCTGGCGGTGGACGACAGTACCAACGGCCGGTTCACAGCCTATCTCGGCGGGCTGATCGGCGGATCGAGCGGCATGCCGACGACGGTGCTGAGACTGGAAAAGGACAGCCGGGACGAAAAGACCGCGAAAGCCGAGGAACAGCATCTTGATGCGTTGAAGAAAGGCGCGAGAGCCAGCGCCAGCGCCGTGGAAAAGGCCGAACAGACCTCCGTCGACAAGGTCCGGCTCACCGCGCGTACCGCTTCGGGCGAACCGGGCGAGAGCGTCGCGGAAGAAGCGCGCAAGGGCTACGACCTGCTTCTGGTCGGCATCGGCCGCTCGCTGACGCCAAAGGGCGCATTCACACGCAAGATGAACGATATCACGCGCGGTTTCGACGGCCCGCTTTGCGTGGTCATCAAGGGCGGGGACAAGGAAAAAGTGCCTGTGCTGGCGCCCGGCGCCACCATTCTGGTGCCGGTGAACGGCACCGAGACCGCACGCCGCGCAGCCGACGTGGCGCTTGCGATCGCGCGGCCGCAACGCGCGCGTCTGAGGGCGCTCTACGTTTCGCCGCGTGCGCGCGGAGCCGACAGGCGCGCTTCGCTTTCCCACCGGCGTGAGGAAGCGGCGCTGAAGGACATCGCCGATCTTGCGGACCGCTACGGCGTGACCATCGAAACGGCGATGCGTGCCCAGGGCGCGCCGGCCGACGCCATCATCCGCGAGGCGGCAAAGGGAGCGGCACTCGTGGTCATGGGTGTGTCGCAGCGCTCGGGCGACGAACTCTTCTTCGGCGAGACGGCAGGTGCGGTCCTTTCGAAATGCACCGCACCGCTCGTGCTGGTGGCGGGCGAACGCATCCGCCGCGACGAGGCCGCCCGTGAAGCCGAGCGGTCCGGCAAATCGGAAAGCGCCACGGCAGCGAAAGAGACGGCTGGATGAGGGAGACCGGATACCGCCCGGTTTTTGCATTCAGTAAGAATGTAAGATATCTTACGGAAATGGTCAGGAAAATCATCCACTCGAAAGTGACGTCCAAGAGCCAAACGGTTATTCCGCGCGAAATTCGCGAGAGGCTGGGCCTCGGCCCCGGCGATATGCTGAATTACATCGAAACCGATCAGGGCATCTTGATCGAGAAAGCCCGTGTCGTGGAAGACGATCCCTTCACCACCTTCACGGAATGGGCAACGGAAGCCGACGACAAGGCCTATGCCGATCTCTGACCTCCCGGATGCTCCTGCACCGGGAACGGTTGTCGTCCTGCCTTTTCCTTATGCCGACCGATTGGCGGAGAAGCGACGGCCCGCGCTCGTCGTCTCCTCGCAAGAGCTTGCGAGGCGCCATGGCATTGTCTGGGTAGCCATGATCACCAGCGCGGAAAATGCAGGCTGGGAAGGCGACGTAGAGATTGCAGATCCCTTCCGAAGCGGGCTTCGCGCGCCTTCCCTCATCCGTCCAGCCAAGCTGGCCACGGTAGATCTTGCCCGGATCATCCGGCGGCTTGACCCCATTGACGGACGGGAATTCGACCTCGTCCGCAATGTGATTGCCGGATCCCTCGGCTGATCTTTTTAGCTGTCCAGGAAGCTCCTCAGCTTCCTAGACCGGCTCGGGTGCTTGAGTTTCCTGAGCGCCTTGGCTTCGATCTGGCGGATGCGTTCGCGCGTCACCGAGAATTGCTGGCCGACTTCCTCCAGCGTGTGGTCGGTGTTCATGCCGATGCCGAAGCGCATTCTGAGCACGCGCTCCTCACGCGGCGTCAGCGAGGCCAGCACCCGCGTCGTCGTCTCGCGCAGATTGGCCTGGATCGCGGCGTCGATCGGCAGGATCGCCATCTTGTCCTCGATGAAGTCGCCCAGATGCGAATCCTCCTCGTCGCCCACCGGCGTTTCGAGGCTGATCGGCTCCTTGGCGATCTTCAAGACCTTGCGCACCTTTTCGAGCGGCATGGCGAGCTTTTCGGCCAGTTCCTCCGGCGTCGGCTCGCGGCCGATCTCGTGCAGCATCTGGCGCGAGGTCCTGACGATCTTGTTGATCGTCTCGATCATGTGCACCGGAATGCGGATGGTGCGCGCCTGATCGGCGATCGAACGCGTGATCGCCTGCCGGATCCACCACGTCGCATAGGTGGAGAACTTGTAGCCGCGGCGATACTCGAACTTGTCCACCGCCTTCATCAGGCCGATATTGCCTTCCTGAATGAGATCAAGGAATTGCAGGCCGCGGTTCGTGTATTTCTTGGCAATCGAGATGACGAGACGCAGATTGGCCTCGACCATCTCCTTCTTGGCGATCGCCGCCTCGCGCTCGCCCTTCTGAACCTGATTGACGATCTTGCGGAACTCGGCGATCGAGATGCCGGTTTCGGTGGCGAGGTTCTGGATCTCGGAGCGGATATCGCGGATCTTTTCCTTCTCGCCCTTGGTGAATTCCTTCCAGCCACGAGCGGACAGGTTGGAGACCGACTTCATCCAGTTGGGATCGAGCTCGGAGCCCTGATAGACTTCGAGGAAATTGTCGCGGCGCACGCCGTAGCTTTCGGCGAGCCGCAACAGCCGGCCCTCGTTCTGCACCAGCCGCTTGTTGATGTCGTAAAGCTGCTCGACCAGCGCCTCGATGCGGGCATTGTTGAGCGACAGCGACTTCACCGCCTTGATGAGCTGTTCCTTCAGCTCCTTGTAGCGGCGCTCCTGGCTGGGCGACAGCGTCCCGGCGGCGGCGAGACGGTTCTCGACCTGCTGGTCCTGCAGCTTGCGCAGCCGCTTGTAGGTGTCGGCAATGACGTCCAGCGTCTCCATGACCTGCGGGCGCAGTTCCGCTTCCATGGCGGCCAGCGACAGATTGGCCTCGTCCTCTTCTTCGTCGTCCTCTTCGGTGCGGGTTTCGCCGCCGACATTGGTGATGTCGTCGTCGTCCCGACCCATCGGGCGCCGTCCGTTGCGCGTCTCCTCTTCCTGCGGCTTGCCGTTGGCCTCGTCCGGGCGCACGACGACCGGCGCCTGCTTGGCCTCGGGGCCGGCATAGGTGGCCTCGAGATCGATGATCTCGCGCAGCAGGATCTTCGCCTCGTTCAGTTCGTCACGCCAGATGATGATGGCCTGGAAGGTCAGCGGGCTTTCGCACAGGCCCGCGATCATGGTCTCGCGGCCGGCCTCGATGCGCTTGGCGATGGCGATCTCGCCCTCGCGCGACAGGAGTTCGACCGAGCCCATCTCGCGCAGATACATGCGCACCGGATCGTCGGTGCGATCGGTAGGCTCTTTCTTCGCCGGGGCGGCGGCGACCGCCGTGCCGTTCTGCTCGGCGATTTCCTTGGCGTCTTCCTCGCTTTCGGAAGCGTCGGCCTCTGGCTCCTCGGCCGTCTCGTCGTCCTCCACGACATTGATGCCCATGTCGGAGAGCATCGCCATCGTGTCCTCGATCTGCTCCGACGTGACCTCTTCGGACGGCAGGACGGAATTCAGTTCGTCCATGGTGACATAGCCGCGTTTCTTGGCGACCTTGATCATCTTCTTGACCGCGTCGTCGGAAAGGTCGAGCAGGGGGCCGTCGGTTGCCGCCTCGCGTTCGGTCTCGACCTCTTCCTTTTCCTTTGTTGCCATGCTTTGTATCTCCAAGGGCCGTTCGGCCTGTGCGCCCGTTTCACCCATGGTAGGGCACAAAGTGTTTTCTTACCGTTTCAGCGCTTAGGCGCGCCGCCGGTTCAGGAACAATCGATCCGGATAGATAGGGCGGGTCCCCTTCCCGTCCAAA
>JAKDNM010000047.1 GCA_030456445.1 Hyphomicrobiales bacterium
CGGCCATCCCCCAGGCCATCATCCCGTCGTATCGAAGCCATCGACATCGCGCGCGCCGTGGCGCTGGTCGCCATGGCGATCTACCATTTCACCTGGGACCTCGAACATTTCGGCTACGCCACGCCGGGCCTGACCGAGAATGGCGACTGGCGGCTGTTTGCCCGCGTTATCGCGTCGAGCTTCCTGTTCCTGGTCGGCGTCAGCCTCGTTCTGGCCAATCGCAAGGGCATCCGCTGGCCTTCCGTCTGGAAGCGCTTCGCCATGATCGCCGCGGCGGCGGCGGCGATCACGCTGGTGACCTGGTTCGCTACGCCGGAGGCCTTCATCTTCTTCGGCATCCTGCACGAGATCGCGCTTGCGAGCCTCATCGGGCTCCTGTTCCTGCGCGTGCCGGCCGTTCTTTCACTGCTGATCGCCGCGGCGATCGCCGTCGCGCCGCATTATTTGCGCTCCCCCTTCTTCGATCACCCGGCCCTGTCGTGGGTCGGCCTCTCGTCCTTCGATCCGCATTCCAACGATTACGTACCGATCTTCCCATGGTTCGCGCCGGTGCTCGCCGGCATCGCCTGTTCGAAAATTGCGCAGCGCTACGGCATCTTCGACGCGCTGGCGGCGCACCCGCCGGGCGGCTGGGCGCAGCCGTTCACCTTCGCCGGACGGCACAGCCTTGCCGTCTACCTGCTGCACCAGCCGATCCTGTTCGGCTCGGTCTGGCTTTACTCGCAGATCCTGCCGGCACCGGCGATCCCGCCCGAAGCGCGCTTCACCGCCGCCTGCGAGGAGCAATGCGCCGACAACCGCGACAAGGCGTTCTGCACGCGCTATTGTGGCTGCATGCTGGATCGTCTGGAGGCGGGGGGCCAACTCGGCGCCCTGTTTTCCAAGAGGGAGGACGAGGCGATGCGCGACAATCTGCAATCACTGGCGCTGCAATGCTCGGAGCAGACGGATGACGACCTGTTCCGGCAAGGCGGAAACGGCAAGCCATGAGCCTGGTCGAGAGGGGTCCGATCCATTTCCCCTGGCCACCGATCTTCTACGTTGCGGGTGTGGCGGCGAGCGTCGCGCTTTCGTGGTGGTTCCCGCTGCCCTGGATCGGCGAACCTCTTGCGGGCATGCTCTTCGTCGCCGGTATCGTTCTGGGCATCGCGGCGGTGGCGATGGTGATGATGGCGATCCATACGATGCACAAGGCGAAGACGTCGATCCGGCTCGACCGGCCAGCGGCCCATCTCGTGCAGAACGGCCCCTATGCGATGTCGCGCAACCCGATCTATCTCGGCAACACACTCTTCATGATCGGGGTCGGTCTTGCGGCAGGTATGCTCTGGTTCATCATCTTCGCTGTCGTCGCCGCCTTCCTGACGCAGAAGTTCGCCATCGAGCACGAGGAACGGCATCTCGACCAACGTTTCGGCAAGAGATACCGCGACTACAGCAAGCGGGTGCGCCGCTGGCTCTGACGCTTATCCCGCCGTGCCAGCCTGCGAACGGTCGAAAAAAACTCCGATTATCGAAATAATCGTGCCTGCCCGTGTCGGCGCGATTTGCCGTCATTCGTCATGGAAGGAAGGAAACCCCATGCTCTATGCCGTGCTCTGCTACAATGACGAGAACGCCGTCGGCGCCTGGACGAAGGAAGAGGACGATGCCTGCATGGCGCAGCTCGCAATCGTGCAGGACAAGGTTGCGGCGAAGAACCGGCTGGGGCCGGTGGCGCGGCTGTTGCCGACCACATCGGCTACGACGCTGCGCAAGGGGCGCGAGGAGCCGCTCGTCATCGACGGGCCGTTTGCGGAGACCAAGGAGCAGCTTCTCGGCTTCTACATGGTCGATTGCGACACGCTGGACGAAGCGCTCGACTTCGCCCGCGACCTCGCCAAGGCCAATCCGGGCGGCGGCAGCTACGAGATCCGCCCCGTCAGAACCTATCGCCCGAGCCGAATAAAGGCCGCTGGATCATAAATGACCGACATACGCTGGATAGACGCCGCACTCTCCGCCGCCCGGCCGCAGGCCGTGGCAGCACTTCTGCGCTATTTCCGTGACCTCGACACAGCGGAGGAGGCCTTCCAGGAAGCGTGCCTGCGCGCGCTGAATAACTGGCCTAAGAACGGTCCGCCACGCGACCCGACCGCCTGGCTGATCTTCGTCGGCCGCAACAGCGGCATCGACCAGGTGCGGCGCCTGAGCAGGCAGACGGAACTGCCTGACGAAGAAAAGCTTTCCGATCTGGACGATCACGAAGCCGACATCGTCGAGCGGCTCGATAACGCCGACTATCGCGACGACGTGCTCAGGCTGCTTTTCATCTGTTGCCACCCGGAGCTTCCGGCAACGCAGCAGATCGCGCTGGCGCTGCGGATCGTCTCGGGCCTGTCGGTGAAGCAGATCGCGCGCGCGTTCCTCGTCGGCGAGAGCGCAATGGAGCAGCGCATCACCCGCGCCAAGGCACGCATCGCCAAGGCCGACGTGCCGTTCGAGGCGCCGGGCGCTCCGGAACGGGCCGAGCGGGTCTCGATGGTTGCCGCGATGATCTATCTCGTCTTCAACGAAGGCTATTCGGCAAGCGGCGAAACGACGGGGATGCGCGCGCCGCTTTGCGAGGAGTCGATAAGGCTGGCGCGGCTTTTGCTACGGCTTTTTCCGGCCGATCCGGAGATCATGGGGCTGACGGCACTGCTTCTTTTGCAGCATGCCCGCACTGCTGCGCGCTTCGACCAGCAAGGTCAGATCGTGCTTCTCGAGGACCAGGACCGGTCTTTGTGGAACCGGTCGACGATCGCCGAGGGTCTGGCAATGATCGACAAGGCGGTGCGCCACCGCCATCCCGGCCCCTACCAGATCCAGGCTGCCGTCGCCGCCCTTCACGCACGCGCCGCGACGGCCGAAGACACGGACTGGGCGGAGATCGAGCAGCTCTACGCGGCGCTTGAAAAGATGCGGCCGTCGCCGGTGGTGACGCTCAACCGTGCCGTTGCGGTCTCGAAGCTGCATGGCCCCGGAGCGGCGCTCGCCATGATCGAGCCGCTCGCGGAGAAGCTCGACGGTTATTTTTACTTCCACGGCGTGCGCGGCGCGCTCCTCATGCAAGGCGGATACGGGCGCGAGGCCTGCGAGGCCTTCGGCAAGGCGATCTCGCTTGCCAACACGCCCGCCGAAGCAGCGCATATCCGACTCCAGCTCGACCGTTTACAGAAGGACGGCGGAGCACAGAAACCGGCGAAGGCGGCGTCCTGAAACGAACTGCGGCACTTTCGGTGCCGAATCTGCTGAGTCGCGCGCTTGGGAGCTATAAAACGATGTTGAACTCCACATCGTCCCGGCCCGGCGGCGCATCGATGGTGAATTTAAGCTGCCACCAGCCCGCCATGCTGAATTTAACGCCCTCGATCCGATATTTCCCGTTACCGAGCGCGGCGCCCACGCGCGGCTCGACAGGCAGGCCGTGGCCGTGTCGCGGCATGCCGCCGCCAACCGCGATCCTCAAGACATCCACCGGCGTTCCGTCCGCCATCTTCACGGTCAGTATGAAGGATTGCAGCGCTCCTTCGCGGCTCGGTGCCTGTTCCGGCGTCAGCGAAACGGAATAGAGGCCGGTTGCGCTTTTCTTCGACAGCGAAAGGTCAAGCTCGTCTGGAGCCGCCACGAAGGCGCGTATCGCCAATTGCCAGCCGACGATTGCAACGATCACCACTGCCGCGAGCGCGATCAGGACGCGTCTGCTCATCTCCGGCTTCCCATCATCGCACCTTGCAAATCCCGCAGCCATGGCATGGCCATGCGGCGGCCGAAAGTGTAGAGCGAATCCGCCCAAAATAGGAATTTGTCCGATGGGAGGGTGCGGATGGGTTTGAGCGTTGCATCGATCGGCGAGTGCATGCTGGAGCTTTCCGGCAGCGGCGGCGATAGCTGGCACATGGGTTTTGCCGGCGATACGTTCAACACGCTGTGGACGATGCGGGCTCTGCTGCCCGCACCGGCGGCAACGGACTATGTCAGCGCCTTCGGCGACGATCCGTTCTCGGTGGGCCAGCGCGGCTTCATGGCCGAGCACGGTATCGGCACGGCGAAAAGCCCGGTCATCCCCGGCGCGCGGCCGGGCCTCTACGCGATCACGCTCTCGGGCGCGGAACGCTCCTTCACCTATTGGCGCTCGGACGCGGCAGCACGGCAATTGGCGAGCGATCCCGCTGCATTGGCCGGAAGCCTTGCCGGCCGGGCGCTTGCCTATTTCTCCGGCATCACCCTCGCCATACTGGAACCTGACGCGCGCAAGTTCCTGTTCGACGCGCTGAAGAAGGCGCGCGCCGCCGGCACGCTGATCGCTTTCGATCCCAACTACCGGCCACGCCTGTGGGAATCCGACTCAGCCGCGCGCGAGACCTTTTCCGAGGCGCTTGCCTTGACAGACATCGCGCTGCCGACCTTCCCGGACGAGCAGGCGCTTTATGGCGACGCTTCCATGGAGGCCACGGCCAAGCGGATGGCGGAAGCCGGTGTCGGTGAAATCGTTGTCAAAGACGGTGCTGAGCCGGCGCTGCTCTTCGGCAAGGGCTCCGGCCGGATGTTGCCTGCAGTACCCACCAAGGCCATCGACACGACAGCGGCCGGCGACAGCTTCAACGGCTCCTATCTCGCCGCCCGCCTTCTCGGCGACGAACCGGCGACCGCCGTCACCCGCGCCCATCGCGTGGCATCCGCCGTGGTACAGGTACGCGGCGCGCTCGCACCGTTCGAGGTGCTGCAGACGGCATTCGCCGACTAACCCAGCCTGAACCGGTACTGCGTGACTTGCCTGGACTTCTCGTCGGGCCTCAGAAACGCCTGCGGGAAATAGGGGCGGTTGGGCGCGTCGGGCCACACCTGCCCTTCAAGGCAGAAGCCGGCATTGGCCTTGTACATGCGGCGCCCGAGGCCCGGCACATCGCGCGCCGCCTTGTGGCCGGCATAGAACTGGATGCCGGGCTCGGTGGTCCAGCATTCCATCTCCACGCCGGAGCGCTCCGCCTGTGCCCATGCGGCCTGCCTGAGCGGCCCGCGAGCGGAAGTCATGCAGAAATTGTGGTCATAATCGACCGTGTCGCCCGGCCGGTGGATCGGCTGCGCCTGCTTGAAATCGAAAGGCGTACCGTCGACCGGCTGCACGACGCCGGTCGGGATCATTTCATCATCGACCGGCAGATAAGCGCCCGCATTCAGCATCAGGCGATGGCCGAGGACATTGCCCGAGCCGCCATCGTCGAGGTTGAAATAGGAATGGTGGGAGAAATTGCAGAGCGTCGGCTTGTCGGTCGTCGCTTCCAGTTCCAGCTGGAGGATGCCGCCGGCCTTGAGCCGATAGGTCGCCGAAACCTCCAGCGTTCCGGGAAAGCCCATCCAGCCGTCCGGATCGGTGAGCCGGAGCGTGACGAAATCGACGCCCTGCTCTCCCAGTCGCCACACGCGCTTGCCGGACCCGGCGGACCCGCCATGAAGCATGTGCTTGCCGAGGAAGTTGGTATCGGCCTGATAACGCACGCCGTCGATGGTGAAGCGTCCCCCGCGGATGCGGTTGGCATAGCGGCCGACGACCGCCCCGAAATAGGGCGAATGGGCAGGATAGTCCTCGAAACGCTCGAAACCGAGCGTTAGCGGCGCATCGTGACCCTCCAGGCGCAAATCCTGAAGAACCGCGCCGTAAGTCAGGATGGCGGCGGAAAGACCGCCGCCCTTGATGCGAAAGCGATGGACCGCCGTACCGTCGGCGGCGGTCCCGAAGACTTCTCCCCCCTCGCCCATCTTCGGTTCAGAGCCCAAGGCCACCGATGCAGACATATTTGGTATCGAGATAGTCATCGATCCCCTGGTGGCCGCCCTCGCGGCCGAGGCCTGATTCCTTCACGCCGCCGAACGGCGCTTCAGGCGTGGTGATGACACCCTCGTTGACGCCGACCAGCCCGTATTTCAGCCCTTCCATGACCCGGAAGGCGCAGCCGAGATCGCCCGTATAGAAATAGCAGGCAAGGCCGTAAACCGTGTCGTTGGCAAGCGCGACGGCGTCCTCTTCCTTCTCGAAGCGATATATCGGTGCGACCGGGCCGAAGATCTCTTCCTGCGTGAAGCGCATGTCGTCGGTGGCGCCGCTGATAACCGTCGGCTCGAAGAAGGTGCCGCCAAGCGCATGGCGCTTGCCGCCGGCAACGACCTTGCCACCCTTGGAAACAGCGTCGGTCACGAATTCCTCGACCTTCTCTACCGCCTTGTCGTCGATCAGCGGCCCCTGCTGCGTCCCCTCTTCGAGGCCCGAGCCGACCTTGAGGCTGTTGGTCGCCTCGACAAGCTTCTCGACGAATTTGTCGTGGATGCCGGCCTGCACGTAGAAGCGGTTGGTGCAGACGCAGGTCTGGCCGGAATTGCGGTACTTGGCGGCAATCGCTCCGGCGACCGCGCGGTCGAGGTCGGCGTCGTCGAAGACCAGGAACGGCGCGTTGCCGCCAAGTTCCATCGACACCTTCTTGACCGTCGAAGCGGCCTTCTGAAGCAATATCTTGCCGACCTCGGTCGAACCGGTGAAGGTGACCTTGCGCACGATCGGGTTTTCACAGATCTCGTCGCCGATCTCGCCGGCCGCGCCGGTTACGATGTTGACCACACCCTTCGGGATGCCGACCTCCTCGCAAAGCGCGCCCCAGGCCAGGCCCGAATAGGGCGTCTGCGAGGCGGGCTTGACGACGGTCGTGCAGCCGGCTGCAAGTGCGGGCCCGATCTTGCGGGCGAGCATCGAGGACGGGAAATTCCACGGCGTGATGGCCGCGATGACGCCGACCGGCTCACGGTTGACGAGGATACGCCGGTCCGCCCAAGGCGAAGGCACGATATCGCCATAGGTGCGGCGGCCTTCCTCCGCGAACCATCGCACGTAGGCCGCCGACGAGCCGATTTCTCCCTTCGATTCCGTCAGCGACTTGCCCTGCTCCATGGTGAGGAGTTCGGCGAGCGAATCCTGATTGTCCAGAAGCGCATCGGCGAGCTTGTGGAGGAGTTTCGAGCGTTCGAGCGCGGAAGTCCTGCGCCACGACTTGAAGGCCTCTCCTGCCGCCTCGATGGCGCGGCGCGTCTCCGCCCTGCCGGCCTTCGGCACCGTGCCCAACTTCAGGCCGGTCGCGGGATTGACGACGTCGATTGTCGCGCCGGAATCGGCCTGCACCCATTCGCCGCCGATGAGGTTGGCCTGACGCAGGTAATGGCTGGTCTTCTGAAGCATAAAAGCCTCCTTTCATAGCGCCCCAAGGTCGTAGAACGACGCGGCGCCTATCCTTCTGATTTCGTCGATGAGCTTTGGGCCGGCTGGGATACCGTCCCGCAGGAACCACTGGCATATCGCGCCGCCTGGCACCGGGCAAGCTCTCGGCCACAGCGGGCACCCTAGCGCGGCGCAGCGACATCGCAAAACCCTGCCAAGCCGCGTCAGCCAAAGACTGCATGCGCTATCGCCAGCCAGAAGGCGGTCGTCACCACCGCCGCCACCGTGGAAAGCGTCAACTGGCTCGATGCGAGCCCCTGCGCAGTCCGGAACTGGACCGCGATCAGATAGGAATTGACCCCCGCCGGCATCGAAGCGGTGGCGACGGCGACTTTCGCCGCCAGCGGCGGCAGGCCGAACGCCCAGGCGGCGACCAGCACGATCGCCGGCATGACCATCAGTTTCAGCACCGAGAGTGTCGCCGATGGCATCAGATTGCCCGAGATGCCGAATTTGCGAAGGCTGAGACCCATCGCGAAAAGCGCGAGCGGCCCGGCCGTGTCGGCGATGGCATCGACGAAACGCCCGGCCAGCGAGGGCAGCGCCAGCCCCGTCAGATGCCACGCGACGCCGGCCAGGATACCGACGATGATAGCATTGCCGAAGAGCTTGCATACAAAGCCGATGGCCAGTTCCAGCCAGCGTCCGGGCGCCTTGCCCCCTTCCTCGAATATTTCGAACAGCACGATCGATGCGATCATCACCACGGCCAGGTGAACGGAGACGATGAGCGACAGGATCTCCACCCCGTCCTTGCCGTAAACGCCCAGGATGAAGGGAATGCCGAGCAGGACGCTGTTGGAGAAGGCGGCGGAGACGCCTCCGACGACGCCGGCGGCGCTGTCACGGCCGAAAATGCGGGTGACGGTCAGGTGGCCGGCGATCCATGTAACCGCCAGGGCGAAGAAATAGATCGTCCACAGCGTCCAGGGTGCGGCGCCGTGGAAATCGGCGTGCGCCATGGTGCGAAACAGAAGCACCGGCAGCGCCACCCTCACCGCGAATTCGGAAACGGCATCGCCGATAGCCGGTTTCAGATAACCTGAAACGCCGGAAATATAACCGAGCGCCGCAAGCCCGAAGACGAAAAGGACCGTTTCAACGAGAGACGACATGGGTGCCGCTGATAGGGGCACCCGGCCATATTGGCAATGCGGATAGCTTGCCTGCCGCCGCCCACGTGCTAACAGGAAACAATTCGACGATCGGGAGATAAAATCCATGAAGGACGTGCTGGCCGAACTGGAGCGCCGCCGCGAGACCGCCCGGATGGGCGGCGGCGAGGCGCGCATCGATGCGCAGCACAAGCGCGGCAAGCTCACCGCGCGCGAGCGGATCGAAATCTTCCTCGACCAGGGCTCCTTCGAGGAGTTCGACATGTTCGTCGAGCACCGCTCCACCGATTTCGGCATGGAGAATACGCGGTTTGCCGGCGACGGCGTCGTCACCGGATGGGGCACGGTGAACGGACGCACCGTCTTCGTCTTCGCCAAGGATTTCACCGTCTTCGGCGGCTCGCTCTCCGAGGCGCATGCCGAGAAGGTCATCAAGGTGCAGGAAATGGCGCTCAAGAACCGGGCGCCGATCATCGGCTTCTACGATGCCGGCGGCGCCCGCATCCAGGAGGGCGTGGCGGCGCTCGGCGGCTATGCCGAGATCTTCCAGCGCAACGTGCTGGCGTCCGGCGTCATCCCGCAGATTTCCGTCATCATGGGGCCGTGCGCCGGCGGCGACGTCTATTCGCCTGCCATGACCGATTTCATCTTCATGGTGCGCGACACTTCCTACATGTTCGTGACCGGCCCGGACGTAGTGAAGACGGTCACCAACGAGACGGTCACGGCAGAGGAACTCGGCGGGGCGTCCGTCCATACGACGAAATCCTCGATCGCCGACGGCGCCTACGACAATGACATCGAGGCGCTCCTGCAGATGCGGCGGCTGGTCGACTTGCTGCCCTCCTCCAATACCAGCGAGGTGCCGGCGATCGACTGCGCGCAGTCGGCGGCGGACAACGACCGCTCGCTCGATCTTCTCGTCCCCGACAACGCCAACAAGCCCTACGACATCAAGGAACTCATCTTGAAGACGGTGGACGAAGGAGATTTCTTCGAGATCCAGGCATCCTTCGCCAGGAACATCGTCACCGGCTTCGGCCGCGTCGAGGGCCGCACGGTCGGCTTCGTCGCCAACCAGCCGATGGTGCTCGCCGGCGTGCTCGATGCGGATGCCTCGCGCAAGGCGGCGCGCTTCGTGCGCTTCTGCGACTGTTTCTCGATCCCCCTCGTCACCTTCGTCGACGTGCCGGGTTTCCTGCCGGGCACCGCGCAGGAATATGGCGGTCTCATCAAGCATGGCGCCAAGCTTCTCTTCGCCTATGCCGAGGCGACCGTGCCGAAGATCACGATCATCACCCGCAAGGCCTTCGGAGGGGCCTATGACGTGATGGCGTCCAAGCATCTCAGAGGCGACATCAATTATGCCTGGCCGACCGCGCAGATCGCCGTCATGGGCGCCAAGGGCGCGGTCGAGATCATCTACCGCAAGGACATTGCCGACGCCGAAAAGATCGCCGCGCACACGAAGGCCTATGAAGATCGCTTCCTGTCGCCCTTCGTCGCGGCCGAACGCGGCTATGTGGATGAGGTCATCATGCCGCATTCGACAAGGCGGCGCGTGGCTCGCGCGCTCAGGATGCTGCGTAACAAGGATTTGAAGAACCCCTGGAAGAAGCACGACAACATCCCGTTATAGCTCTCGGACAGGCGGACGAAGGCTCCCTACCCACGCCGCAGGCTCGACACCCTTCTCCCCGTCTGCTATTGCCGCGCGCGCTGTTTATGGAAACGCAAGCCGGTCGGTAGTCCGGCGGCCTCGCCCGGCGGGGTTCGAAGCCTCGGCATCACATCGGGGTCCACAGTCAGGAAAACAGACCAGGCCATTCGCTCGCGCGGCATTTCCGCCCGCGGTGCCGTCGATCGCGCGGATCTGGCAATTTCGGATGGTTCCATGGACAAGCCCTTTCGCGTGCCCAACGATGCCGGCTTCAAGGCGCCGCCGATTTCCGAGCGCGAAAAGAATGCGATCATCGGCGGCGTGCTGCTTTCCATGCTGCTGGCGGCGCTTGACCAGGCTATCGTGGCGCCCGCCCTGCCCACGATCGGCGGCGCGCTCGGCCACGCCGAATACCTGCCCTGGATCGTCACATCCTATCTCCTGACGGCGACGGCCGTGGCGCCGCTCTACGGCAAGATCTCCGACATCTACGGGCGCCGCCCGACGATCTATGCGGCCATCCTGATCTTCCTCGCCGGCTCGGTGGTCAGCGCACTTTCGGTCAACATGTCCATGCTGATCGCCGGCCGCGCCATACAGGGCGTCGGCGGCGGCGGGCTGTTTGCGCTGACACAGACCGTGATCGGCGACCTGGTACCCCCGCGCGAGCGGGCAAGCTACGCAGCCTGGATTTCAGGCACATGGGCCGTAGCCAGCGTAGCCGGCCCGCTTCTCGGCGGCTATTTCGCCGGCCATCTCGACTGGTCGCTCATCTTCTGGATCAACCTGCCGCTCGGCGTGTTCGCCATGATGATCCTCAACAATCCGCTGAAGAAGCTGACCGTCGCAGCCCGCCGGCGCAAAGTGGACGCACCCGGCGCCTTCCTGCTCGTCACCGCGACGGCGGTGCTTCTTCTGGCGCTGAACTGGGGCGGCAGCACCTATCCCTGGCTGTCGACTCCGGTGCTTGGCCTGATCGTGTTTTCGCTCGTCTTGTGGACCGTGCTCTCGTGGTGGCTTCTGCGGATCGCCGAGCCGCTGATCTCGCTGGAGGTTCTGGTCAACCCCGTGGTGAGGACGGCTACCATCGCGCTCTTCATCGTGCAGGCCGTTTCGATCGGGCTGTCGGTCTATCTCCCGATCTATATGCAGTTGTTCCTGCATCTTTCGGTCGCCGATTCCGGCACGGCGCTCCTGGGCCTGATGATGGGTACGGTTGTCGGCGCCATGGGCAGCGGCCAGTTGGTCGCACATGTGACGCATTACAAGCGCATCGCGCTCATCGGCTTGCTGTTGTGTACCGCATGCCTTGTCGCGCTCGGCCTGTCGGTTCATCGCCCCTCGCTGCTTGTCCTCGAAATCCTGACGACCGGCGCCGGCGTCGGCCTTGGCACAAGCTTTCCGATCTCCACGGTTTCGGTGCAGAACGCGGTCGACCGCGCGCATCTGGGCGTCGCGACCGGCCTGATGACCTTCATGCGCTCTCTGGGCGGGGCGATAGGCGTCGCCGCCTTTGGCGCGATCGCGCTCGGCTATGGCCTTCCGCTCGGCCGCGAGGGAGCCGCTACAGCCGCCGCTGCCGCCGCCTCGCCCACTGCCTTCGGTATTATTTTCCTCGGTGGAGCGGGATGCATCTTCGTGTCCTTCCTGTTTTTCGCCCTGATGCCGGAAAAGCCGCTGCAAGGCGCCGCCGAACCCGCCGCAACAGTGGAATAGACCGGACGCCCACGCTGGAGCCCACCGCTTCGGCAGGCACACAATTTCTTCGAAAATATGAAACAGGAGCGCATTCCGCGTCTTTCGGCCGCAAGGCAGCCATACATTTGCTGCACTGCAATATTACCCGTGAACGACTATCTTCCGCACGAATCGGGAGGAAAGCACGGGGTCCGATTATGGATTTCTTTACCGACTTTTTCTGCCTGCAGCAGGCGAAGAACGACCCGCGAAACCGCGCGGTTCTCGCAATCATAAACACAATGAGCGCCGGCGAACGCCGCGAGATCAAGGCGCCGCCGCCGGACTTCCCGCGCAAGGCACGTGAAAGCGCGGCGTGGTGAACCGCCGCCGGCTTTTCAGACACAGGTGAGAACAGGCCGTCGCTCGGAAATCCCGTGCCGCAACGAACAGGCGGGTAGCACGGGTATTGCCGCGGCCGTCGACGGCGCACCGATGCTACTCGTCGGCCGAGGAATTCTTTATCGGCCGACGATCATGAAGGCACCGTCGCAGCGTTATGCGTTCACGCGCCGAGCGCTTCGGCTACCTTGTCCAGCGCCTCCGCCGCCCTGGTTCCGTCAGGGCCGCCGGCCTGCGCCATGTCGGGTCGCCCCCCACCGCCCTGTCCACCCAAGGCCGCGGAAGCCTTGCGGACGAGATCGACGGCGGAGAATCTCGACGCCAGATCGCCGGTGACGCCGACGACCACGCTCGCCTTGCCGTCCTCGCCGACGCCGACGAACGCCACTACGCCCGAGCCGAGCGACTTCTTGCCGTCATCGGCAAGCGACTTCAGATCACGGGGAGAGACGCCCTCGACGACCTTGCCGAGGAATTTGGTGCCGGCAACTTCCTTGATCGCGCCGGCTGCACCGGCCGATCCGCCGCCGAGCGCCAGCTTCTTGCGCGCGTCGGCCAGTTCGCGCTCCAGTTTGCGCCGCTCTTCCAGGAGCGCCTCGAGGCGCGGCAGCGCCTCGGCCGGGCCGACCTTAAGTGCTGCGGCCATCGCCTTCACGCGCCGCTCCTGCTCATCGAGATGGTGACGGGCATCGACGCCGGTCAGCGCCTCGATACGGCGGACGCCGGCCGCGACTGCGCCTTCCGAGACCAGGCGGATGAGACCTATATCGCCGGTGGCGCGAACATGGGTGCCGCCGCAAAGCTCCACCGAATAAGGCTTGCCGGCCTTGTCGCCATGTTCGGCCGTGCCCATGGAGACGACACGGACCTCGTCGCCGTATTTCTCACCGAAGAGCGCCATCGCGCCCTCTTCGATGGCGTCGTCCACGGCCATCAGCCGCGTGGCGACGGGACTGTTCTGCACGACGATCCCGTTCGCCATGTCCTCGACGCGATCCAGCTCCTCCGCCGCGATCGGCTTTGGATGGGAAAAGTCGAAGCGCAGGCGATCGGGTGCGACAAGCGAGCCTTTCTGGGCGACATGCGTGCCCAGTATCTCACGCAGCGCCTCGTGGATGAGGTGGGTGGCGGAATGATTGGCGCGCAGGCGCGAGCGGCGGATGTGGTCGACTTCCATCTCGATGGCCGCACCGGTTCCCACTGTGCCCTCCCTGACCAGCCCGCTATGCACGAAGACACCGTCGCCGCGCTTTTGCGTGTCGGTGACCTCGATGACCAGGCGGTCGCCATACATCATGCCGGTATCGCCGACCTGGCCGCCGGATTCGCCGTAGAAAGGCGTCTGGTTGACGACGATGCCGACCGTTTCGCCTTCCCTCGCCTCGTCGATGATGGCGCCGTCGCGGACCAGCGCGGTGACGACACCCTCGGCCTTTTCCGTCTCGTAGCCCAGAAATTCGGTCGGCCCGGCCCGGTCGCGCACCGTGAACCAGATCGCGTCGGTCCTGGCCTCGCCGGAGCCTGCCCAGCTTGCGCGCGCTTCGGCTTTCTGCCGTTCCATCGCGGCATCGAACCCTTCGAGATCGACGCCGATTCCACGCTGGCGCAACGCATCCTGCGTCAGATCGAGCGGGAAACCATAGGTATCGTAAAGCCGAAAAGCCGTCTCGCCGTCGAGCCTGTCGCCTTGCTTCAATTGCTCGGTCTCCTCCGAGAGAAGGCCAAGACCGCGCGCCAGCGTCTTGCGGAAGCGCCGCTCCTCGAGCTTCAGCGTCTCGGTGATGAGCGCTTCACCGCGCAAGAGTTCGGGATAGGCCTGACCCATTTCGCGCAGGAGCGCCGGCACGAGACGCCACATCAAGGGGTCCTTCGCGCCGAGAAGCTGCGCATGGCGCATGGCGCGGCGCATGATGCGGCGCAGCACATAGCCGCGCCCCTCGTTCGACGGCAGGACGCCGTCGGCGATAAGGAAGCTCGATGCCCTCAGATGATCGGCAATGACGCGATGGCTGGCGCGGTTCTTCCCTTCCGCCTTGACGCCGGTCGCCTCTTCGGAGGCACGAATGAGCGCGCGGAAGAGGTCGATGTCATAATTGTCGTGCACGCCTTGCAGCACCGCGGCGATGCGCTCCAGCCCCATGCCGGTGTCGATCGACGGGCGCGGCAGGTCGACGCGCTCTTCCTTCGTCACCTGCTCGAACTGCATGAAGACGAGGTTCCATATCTCGATGAAGCGGTCACCGTCCTCATCGGGACTGCCGGGAGGGCCGCCCGGTATATGTTCGCCGTGGTCGTAGAAAATCTCGGAGCATGGGCCGCACGGGCCGGTATCGCCCATCGCCCAGAAATTGGCGCTGGTCGGGATGCGGATGATGCGGCTTTCCGGCAGGCCGGCGATCTTCTTCCACAGCTCGGCCGCGGCGTCGTCGGTATGATAGACCGTAACAAGCAGCCGATCCCCGGCAATGCCGAACTCGCGTGTGATCAGCTTCCAGGCAAGCTCGATCGCAAGCTCCTTGAAATAGTCGCCAAAGGAGAAATTGCCGAGCATCTCGAAGAAGGTGTGGTGGCGCGCGGTATAGCCGACATTGTCGAGGTCGTTGTGCTTGCCGCCGGCCCGCACGCATTTCTGCGAGGTCGTGGCACGCGAATAGGGCCGCTGCTCAAGCCCGGTGAAGACGTTCTTGAACTGCACCATGCCGGCATTGGTGAACATGAGCGTCGGGTCGTTGCGCGGAACGAGCGGACCCGACGACACGATCTGGTGGCCGTTCCTCGCGAAATACTCCAGAAATGCCGACCGGATCTCGTTGACGCCACTCATGAACATGCCTTCTGGAATTGTATCCGGACACGTGCCCGGGAAAATGTGTCAGGCCTTGTAGCGTCAGGCCTTCATGCTGTCCAGAAACACGGTGGGTACGGCCCGGCGGCGGCGTCCAGCGCCGGAAAAACGAAAGCCGGCACGAAAGCGCCGGCATCCGTCACGGGAGAACTGGGGCAGGAAACTACGCGCCGGCAGCCTCAGCATCGTCGTCGAGATCGCCCGGACCGCCATTCTCAAGGAACTGCTCCGCGATCAGGCCGGCATTCTGGCGCAGCGCCAGTTCGATCTCGCGTCCCAGTTCGGGATTGTCGCGCAGGAACTGCTTGGCGTTTTCACGCCCCTGCCCGAGGCGCTGCGAATTATAGGAGAACCAGGCGCCCGACTTCTCCACCACGCCGGCCTTGACGCCGAGATCCACCAGTTCGCCGGTCTTCGACACGCCCTCGCCATACATGATGTCGAATTCGACCTGCTTGAAGGGTGGGGCAAGCTTGTTTTTCACGACCTTGACACGGGTCTGGTTGCCGACCACCTCGTCGCGGTCCTTCACCGAACCGATGCGGCGTATGTCGAGGCGCACCGAGGCATAGAATTTGAGCGCGTTGCCGCCCGTCGTCGTCTCCGGCGAACCGAACATGACGCCGATCTTCATGCGAATCTGGTTGATGAAGATGACCATCGTATTGGAGCGCGAGATCGAGGCGGTGAGCTTCCTCAGCGCCTGGCTCATCAAACGCGCCTGCAAGCCGGGCAGCGAATCGCCCATCTCGCCCTCGATCTCGGCGCGCGGCGTCAGCGCCGCCACCGAATCGACCACCAGCACGTCGACCGCGCCGGAGCGCACCAAGGTGTCGCAGATCTCCAGCGCCTGCTCGCCGGTGTCGGGCTGCGAGATCAGGAGGTTTTCCAGGTCAACGCCCAGCTTGCGCGCATAGATCGGGTCGAGCGCATGCTCCGCGTCGATGAAGGCGCAGATGCCGCCCTTCTTCTGCGCCTCGGCCACCGTATGCAGCGCAAGCGTCGTTTTGCCCGAGCTTTCCGGTCCGTAGATCTCGATGACGCGCCCCTTGGGCAGTCCGCCGACGCCGAGCGCGATATCGAGACCGAGCGAGCCGGTCGAGATGGTCTCGATCTCCACTACCTGCTCGTTGGCGCCCAACCGCATGATCGAGCCTTTGCCGAACGCCCGCTCGATCTGGGAAAGCGCCGCGTCCAGAGCCTTTGTCTTATCCACCAAATTGTCCTCGACAAGCCGCAACATGTTCTGAGCCATGATATACTACCCCTTGGTCGTCAATGAAGGCTGGGCAATGTGTGATCCCTTGCATATTTGTACCTATTTTGTTCCCGTTTGGCAACCGATATAACATCTTGTTTTTAAACGGTTTTATTATTTTGTTCCTTTCTTGTTCCGCGCACCCTGCCGCAATAGCGGGTGCTTATTTTGTCAAGCCGGCCGCATCGAAGACCGCGCATGGGGCCGATTCGCCGGCCTCCGATCGCGCCTCCCGACCGGGAACCCGCCCCTCATGACGAAACCAAAGCTGTTTGCCGCCGGCGGCGCCCATATCGACCGGCGTGGGCGCCTTGGCGGGCCTTATATTCCCGGCGCTTCGAACCCCGGCACGATGCGCGAGGAAGCCGGCGGCGGCGTATTCAACGCCCTGCGCAACGCCGTCGGGCACGGTTGCTGCGGAATGCTTCTTTCCGTGCGAGGCGGCGACACGGCCGGTGAAGCGGTCGCGCGCGCCATACGCGAAGCCTGCATCGCCGATCTGTCCGCCACTTTCCTCGACCGTGCCACGCCGAGCTACACAGCCTTCGTCGAGGCGAATGGCGATGTGATCGCGGGGCTCGCCGATATGGGCCTCTACGACCTCGCTTTCGCCAAGCTGATCCGCAGGCGCGCCGTGCGCGACGCGATCGCCGGCGCCGATGCGGTGCTCTGCGATGCCAATCTCCCCGAGCCGGCGCTGGAAAGGCTCGCCGGGCTGGCGGGCGCACGGCCCATCTTCGCGGTCGCGATCTCGCCTGCCAAGGCGGTCCGGCTGCGGCCGGTCCTCGCCCGTATCGCCTGCCTGTTCATGAACCGGCGCGAGGCCGCAATGCTTTCAGGCGATAGCGTCGATGGAGATCCGGCCGAAATGGCGCGAACCCTTGCTGCTTCGGGTCTTGCCTCGGGAGTCATCAGCGCCGGCAAGGAAAGCATCCTTGGCTTCGACGCCGCCGGCCTGTTTGAAATCGAGCCGCCCTCCCCGCGCCGTATGGCCGATACGACGGGAGCCGGCGACGCGCTGGCCGGCGCGACGGTCGCCGCGCTGATGCATGGAGAAGAACTGCGCCAAGCCGTGCGCGAGGGGCTCGCCGCCGCACTTTTGACGGTGGAGACGAATGCGGCCGTCGCCGAATATGATAAAGCGGCTTTCGCGGAAGCACTCGCTCTTGTCCCGATGGCGCATGATATGGGATGAACCGCCGCAGGCCCTGACGATCCCCGAACAGAGAATTGAATGATCCCTGAAAGCGCGCGTTCCTTCATCGACATCGAACCGGCGGTCGCCGAAGCGCTTGACGCCGGCGCGCCCGTCGTCGCGCTGGAAAGCACGATCATCACGCACGGCATGCCTTATCCGCAAAACCGGGAGACGGCCATTTCGGTCGAGCGGATCGTACGCGAGGAAGGGGCTGTGCCGGCCACCATCGCGGTGATGGACGGACGGCTGAAAATCGGCCTCACCGGCGCAGAGCGGCAAGCGCTGGCGATGGGGGGCGACATGATGAAGCTGTCGAGGGCCGATCTTGCCTTTGCGATATCGGAGAGGCGGACCGGCGGGACCACGGTCGCCGCCACCATGATCGCGGCGGCGCTTGCGGGCATTTCCGTCTTCGCCACCGGCGGTATCGGCGGTGTCCATAAAGGGGCGGAGAAAAGCTTCGATATCTCCGCCGACCTCGATGAACTGGCGCGCACGCCCGTCATCGTCGTCTCGGCCGGGCCGAAGGCCATCCTCGATATAGACAAGACTCTGGAAGTGCTGGAGACGCGCGGCGTACCGGTCGTCGCCTATGGTGCGGATGTCGTTCCGGCCTTCTGGTCACGCAGTTCGCCCCGTCCCGCGCCTTTGCGCCTCGACCGCCCGGACGCAATCGCCGGCTTCTTCCGCACCAGGCATGCGCTCGGCATCGCCGGCGGCATGCTGGTCGCCAATCCCGTTCCGGAAGCGGACGAAATCCCGGAAGACGAGATGGCTGCCTATATTGCGGCGGCGCAAGCGGCGGCCAGTGCAGAAAATATCGGCGGCAAGGCCGTCACGCCCTACCTGCTTTCGAAAATCCTCGAACTGAGCGACGGCAGGAGCCTCGCCACCAACATTGCGCTGGTGGAGAATAATGCCCGGCTGGCCTCGCGGATCGCCAAGGCATTGTAAACTTCTCAGACAGGGCGCACCCATCGCCCTCCTCCGAATTTGCGGAGGAGGGCGATGGATCGTCATCCTCAGGTGACCGGCGTCAGGTAGATCTCGACACGGCGGTTCTGGGCGCGGCCCGATTCGGTGGCGTTCGATGCGATCGGGTCGCTTTCGCCGAAGCCATTGACCGCGAAGCGGCGGCCATCGACACCCTGTGCCGCGAGATAGCTGGAGACGGACTGCGCGCGCCGCCTGGAGAGGTCGAGATTGTACTGGTCGCTGCCGGTCGAATCGGTGTGGCCGTTCACGTCGATCAGTGTCCGGTTGTATTTCTTCATGACCAGCGCCACCGCGTTCAACGTCGGATAGAAAGACGGCAGGACCGAATCCTGATCGGTCGGGAAGGTGACGTTGGAGGGCATGTTGAGGATGATGCGGTTGCCGTCACGCGTCACCGAAACGCCGGTGCCCTGAAGCTGTGCACGAAGCTGCGCTTCCTGGTTGTCCATGTAGGACCCTACCGCGCCACCCGCGAGCGCACCGACGCCGGCGCCGATCAGCGCGTTGCGTCCATCGTTGCCGCCGGCAAGAAGGCCGAGGCCGGCGCCCGCGGCGGCACCGATCAACGCCCCGCCGGCCGTGTTCGACATCTTGGGCTGGCCCGTATACGGGTCGGTGGTGGTGCAGGCGCTGGCAAGCGCCGCGGCGGCGAGCACCGCGATCGTTCTGGTCTTCATGAAGTCCCCCTCGATTGGCGGAAGCGAAGAGCTTCCGGAATGCGAATCTCTGACGTCCTTGCAATATAAGACAATGCGGCAAAATCGGGATCAACGCCACCGTCCCGCGTTATTTCGCCATACATCGCCGCCCTTGTCCACGGGTAGGATCGTAGGAATGACCCCGGGCCGGCATCGAGCGCCGCCGGTTCCAGCGGGGCCGCGAGTTGCTTGTTGCGGCCGAGCGTTTTACAGCACGACGTGATCGACACGGACCTGTTGGAACGCCCCCGCCGATGCGCGCGACAATGTCAGCCCTGATCGCTGCAATTCTGCTCGGCACCGTCCACGCCGCGGCGGCGGCGGAAATCTCGATCGGGCTCGCCGCGCCGCTCAGTGGGGCCGATGCGATGCTCGGCGAGCAATTGCGCGCCGGTGTCGAGACGGCGGCGGCGAACCATGCCGGCGCGACCGTAACGCTGGAAACCGCCGATAGCGGCTGCAGCGCCGACGGCGGAGCGAAAGCGGCGCGGCAATTCGTAAAGGCCGGAGTGGGCGCGGTCGTCGGCTTCCTGTGCTCGGAGGCGATCGAGACGGCACTGCCGATCCTGAAGGAAGCCAACATCCCCGTCATCACGCCCGGCGTACGCACGAACAGCCTTACCGACAAGCGCTACAAGACCGGCTGGCCGGTCTACCGGCTGGCGCCGCGCGACGATGAAGAATCGAAAGCCGTGGCCGATATCCTGACAAAGCGATGGGCGGACAAGTTGTTCGCCATCATCGACGACGGCACCATCTACGGACGCGAATTGTCGGAGAATTTCCGGCTTGCCGTCGAACAGGCGGGGCTGAAACCGGTCTTCACCGACAATTACCGCCCGCAGATGGACAACCAGATCGGCCTTGTCGGGCGCCTGAAGAAGGCCGGCGCGGAATATGTCTTCACCGGCGGCGACCGCACCGACATCGCCATCATAGGGCGCGACGCTGCCAAACTCGGGCTCAAGCTGACGATCGCCGGCGGCGAGGCGCTGAGGGCAGCGCCCGGCGACGTGCCGCTCGCCACCGGCACGCTGATGATCGGGCTTCCCGACTGGTCCGCAAGCGGCGACCGGACCGTGCTTTTCCAGTTGGCGGCGGACGACATCGCGCCCGAAGGCTACGTGCTGCCGGGCTATGCCGCCTTGCAGATCGCGGCTTTGGCGCTGACACCGGGAGACGCGCGGGAAAGCTTCCAGAAGCGGATGGAAAACACCGATTTCAAAACGGCGATCGGCCCCGTTCGTTTCGACGACAAGGGCGACGTCATGGGCAACCCCTATCGCCTCTATCAATGGGACGGCAATTCATTCGTGGAAATTCACTGAGCGATGGCATACCGGACGGGACCCAGGAACCTCATAACCGACGTTGCCGGCCTTCTGGTCGGCAACGCGGCGGATGAGAAGGTGAAGAGCGGAACGACCGTAGTCCTTTGCGAGGAGCCGGCCGTGGCCGGCGTACAGGTGCTCGGCGGTGCGCCGGGAACGCGCGAGACCGATCTGCTCGAACCGCACAATCTGGTCGAGAAAGTGGACGCCATCGTCCTTTCAGGCGGCTCCGCCTTCGGGCTCGACGCGGCATCCGGCGTGCAGGCGGCGCTGCGGGAGAAAGGCATCGGCTTCGAGATCGCCGGGATGCATGTGCCGATCGCACCGGCGGCTATCGTATTCGATCTGGCCAATGGCGGCGACAAGGGCTGGGGCCGCTATCCGCCCTATCGCGAACTCGGTTTCGAGGCGGTCGAACGCGCCGCCGCCGATTTTGCACTTGGCACGATTGGAGCCGGCACCGGCGCGATGACGGCGGGCCTCAAGGGCGGTCTCGGCTCCGCCTCCACTTTATTGCCGAGCGGCGTGACGGTCGGGGCGCTTGCCGTCGCAAACGGAGTGGGCTCGGTGACCGTCGGCCGCTCGCGGCATTTCTGGGCCGCGCCATGGGAAATCGACGACGAATTCGGCGGTCTCGGCCTGCCGCATCCCCTGCCGGCCGACACGCAGGATGTAAGGCTCAAGTCGCGACAACCCCGACTGGGCGAAAACACGACGATCGCCGTCATCGCCACCGATGCCGTGATGACGAAGGCCGCCGCAAAGCGGCTGGCGATCGCGGCCCATGACGGCTTCGCAAGGGCGATCTGGCCCGCGCACACCCCCATCGACGGCGACCTCGTCTTCGCGTTGGCGACGGGCCGGAGCGGGCGGACGCTCGACCTGGACGAGGCCATCGATCTTTATGCCGCCGCCGCCGCCACCATGGCACGCGCGATTGCGCGCGGGGTCCGTGCGGCGACATCTTCGGCGGGAGACACATTCCCTATCTGGTCCAGCCGTTGAGAGACCGTGCCGGCTCTGCTACGAGGCCAATTCAAGCCGCCATCCGGAAAGGCCGCCACTCATGATCCCCCGCTATTCCCGCCCCGAGATGGTCGCCATCTGGTCGCCCGAAACCCGCTTCCGCATCTGGTTCGAGATCGAGGCGCATGCCTGCGACGCGCTGGCCGAACTGGGCGTCATCCCCAAGGAAGCGGCGAGGACGATCTGGGAAAAGGGCGGCAAGGCGAAGTTCGACGTCGCCCGCATCGACGAGATCGAGCGCGAGACCAAGCACGACGTCATCGCCTTCCTGACGCATCTGGCCGAATTCGTCGGCCCGGACGCCCGCTTCATCCATCAGGGCATGACCTCGTCGGACGTGCTCGACACGTGTTTGTCAGTGCAACTCACCCGCGCGAGCGACATATTGCTCGCCGATCTCGACGCGCTTTTGGCCGCGCTGAAGAAGCGCGCCTTCGAGCACAAGGATACGATCACCATCGGCCGCAGCCATGGAATCCACGCCGAGCCGACCACCTTCGGAATAAAGCTCGCGCAGGCCTATGCCGAATTCTCCCGCTGCCGCGAGCGGCTGGTTCGGGCGCGCGAGGAAATCGCGACCTGCGCCATCTCCGGCGCAATCGGCACTTTCGCCAACATCGATCCGTATGTCGAAGAGCATGTGGCGAAGAAGCTCGGCCTGAAACCGGAGCCGGTCTCCACGCAGGTGATCCCGCGCGACCGCCACGCCATGTTCTTCACGACGCTCGGTATCATCGCCTCCTCGGTCGAGCGACTGGCTACCGAAATCCGCCATCTGCAGCGCACCGAGGTGCTGGAGGTCGAGGAATATTTCTCGCCCGGTCAGAAAGGCTCCTCGGCGATGCCACACAAGCGCAACCCGGTTCTATCGGAGAATTTGACCGGCCTTTCGCGCATGGTGCGCTCCTACGCGCTGCCGGCGATGGAGGACGTGGCGCTCTGGCACGAGCGCGACATCTCGCACTCCTCCGTCGAGCGGATGATCGGGCCGGACGCGACGGTGACGCTCGATTTCGCGCTGGCGCGGCTGACCGGCCTCATCGAGAAACTCGTCGTCTATCCTGAAAACATGCTCGCCAACCTGAACAAGTTCCGCGGGCTGGTACACTCACAGCGCGTGCTTCTGGCGCTGACGCAAGCCGGCGCGAGCCGCGAGGACGCCTATCGGCTGGTGCAGAGAAACGCGATGAAGGTCTGGCAGGAAGGCAAGGATTTCCTTGAGGAACTGCTCGCCGACAAGGAGGTTCGTGCCGCGCTATCGGAAGCGGAAATCCGCGATAATTTCGACCTCGGCTACCACACCAAGCATGTGGATACGATCTTCAACCGGGTGTTTGGGTAGGCAGTTCAAATAGGACGGGCGATGCCGACAGTTCTCATTATCGACGGCTATCGCTTTTTCTTTTACAGCCGAGAAAATGACGAGCCGCCCCACATTCACGTTGAATATGGTGATAAGCTCGCCAAATATTGGCTCGATCCGCTGGAACTCGCGACATCAAGGCGCTTTCGCGCGCATGAGTTGACTGTCCTAAGGACGCTCGTCATGCAATACAGGGATGTCTTTCTGGAGGCTTGGAATGACCATTTTGGCACTCGCGGTTGATCCCGTCGCGGTCGACGTGCATGTCTCAGACATCATGCTCCAGGTTACACTTGAAGACGGACGCGAGCTTTCAGTTCCGGTTCAATGGTTCCCTCGCCTCCGCGACGCCACGACATCCGAGCGTGGCAACTGGCGGTTCATCGGACGTGGCGAGGGGATTCACTGGCCCGATATAGACGAGGATATTTCGGTCGAAGGATTGCTGGCCGGCCGCGGCCACCTTCTAGCGCCGAAAGGACTGGGCACCTAAGCATGTCTCCCGAAAGTGGGAATCGGTTCAGGATAAAGACATGCGCAAAATCAAGAAGCCAAAGCGCATGGAGCGAACTTGAAAGATCGCGACACGCTTTAAGTCTTTGCCGGCACCACCCTCACCTCCGTTCCCCACGGATCGGAAAGCATTTTTTCTGCCGAGGCGTCCTTCGACACCAGTTCCACCCATGCAAGGCCCGTCCGATCCGGGTCGCGGCGGCCGGCGCCGGCGCTATGCCAGGAATTGGCGCCGATATGGTGATGATAGCCGCCGGTTGAGAGAAACACTGCCGCATCGCCGTAATGCGCCGCCGTGTCGAAACCGAGCTTTTCGTGCCACCAGCGCTCGGCATCCGCCGGCTTGCCGACGCGAAGATGGACATGGCCGACCATGCTGTTTTCCGGCGCGCCTTTCCAGCCGGCATCGTTCTCGCCGATTTCGGTGAGCAGATCCGGGATATCCAGACGCTCGGTCCCCATGTCGACCGACGAGCCATTCCATTTCCATTGGTCGTGCGGACGATCGACATAGATCTCGATGCCGTTTCCTTCCGGATCGGTGAGATAGAGCGCTTCGCTGACGAAATGGTCGGAAGCACCGTCGATCGGCATCTTCTTTTCCATCGCATGACGCACCCAGCGCGCGAGATCGGCACGGGTCGGCAAGAGGAACGCCGTGTGGAACAAGCCGGCGCTTCGCGGATCGTCGGCTTTGGCCTTGGGCGATGCTTCGACTTCAAGCAGCGGGCGCCCGCCAACACCGAGCGTTACACGGCCAGGCGTGCGGGCGATCTCGGCAAGGCCGACGACCTCTTTGTAGAATTTGGCAAGCGCCTCCGCATCGCGCGCCTTCAGTGCAACACGCGAGACGCTGATCGGCGCCGAAGCCGCAAAGGGCAAACTGTCCACAGTCACGACTGCATCTCCTTCAACGCCGGCCTATCCGGCTTTCCCAAAAGATCGGTCGGGGAGCGCTGGCCGGCAAGCCCCAAGACAGCGAACAGGCCGTTCATCAAAACCATCGGAAACGCGGGCGTTGCACCCGGTGAGCGCTCGGCCTACATGCGCGCCATGAAAGTCAAGGATGCAGACCTATTGTTCGTAGCCGGTTTTAAGGATTCCGGCCCGGAACACTGGATGAGCCGATGGCTCTCGCGCCTTTCCACAGGCCGAAGGGTAGAGCAGGCGGAATGGAACAAGCCGGTCCGCGAGGACTGGGTGCGAACGCTCGTCGAGACGGTGAACGGCGCCGAAAAGCCGGTCGTCATCGTCGCCCACTCCCTCGGCGTCGCAACGACGGTGCAGGCGCTCGGCGCATTTGAAAAACCGGTAGCCGGCGCGTTTTTCGTGGCTCCGCCGGACGTGGCCAACGCCTCCATCCGGCCACGTCATTTGCAGACCTTCGGGCCTTATCCGCGCGATCCCCTGCCCTTTCCGTCGATCACCGTCGCCAGCCGCAACGATCCGTTCTGCGCATTCGAGACCGCCGAAGACATCGCCGCCGCATGGGGATCGCTCTTCATCGACGCCGGCGAGGCAGGCCACATCGACGACGCGGCAGGCTACGGCCCGTGGCCGGAAGGCTCGATGGCCTTCGCCAGTTTCATGTCGCGGCTCTGATCCGGGCTACTTTTTCATCGAGGCGCGCGCCCGACCGATCAGGTCGCTGGCGCCGAGCGCCATATAGGTGTTCTCGTTGCCGAGAGCGATCATGCCATAGCCCATGTCGACATAGCGTCCGGAAATAGCCGGATCGACGGCAAAGATGGCCGTCAGCTTGCCGGCATCGAGCGCGCGCCTGGCGATACGCTCGATCGCCGGCATCATGTCGTCGAGCGAAGTGTCGATCCGGTCGCCGTTCGTCCAGGCGATCGAGAAATCACCGGGGCCGACGAAGATCGCGTCGATACCGGGAACGTCGAGAATAGCGTCCAGCGCATCGAGTGCCTGTCGCGTTTCGATCATGGCGAAGGAGATCGTGTCGGCGTTGGAATTCTTCAGCCACGCCTTCATGTCGGGCGTCTTCTGACGCCGCGGCAGGCCGAAGGTCGGCCCCCAGGAACGCTCGCCAAGCGGCGGATATTTCATTGCGGCCGCAAAGCGGCGCGCATCGTCCGCCGAATTGATCATCGGCGCGATAATCGCCTCGGCGCCGAAATCGAGCGCCCGGCTCGCCATGTCGAAGCGGCCGACCGGAATGCGAACGACCGCATGCTTCTCCGCTTCGAGGATCGGCAGCATGCCGCGCGCGACGCTGTCCTCGTGATGGGCGCCATGCTGCATGTCGAGCGTCACCACGTCGAAGCCGGTGCGGGCCACCGTCTCGATCGTGATCGAATCGGGGATACCGGACCAGGCCGTGAATAGGGTTTCGCCAGCCCTGAGGCGCGCAGCAAGTGTCATGATATGGCCTATCCGGTTGAATGCCGTTTCATTCAAACAGATAGGCAGGCTGCCCGGAAGACCGTGGCCCAACAAAAGAGCCGCGGCCGCTCCCGGCTACAGCAATCAGGAACGCGAGGTTTCGACCTGGCCGACCGCCTCGGCCATGAGATCGACCAGGCGCAGCTGCAACTCGCTATCGGAGAGCGAGACGCCCGCGCCGTCGAGATCGGCCTGGACCTTGCGGATGACGTCCTGATCCCCGGCTTCGGCGAGATCGGCGATGACGACGCTCTTGGCATAGGCGTCGGCATCGGCGCCGCTCTTGCCGAGCTTTTCCGCGATCCAGAGCCCGAACAGCTTGTTGCGCCGCGCGGTCGCCTTGAACCGCAGTTCCTCGTCGAACGCGAATTTCCGTTCGAAGCCTTTTTGCCGATCATCCATGCTGGTCATGATGGTCCCTCCGCTACGGAAACGATTTGCCGCCCCTATATGGGCGTTTGCTGCAGAAATCAAAAGGCGCCATCGGGTCAAGATGCCGCAATGGCGCGCGCCTGCGACTTCTTAATTCGGTTGATGGGCCCTATTGCCGATTGAGCCGGAACCGCTATTGGGATAGAGACCGGGATTGAACAGTCACCAACGGTCGCAGCCGCGCCGTCTTCCGCCGGAGCGGCCCGGCGGCCCGTTAACCCAGAGAAACGATCCATGAACCGTCGCCGCCGCATCTACGAAGGCAAGGCCAAGGTCCTCTATGAAGGCCCGGAGCCGGGCACGCTCGTTCAGTTCTTCAAGGACGACGCCACCGCCTTCAACAAGAAGAAGCACGAGATCGTGGACGGCAAGGGTGTCCTCAACAACCGCATCTCGGAATACATCTTCAATCATCTGAACCGCATGGGCATCCCGACCCATTTCATCCGCCGCCTCAACATGCGCGAGCAGTTGATCAAGGAAGTCGAGATCATCCCGCTCGAAGTGGTGGTCAGGAACATCGCGGCGGGCTCGCTCGCCAAGCGGCTCGGCATCGAGGAAGGCACCGTGCTGCCGCGCTCGATCATCGAGTTCTACTACAAGGCCGACCAGCTCGACGACCCGATGGTGTCGGAAGAGCACATCACCGCCTTCGGCTGGGCTTCGCCTCAGGAGATAGACGACGTCATGGCGCTTGCCATCCGCGTCAATGATTTCCTGTCGGGCCTGTTCCTCGGCGTCGGCATCCAGTTGGTCGATTTCAAGATCGAATGCGGACGCCTCTACGAAGGCGACATGATGCGTATCGTGGTCGCCGACGAGATCTCGCCGGACTCGTGCCGGCTGTGGGACGTGGCCACGCAAGACAAGCTCGACAAGGACCGCTTCCGCCGCGACATGGGCGGGCTGGTCGAAGCGTATCAGGAAGTCGCCCGGCGCCTCGGCATCATGAACGAGAACGAGCCGCCGCGCCCGAGCGGGCCGGTACTGGTGTCCTCCTCGCCGAACGGCCGCGGCAAGCCGCACTGAGCAATCAGGAGCTTTAGAAGGTGATCAAGGCCCGCGTGACCGTCACCCTCAAATCCGGCGTGCTCGACCCGCAGGGAAAGGCGATCGAGCATGCGCTTGGCGGGCTAGGCTTTGCCGGCGTCGACCAGGTGCGGCAGGGCAAGGTTTTCGACCTGGAGCTTGCCGTCTCCGACAAGGCCCGAGCGGAGGCCGACCTCAAGGCCATGTGCGAAAAGCTGCTCGCCAATACGGTGATCGAGGACTACGTCATCGCGATTGCCTGAGATTTCAGGAAATCGTCAATAGCCAATGTCCAGCACAAACCGACATATGACTTCCAAAAACGGGTTCATGATGCCGTATCGGTGGCGATCGGCGCCGTGACAAAAAGGCTGCGCGAAAAATGTGCCGGCGCACACGCAATGGGGTTGCCGCCCACGGAGCGGCCCTCTATAAGCCGCCTGCCGAGCGCCCATCGTCTAGCGGTCTAGGACGCCGCCCTTTCACGGCGGAAACACGGGTTCGATTCCCGTTGGGCGTACCA
>JAKDNM010000168.1 GCA_030456445.1 Hyphomicrobiales bacterium
GCGGGGGAGAGGTGGCCGCGAAGCGGACGGAGTGGGGGTCGAACTTCATAAGCGATGATCCTGCCCGCATCGGCGTGTAACCTTATCGTCACGCATACCTCGTCCCGGCCGGGCGATCGGCCGCATAGGGCTTCGTCGTGTAGCGCACGACACGGCCCGGCGCTTCCTGCCGCTCCAGCCGGTAGCCGGGTTCCTCGGCCGGCCGGTTGACGATGAAGGAGAGCTTCACCGATTCCCAGCCATGCGAGGCATCGAAGGCGACGACGCGGATGTAGCGGTCGCCATAGACCTTGCGGCACTCCTTGAGTTCAAATATCAGCGCCGCCGCGTCGGGATTGTCGAACATCGGGTGGCCCCACATGTCCCAATAGGTGTTGCGCGGATGCGGGTCGTCGGTGAATTCGAGACTGACGGACCATTGATTGTCGATGCAGTATTGCACCTGCGCCCTGATCTGGTCGTCGGTCAGGTCGGGCAGGAAGGAAAAGGCTCCTTGGGTGACACGCATGATCGTTCTCCTTATTCGGCTGCCGTCGCCACCGGCACGAAGTCCGGCGTGTCGGTCGAGGCATAGTTGAAGGTTACGTCCTTCCAGGTTTCGAGCGCCTGCTTCAGAGGCAGGCAGGTCCGCGCCGCCGCGTCGAGGATCTGAGGCCCTTCGCGGACGTAGTCGCGGCCCTCGTTGCGGGCGAGAACCATGGCTTCCAGCGCGACGCGGTTGGCGGTGGCGCCGGCCGCGATCCCCATCGGATGGCCGATCGTGCCGCCGCCGAACTGGAGGATCGTATCCTCGCCGAGCAGGTCGAGAAGCTGGTGCATCTGGCCGGCATGGATGCCGCCCGAGGCCACCGGCATCAGCTTGTTGAGCGAGGCCCAATGCTGGTCGAAGAACACGCCGTTCTCCAGCCGCATGGGATTAAAATCCTCGCGGCAGATGTCGTAATAGCCCTTGGTCGTCGCCGGATCGCCCTCCAGCTTGCCGACCACCGTGCCGGCATGGATGTGGTCGACGCCGGCCAGCCGCATCCACTTGGCGATGACGCGGAAGGAGACGCCGTGGCTCTTCTGGCGTGTGTAGGTCGAGTGGCCGGCCCGGTGCAGGTGCAGGACCATGTCGTTGCGGCGCGCCCACTTGGCCATCGACTGGATGGCCGTATAGCCGATGACGAGGTCGATCATGACCACGACAGAACCGAGTTCCTTGGCGAATTCGGCGCGCTCGTACATCTCCTCCATCGTCGCGGCGGTGACGTTGAGATAGGTGCCCTTGATCTCGCCGGTTTCGGCCTGCGCCTTGTTGACGGCCTCCATGCAATAGAGGAAGCGCTCGCGCCAATGCATGAAGGGCTGCGAGTTGATGTTCTCGTCGTCCTTGGTGAAGTCGAGCCCGCCCTTCAGCGCCTCGTAGACGACGCGCCCGTAATTGCGGCCCGACAGGCCGAGCTTCGGCTTGACGGTGGCGCCGAGCAGCGGCCGGCCGAACTTGTCGAGGCGTTCGCGCTCGACCACGATGCCGGTGGCCGGCCCCTGGAAGGTCTTCACATAGGCGACCGGCAGGCGCATGTCTTCCAGCCTCAGCGCCTTCAGCGGCTTGAAGCCGAAGACGTTGCCGATGATGGAGGCCGTTAGGTTGGCGATGGAGCCGGCCTCGAACAGGTCGAGGTCGTAGGCGATATAGGCGAAGTACTGGCCGGGCGCGTTCGGCACCGGATCGACCCGGTAGGCCTTGGCGCGGTACTTCTCCGTGGCCGTCAGGCGGTCGGTCCAGACCACCGTCCAGGTCGCGGTCGAGCTTTCGCCGGCGACCGCCGCCGCCGCCTCGATCGGGTCGACGCCGTCCTGCGGGGTGATGCGGAACACCGAGATGATGTCGGTGTCCTTCGGCTCGTAGTCGGGCTCCCAATAGCCCATCTTCTTGTATTCCATGACGCCGGATCTGTAGCGCGCCGCTCCGGTAACGGTCTGAGACTTGCTATCCATGAATCTGGTCCTTTCTTTCGATTCTGGGCCGCCTATGCGGCCTTGGCGGTTGCGATCTGCGGGTCGAGCTTTCCCGCGGCGTAGCGTCTGGCCATCTCGTCCATGGGGACGACCCTGATCTTCGAGGCGTTGCCGGCCGTGCCGAAGCGCTCGAAGCGGTCGCGGCAAAGGTCGCTGAGCGCGTCCATCGCGGGTTTGAGGAATTTGCGCGGGTCGAACTCGCGCGGGTCCTGGGCGGCGACACGGCGGAACTGGCCCGCCATCGCCATGCGGCAATCGGTGTCGATGTTGACCTTGCGCACGCCGTGGCGGATGCCGCGCTCGATCTCCCCGATCGGGACGCCGAAGGTCTGGGGCATCTCGCCGCCATTTGCGTTGATGATGTCCTGCAATTCCTGCGGTACCGAGGACGAGCCGTGCATGACCAGATGCGTGTTCGGAAGCTTGGCGTGGATTTCCTCGATGACGCGCATGGCGAGGATGTCGCCATCCGGCTTGCGCGTAAACTTGTAGGCGCCGTGCGAGGTGCCGCAGGCGATCGCCAGCGCATCGACCCCCGTCCGGGCGACGAAGTCCACCGCCTGGTCCGGATCGGTGAGAAGCTGGTCGTGCGCCAGCACGCCCTCCGCGCCGTGGCCGTCCTCGGCCTCGCCCTGGCCGGTCTCCAGCGAACCCAGCACGCCCAGTTCGCCCTCGACCGAGGCGCCGACCCAATGCGCCATCCTCGCCACGCGCTCGGTGATGGCGGCATTGTACTCGTAGCTTGCCGGGGTCTTGGCGTCGGCTTCGAGCGAGCCGTCCATCATGACGGAGGTGAAGCCATGGCGGATGGCCGACAGGCAGGTGGCCTCGTCATTGCCATGGTCCTGATGGATGCAGAGCGGGATCGACGGATAGGTCTCCGCCAGCGCCTCCATCATCCTGGCCAGCATGATGTCGCCGGCGTAGGAGCGGGCGCCGCGCGAGGCCTGAAGGATGACGGGCGCGTCGCAGGCGGCCGCCGCCTCCACGATGGCGAGGCCCTGTTCCATATTGTTGATGTTGAAGGCGGGCACGCCGTAGCCGTGCTCGGCGGCGTGGTCGAGTAGCTGGCGAAGCGTTATGCGGGCCATGGTCCGTCCTTTCAGTTGATGAGCTTCAGCGCCGCTTGAGCGACCGCGTCAGGGGTGATGCCGAAATGGCGGTAGAGGGCGGGGGCCGGCGCGCTGGCGCCAAAGCCGGTCATGCCGACAAAGGCGCCGTTCTCGCCGATAAAGCGGTCCCAGCCGAGCCGGGCGGCCGCCTCGACGGCGACGCGCGGGGCGGCACCGAGCACGGCCTTGCGATAGGCGGCGTCCTGCTCCTCGAACAGTTCCCAGCAAGGCATCGACACGATTGCCGCGGCGATGCCGTGTTCGGCCTCGATCTTATCGGCTGCGGCAACGGCGATCTCGACTTCCGAGCCGGTGGCGAGCAGGGTGACGGCGCGGTCGCCGTCGGGCTCGCGCAGGACATAGGCGCCGCGCGCCGAACGGCTCTCGACCGTGTGAGCTTGGCGCAGCATCGGCAGGTTCTGGCGCGACAGCACCAGCACGCCCGGCCTGTTTTCGCTTCGGAGCGCCAGTTCCCAGCACTCCGCCGTTTCGATGATGTCGGCCGGGCGATAGACGTCGAGGTTCGGCGTAGCGCGCAGCATCGCCAGATGCTCGACCGGCTGATGCGTCGGGCCGTCCTCGCCAAGCCCGATGGAATCGTGGGTCATGACGTAGATGACGCGCTGGCCCATCAGCGCCGAAAGCCTTATCGCGCCGCGCGCATAGTCGGCGAAGCAGAGGAACGTGCCGCCATAGGGGATGAAGCCGCCATGCAGCGCGATGCCGTTCATCGCCGCCGCCATGCCGTGCTCGCGGATGCCGTAATGGATATAGCGGCCGGCATAGTCGCCAGGCGCGATGCGGCTCATGCCCTTTGTGACGGTGAGGTTGGAATGCGTCAGGTCGGCCGAGCCGCCGATTGTAAGATCGGTCGCGCCGTTGATGACACCGAGCGCCATTTCGGAGGCCTTGCGGGTGGCGACCTTGGTCTTCTGCTCGGCATGCTCCTTGCGGAAGGCATCCAGCGCGGAAAACACGGCGTCGGGAATTTTGCCGGCAATCGCCGTCTCGAAGGCCTCCCGGCGCGGCGATGCCGCCAGACGCCGCTCCCAGTCGAGCCGTACCGCCCGGCCTCGTTCGGCGATGTCGCGCCAAGCGGATAGAATGTCGTCCGGCACCTCGAAGGGTGCGTGCAGCCAGCCGATGTTCAGCCTGGTCGCGGCGATCTCGGTCTCGCCGAGCGGCGCGCCGTGGGTCTTTTCCGAGCCGCCGAGATTGGGGGCGCCCTTGCCGATCACGGTGCGGCAGGCGATCAGCGAGGGCCGGTCGGATGCACGCGCGGCCTTAATCGCGGCGGCGACCGCCTCCATGTCGTGACCGTCGACCGACTGGACATGCCAGCCGGCCGCCTTGAAGCGGGCCGGCTGATCCATCGAGGTGGAGAGCGACGTCGGGCCGTCGATGGAAATCGAATTGTCGTCCCAGAAGACGATCAGCCGGTCGAGTTTCAGGTGCCCGGCAAGGTCGATCGCCTCATGGCTTATGCCTTCCTGAAGGCAGCCGTCGCCGGCGATCACATAGGTGCGGTGATCGACCAGATCGGCGCCATGACGCGCGGCCAGCAACCGTTCGGCCAGCGCCATGCCGACGGCGGTCGAGATGCCCTGGCCGAGCGGGCCGGTGGTCGTCTCGATGCCCTGTGCGTGGCCGTATTCCGGATGGCCGGCGGTGCGGCTGCCGAGCTGGCGGAAGCGCTTCAGTTCCTCGACCGGCATGTCCTCGTAGCCGAGCAGATAGTGCAGGGCGTATTGCAGCATCGAGCCGTGGCCGGCCGAGAGCACGAAGCGGTCGCGGTCGGGCCAGTCGGGCTTCGATGGATCGAGCCTGATGAAGCGGCTGAAGAGGACCGTGGCCACGTCGGCCATGCCCATCGGCATGCCGGGATGACCGGAATTCGCCTTCTGCACGCCGTCCATCGCCAGCGCCCGGATGGCGTTCGCCATGTCCTGCTCAAAGATGGCAGGCTCGGCGAGCGGCCTGGTCGCGACCTGGCTCATGGCCGTCTCCGCAGCGTGACGGCGCGGACCGCGATGCGGCGCCAGTCGGGCATGTCGACGGGAGGCTGCATCACCAGGCGCACGAGGGTCGGCAGCAGCATCAGCGCCAGGAACATGGTCACAAGCATCTGGGTCATCTGGGTTCCTCCTTCAGGCTCTAGGACGCGCGGTTCCGGCGCTCGATCAGTTGCAGGATCAGCGGCGTCAGGATCAGTTGCATGGCGAGATCGAGTTTCGCGCCGGGCACGACGATGGAGTTCGGCCGCGACATGAACGAATCGTGGATCATCGACAGCAGGTAGGGGAAATCGATGCCGCGCGGATTGGCGAAGCGGATGACCAGCATCGATTCGTCCGGCGTCGGGATCCAGCGCGCGATGAACGGGTCCGACGTGTCTACGATCGGCACGCGCTGGAAGTTGATGTTGGTCTGCGAGAATTGCGGGATGATGTAGCGGGTATAGTCCGGCATCCGGCGCAGGATCACGTCCATCACCGCCTCGGTGGAATAGCCGCGCGTGGCGCGGTCGCGATGGATCTTCTGGATCCATTCGAGGTTGATCACCGGCACGACGCCGATCTTGAGGTCGGCGTACCGGGCGAGGTTCACCTTGTCGGTGACAACGCAGCCATGCAGCCCTTCATAGAAGAGGAGGTCGCTCGGTCCGAATTCGCGCCAGTCGGTGAAAACGCCCGGCGGCGTGCCGTAAAGCTCGCCTTCCTCTTCGTCATGGACATAGGTGCGTGTCCGCCCCGAGCCCCGGCGGCCATACTCCTCGAAGATTTCCTCGAGCTTTTCGAGTTCGTTGGCTTCGACGTTGAAATGGTTGAAGTTCGGATTCCCCGCCTTTTCCTCGGCGGCGACCTTCTTCTTCATCGCTTCGCGATCGTAGCGATGGAAGGCGTCGCCCTCGATGAAGGCGGCTTCGATCTGTTCGCGCCGGAAGATCATCTCGAAGATGCGCTTGACCGACGTCGTGCCGGCTCCCGAGGAACCGGTGATCGAGACGATGGGATGCCTGGCCGACATGAGCTTGTCTCCAGTCAGACGCGGAAAAGGCCGCGATTGCCAAACAGCGGCGAACGTTCGCCGATGCCGGACGGCTGGGTGTGGTAGCGCGCGATGCGCTCGACTTCGCGGGCCGAACCGAACACGACCGGCACGCGCTGGTGCAGGCTTTCGGGCGTGATCTCGAGGATGCGGTTGACGCCGTCGGTGGCAACTCCCGCCGCCTGCTCGACCAGATAGGCAATCGGGTTGGCCTCGTAGACGAGGCGCAGCCGGCCCTTGCGGTAGCCCTTGCGCTGGTCGGACGGATAGAGGAACACGCCGCCGCGCATCAGGATGCGGTAGCAGTCAGCCACCAGCGAAGCGATCCAGCGCATGTTGAAGTCCTTGCCGCGCGGGCCGCCGGTGCCTTCCATGCAGTCGTCGATGTAGAGCCGGACGGCTTCGTCCCAATGCCGGTAGTTGGCGGCGTTGATGGCGAACTCCTGCGTGCGGGACGGGATGACCCGGCTCTCGTAAGCCTGGATGAAAGTGCCCAGACGGGTCGAAAGCACGAAGACATGCGTGCCGCTGCCCAGCGAAAGCACCAGCGCCAGTTGCGGCCCGTAGATGAAGAAGCCGGCGCCAAGCTGGTTCACGCCCGCCTGCAAAAAAGAAGCGTCCGGATCGGCGTCCGGCGCGCCGGTTGCGGGGAG
>JAKDNM010000169.1 GCA_030456445.1 Hyphomicrobiales bacterium
TCACGCAATTCCGGACGGAAAACCGGTTCCCACTTTTCCTGGAATTGCTCTAAGGGCGTCCTCAGTCGCCGTCCTGTACGGGGCCGGCATCCGGACCGTCGGCCGCCGCCGGGACATCGTTGATTTTCCGGAGCCGGACGAAGCCGGCCGCGCGGCTGCCCTTCCTGCTCAGACGCTCGGGCACGGAGAGACGGCGCACGCCGCCTTCAAGCGCGTAGCCCGCCTTTTCCGCCTTGCTCAGCAAACCTGCCGGAAGCGGCCTATCGTCCAGCCAGACGATGATGGCGGGCGGTTGCATGAGGGTGCCGAAATGTGGCGTCTGGGGGTCCATGATAACGAGGTTGCGCTCGACGAGGCGGAAATTGCCGACCCATTGCCGGTCACCGATGATGGTCGAAACCGGTCCGTCGGCGGTCAGGAGCTTGTAGAAGGCCGGATAATCGAGCCGGATGGAGCTGGAAAAGCCGTTCCCGCCCGCGGCTTGGACATACCAGGTTGCTGGAAGCGCCAGTATGGCGAACGCTGCACCTGTACCGGCAAGGAAATACTGGATTTTCCGGCCTTTAAGGTCGAACTCTTCGGCGCGCATCGCACCATAGGCCGGCACGAGGAACAAGAGCGGCAACAGCCAGCGGTTCCGGACTTCGCTGGCGCCGCTCGTGATGATCAGCGCGACCGTGATCGCCAGACCGAAAAGGATGATGCGGCCGACGAATTGGGCCTCGGCTCTGGCTTTGTGCCGCCATGCCTTCATCACCAGCTTTTCCGCAATGAAAGCCATGAGGGCGAGACCGAATGGCAAAACGGCGAAGCTGATGCTGCCCATCACCAGATCCCGGAGGCCTTGCAGCCGTGCCGACAGGATATGTGTCCCCGAACCGCCGATCTGGAATTTCGAAGCGTTGCCAAGCAGGGCGCTTTGGTGCTCCAGGCTCCACAGCGCGGTCGGGAGGACAACCAGGGCGGCGATGAAAGCGCTCATCACGATCCTGCGGTCGAGGATAGCCGACCGGTAGACCGGGATAGACAACGCCGCCGCGATCAACGCGATGAGGAGAAGGATGTCGTTATATTTGGCGAGCAGCGCAAGTCCGGCCGCCAGGCCGAAAAAGGCATACCTGGCAAGGGTGCGCTTCTCGAAAAGCAGGATCAGCGCCAGGACCATCATGGCGGAGAATGCTAATGCGGCAACCGAATGGGTCAGCGCGCGCTGCATTTCCCAAAGGATCTCGGGGATGGTGAACAGGCCGAGCATGGCGGCCGCGGCCGCGCCGCGCGAATATCCCAGACGGCGTATGCCAACCGCGACGCAAACGGTCCCCAGCAAAACCATCAGGTATTTGACGATTTTCAGGGACAGGACCGACGTGCCGAAAATCTGGCAGAAGACGGCGCTCAGCCAACTGTAGAGCGGGGGCTGGGAACTGCCGTATCCCATCCAGAAATGCGGCAGATAGATAAGCTGTTCCGCCTCGTCGATATTGACGCCCGTGCCCGCCCAATAGCTTATCAGCGGCAAGACGAGGGCCTGTAACGCACAATATAGGACGACAAAGGCAATCGCCCCGTCGAGTGGCCCCAACCTGGCCTCGTCAAGCCACCTGCCGAAGCTCACCGGAAAATTACCCACCGCGCGTCTGCCATCCCTCGATCCGGCGGCTGTTACCATGGCGGATACGGGGGCGGCAATCGCCAGGGCAGGGTTACGCGCGCATCTTTTCTCCAGCCGGGTCGAACAGCGGTTGGACATTGATGCGGGCTGCCCGACGGCGCCCCAATATCTCGATTTCGAAAAGCCCGGCGCTCTCGTTCTCCGCCAGTGCCGCCGGCACATATCCTTGCGCCATCGACTGCCTGACGTGGTGCGCGTAACCGCCCGACGTCACCCAGCCGACGACACGCCACTCGCCGTCGGCGATGCCGCGGATCGAGGAATCGCCTTCGGTGGCCTCGGACGTACGAGTTTCCTTGCCCGTTGCGTCGAAGCGGGTTGCGCCGTAGCCGTGAGGCTTCTCCACCGTGCCATAATCCGTCGACACCCTGGCCCAGATCGGCTCGTCGCCCATCACGTCGGCGTCGAGCGCGTCCACCACGAAGGAAACGCGCCTGAGTTTCGGCCCGGCTTCGAGTTCCTTCGCAGCCGCATCGCGGCCGACGAAGTCGTTCTTCTCCATCTTGATGAAGCGGTCCATCGCGCCCTCGAACGGCCCATAGATCGGCCGAAGCTCGCGAAACCAGGTGGGGAAGTTCTTTTCAAGCCGCATGGAAAGCAGCGCGCGCATGCCGAAATCGGCGATGCCGAACGCTTCGCCCGCCTTCTTGATGGCGCGATAGACCAGCCGCTCATAGGCCGGTTCCATCCATATCTCGTAGCCGAGATCGCCCGTATAGGTGATGCGGTTCACAATGCAGGGCGCGCCGCCGACCGCCATCTCGCGGAAATCCATGAAGCGGAAGGCCTTGGTGGAGACATCCACGTCGACCAGTTTGCGCAGCAGTTCCTGCGATTTCGGCCCGGCGATGGAGAGACCGACAAGCGTCTGGTCGAAACGGTGAATGCGCACCTCCGATCCACTCGGACCATCCTTCGGCAGGTGCTTCTCGAACCAGCGCATATGGTATTTCTGCGCGGCCGAGGAACTCCACACGATGAACCGCTCGTCGCCGGCATGCGCAATGGTGAAATCGCCGATCAGCTTGCCGAATTCGTTCAGCATCGGGGTCAGCACGATGCGGCCCTTCTTCGGCATGCGGTTGGCCATCAGCCGGTTGAGGAAGGCTTCCGCGCCGGGACCGCTCACCTCGTATTTGGCGAAGTTCGCGATCTCTGTGACGCCGACGCGCTCGCGCACGGCCCGCACTTCGGCGCCGACATGCTCGAAATCGTTGGAGCGGCGGAAGGAGACGATATCCTTCGGCTCCGTGCCCTTCGGCGCAAACCAGAGCGGCGTTTCCAGGCCCCACGAATCGCCCATCACCGCGTTTTCAGCCAGCATGGTGTCGTAGAGCGGCGTCGTCTGCGCCGGTCTCGCCGCCGGCAATTCCTCGTTCGGGAAGCGTATCGAGAAGCGGCGGGAATAGTTCTCGCGTACCTTGGCGTTGGTGTAGCGCAGCGTCGCCCATTCGCCCCATCGCGCCACATCCATGCCCCAGACGTCGAAGCCCGGATCGCCGTTCACCATCCAGTTGGACAGCGCAAGCCCGACGCCGCCGCCCTGGCTGAAGCCGGCCATCACCGCGCAGGCGCACCAGAAATTCGTCAGCCCCTGTACGGGACCGACGAGCGGGTTGCCGTCGGGCGCGAAGGTGAAGGGGCCGTTGATCATCTGCTTGATGCCGGCCTTTTCGATGCCGGGGAAGTGGCGGAAGCCGACTTCCAGCGACGGCGCGATGCGGTCGAGGTCCGGCACGAGCAGTTCGTGGCCGAAGCTCCACGGCGTTTCCACCGGCGACCACGGCTTGCACGCCTTCTCGTAGGTGCCGAGCAGGACGCCGTTGCGCTCCTGGCGCGTATAGATCTCTCCCTTGAAATCCATGACGCCGATCATCTCGCGGCCGGTCGTCTTGTTGAATTCCATGACCTCGGGAATGTCCTCGGTCAAAAGGTAGTGGTGCTCCATGGCAAGCAGCGGCAGTTCCAGCCCGACCATGCGGCCGACCTCGCGTGCCCATAGCCCGCCGCAGTTGACGACGTGCTCGGCCTTCACCGTTCCCTGTTCGGTGACGACGTTCCAAGTGCCGTCCGGTTCCTGGGTGAGTTCCACGACGCGGTTCCTCAGCACGATTTCGGCGCCGAGCTTGCGCGCGGCCTTGGCGTAGGCGTGCGTCGTGCCGGAAGGATCGAGATGGCCTTCAACGGGGTCCCACATGGCGCCGACGAAATTCTTCTCGTCCATCAGCGGGAACATCGCCTTCACTTCGGACGGGGTGATCAGTTCCGTGTCCATGCCGAGATAGCGGCCCTTGGCATGCGCCAGCCGCAGGAAATCCATCCGCTCGGGGCTGTCGGCCACCATGGCGCCGCCGGTCAGGTGCAGCCCGCAGGACTGGCCCGAAAGCTCCTCCAACTCCTTGTAGAGTTGCACCGTATACGCCTGCAACTTGGCGACGTTCGGGTCGCCGTTTAACGTATGGAAGCCGCCCGCCGCATGCCATGACGAGCCCGATGTCAGCTCCGACCGCTCGATCAGCATGCAATCGGTCCAGCCGGCCTTGGCCAGATGATAGAGCACCGAACAGCCGACGACCCCGCCGCCGATCACAACCGCTTTTACATGGGATTTCATGGAGATTTGTCCGTAGATAAAGAAAATCGTTGAGTATCAAAAATCCGTTGGTGCGCCGCCTTCGGCGATGCGGCGCTCGACGAAATCGTCGAGTTCCTCGCGGATCGCGGGGTCCATCGCCGGCTTTTCGTAGCTGGCGAGCCGCTCCTTCCAGACATGGTTCGCGCGCTCGATCGCGGTCGGCGCACCGGCGAGCATCCAGGTCTCGTAGTTGCGCCAGTCGGACAGGACCGGCGCATAGAAGGCGTCGCGGTAGCGGTCCTGCGTGTGCTGCGTGCCGAAGAAATGCCCGCCCGGCCCGACATCGCGGATCGCCTCAAAGGCGAGCGCGTCTTCCGACAGGTCGAGCGGCGTCAGGAATTCCGCCACCATCTGCAACAGGTCGATATCGAGGATCATCTTCTCGTAGGAGCAGCGCAACCCGCCTTCCAGCCAGCCGGCGCCGTGCATCATGAAATTGCCGCCGCCCTGGATCGCGCCCCATAGCGAAAAGACGCTCTCATAGGCGGCCTGCGCGTCGACCGTGTTGGCCGCGCAGGTGTTGGAGGTGCGGTAGGGGATATGATAGCGCCGCGCGAGCTGGCCGCCGATGAGCTGCGCCTTCATGTATTCCGGCGTTCCGAACGCCGGCGCGCCCGATTTCATGTCGACGTTGGAGGTGAAGCCGCCATAGCCGACCGGCGCGCCCTTCCGCACCATCTGGGCAAAGGCGATGGCGGCGAGCGCCTCGGCGTTCTGCTGGACGACCGCGCCGGCGATCGTCACCGGGGCCATGGCGCCCGCAAGCGTGAAGGGCGTCACGATCACCGCCTGACCGGCGCCGCACATCTGGATGACGCCTTCCATCATCGGGACGTCGAGCTTGAGCGGCGAGTTGGTGTTGATGACGGTGAAGCAGGAGGGCTCGTTTTCGAACTGTTCGCGGCTGATGCCGCGCGCGATGCGGGCGATCTCGATGCCGTCGACGTTGCGCTCCTTGCCCAGCGAGTAGATGTGGAAGGCCTTGTCGGTCAGCGTGGCGATGTCGCGCAGGCATTCCAGATGCCGGATCGAGGGATGGATGTCGATCGGCTCGACCGGATAGCCGCCTGTGCACTGAAGGACATTGTGCATCTGGGCGAGCTTGAGGAAGTTGCGGAAATCCGCCTGGTTGCCGGGCCGCCTTCCCCGGTCGGTATCGGAACAATTCGGCGCGGAGGCCATCTGGGCCAGGATGATGGCGTTGCCGCCGAAATCGAGATCGTGCGCCGGATTGCGGGCATGAAGGGTGAAACGCGACGGACAATTCGCGATCCATTCAAGGATCATGTCGGCATCGAAGCGCACGCGTGTTCCGCTGGGGGCGATTTCCGCGCCGTTCTTCTTCATGATGGCGCGCGCTTCGTCGTGCAGCACTTCCACGCCGATTTCCTTGAGCACCCTGAGCGACGCCAGATGGATCGATTCCAGTTCGTCGTCGGAGACGAGCCGCGTCGGCTCGAAGGGAATGCGGTGCTGCCGGAAAGGCGGCTGCTCGAAATGGGCGCCGGCGCTCGCGCGTTTTCCGGCACGCCCGCCGCGGCGCGCTCTTTCGCCCACGGGCACGGGTTCGGCCGGTTTCAGGCCTTCGGTCATGATCAGCCTCACTGGTATGCGATTTCGAGCCGACTATCGAGCCTCGGCAAGGACCGCGATAGCGATGGCCGCGACCATTAGCGCGAGGGAAACGACATGGACCATGCCGCCGCGGGGGTGTTGGCCAGTGTTTGAAAGTCGGCATGAAGCCCCGAAAGCCGGCATGAAGCTGGACTTTGGCGCTGGGGGCCCTATCCATTGCATCGGAGGTTCCGTACGCCATGCTCGTTGCCAGGAAAGTCGTCATCGACGAGATCTATATTCCGGTCGGCCGCCGCAACACGCTGCACCCGGAAACCGTGCGCCTTCTTGCGGAGGACATATTGGAGAACGGGTTGAAAGCCCCCATCCGCGTCCGTCATGACGGCAAGCGATATATCCTCGTCGAGGGCCTGCATCGGATGGAGGCCATGAAATGGCTTGGCGACGCCGAGATCGACGCCTATCTCGTACAGGCGCAAAAACATTGACGACATGACCCCCGCGCGCCGCGAGGCGGTATTGGCAGGGTGCGCGGGATACCGTTATAAATCCGGGTCTCTCCATGCCTGTGCCTTCCGGCGCAGCCCAAACATCCATCGAACGACATCGGGAATAGATTGATGCAACAACGCAAGCTCGGGGCCGACGGACCCCTCGTCGGCGCGATCGCCCTTGGCTGCATGAGCTTCGGCGGCTCCTACGGGGAGACGGACGAGGCCGAGAGCCACCGGACGCTCGCCAGGGCGCTCGAACTCGGCGTCAC
>JAKDNM010000170.1 GCA_030456445.1 Hyphomicrobiales bacterium
GCCATGCCGACCAGATGGTCCGCGGCGTGGTCAATCTGCCGAACGGCACCGGCCGCAATGTCCGCGTCGCCGTCTTCGCCAAGGATGCGAAGGCGGACGAGGCCAAGGCCGCCGGCGCCGACATCGTCGGCGCGGAGGATTTGGTGGCCAAGGTCCAGGGCGGCGAGATCGATTTCGACCGCTGCATCGCAACGCCAGACATGATGCCGCTGGTCGGCCGTCTGGGCAAGGTGCTCGGCCCGCGCGGCATGATGCCGAACCCGAAGGTCGGCACGGTTACGGCCGACGTGGCCGCCGCCGTCAAGGCGTCCAAGGGCGGTGCGGTGGAGTTCCGCGTCGAGAAGGCCGGCATCGTGCATGGCGGCGTCGGCAAGGCCTCCTTCGATGCAGGCAAGATCGCCGAGAACGCGCGTGCCTTCGCCGATGCGGTCATCAAGGCCAAGCCGACCGGCGCCAAGGGCATTTATGTCAAGAAGATCTCGATGACCTCGACCATGGGTCCGGGCCTCAAGATCGATGTGGCAAGCCTGGCGGCGGCGTCCTGATTTTCGACGGATCGGCTTTGGCCGGTCCGTGTCCAAGAATTCCGGGTTCTCGCAGGAGGGTCCGGATCGGAAGCCCGCAAGGCTTCCGGAAATCCTGTCCGAGATTGCGGGTGGCTCGCCTTAATTCCCACAGAGCCTGCATGAGACGGGTCAGAACCGATTGAAGGACGTCCCGGTCGGAGCCGGTCGTCTGGAACAGGTTCGAACCGTGTTTGCCTTTTGCCTCACCTGCCACCCCGGTTCCGGAGCGGCATGGCGAAAGGGGGCAGGATCCTCGAACGCCGTTCGGGTCGATCCTTCTGGATAGCCCGCCCGGCAAAAGGCAACCGGCAGTTGCCCCGAAAGGGGTGGCGGCCAACTGGAGATAGGCAGTGGATAGAGCGGAAAAGCGCGAATTCGTCACGAGCCTGAACGGCGTGTTCAAGAGCACGGGTTCAATCGTCGTGGCCCACTATGCCGGTCTGACCGTTGCGCAAATAAACGACCTCAGGTCGAAAATGCGCGCCGCGGGCGGCACCGTCAAAGTCGCGAAGAACCGTCTCGCCGTTATTGCTCTTCAGGGCACTGAATCCGAAAGCATGCAGGCGCTGTTCAAGGGACAGACGCTGATTGCCTATTCGGACGATCCGGTCGTGGCACCGAAGGTGGCCTCCGACTTCGCCAAGACGAACGACAATCTCGTCATTCTCGGCGGAGCCATGGGGTCGACCGCGCTCGATGCGGACGAGGTCAAGGCGCTTGCGGCCTTGCCTTCGCTCGACGAGCTCAGGGCCAGGATCATCGGCATGATCACTACGCCGGCGACCCGGATCGCACAGATCGTCAACGCACCGGCGGGTCAGCTCGCCCGTGTGTTCGGCGCCTACGCCCGGAAGGACGAGGCGGCATGAGGCCGTTCCTCGCTGTCATCGAAACACGTTCGAACCTTGTAAAGGAATATTGAAATGGCTGATCTCTCAAAGATCGTTGAAGACCTGTCGAAGCTGACCGTCATCGAGGCGGCCGAGCTTTCCAAACTACTCGAAGAGAAGTGGGGCGTTTCCGCTGCCGCTCCGGTGGCGGTCGCCGCTGCCGGCGGCGGAGCCGCGGCCGCGGCTCCGGTTGAAGAGAAGACGGAATTCGACGTCGTTCTCACCGAAGTAGGCGCCCAGAAGATCAACGTCATCAAGGAAGTCCGCGCCATCACCGGTCTTGGCCTGAAGGAAGCCAAGGATCTGGTCGAAGGCGCTCCGAAGGCGGTCAAGGAAGCCGTTTCCAAGGATGAGGCGGAAAAGATCAAGGCCCAGCTCGAAGGAGCCGGCGCCAAGGTCGAGTTGAAGTAGTCGATCGCATTGTCGGGCCGGGGGACCTTCCGTCCGCCGGCCCTGCGATCGAGAGGACGAACCCTTTTCCCGTTGGCCGTAGGCGGCCTCCGGGAAACGGGTTTTCTCCGTTTTGAACGGCCAGCCCGCCGGTCGGCAGGCGAGGCCGGTGCAGGCACAAGGTAAGGCAGCCAGGATTGGCGGCAAGAAGGAGCGACGATGGCCCAGACCCAGACGTTTAACGGCCGCAGGCGCGTGCGCAAGTTTTTCGGCAAGATCCCCGAAGTCGCGGAGATGCCGAACCTGATCGAGGTCCAGAAGGCCTCCTACGACCAGTTTCTCATGGTCAAGGAGCCTGAGGGCGGCCGGTTGGACGAAGGTCTGCAGGCGGTTTTCAAGTCCGTCTTCCCGATTTCCGATTTCTCGGGATCTTCGATGCTGGAATTCGTCAAGTACGAGTTCGAGGCGCCGAAGTTCGACGTCGACGAATGCCGTCAGCGTGACCTGACCTATGCGGCGCCGCTGAAGGTGACGCTGCGCCTCATCGTGTTCGATATCGACGAGGATACGCAGGCCAAGTCCATCAAGGACATCAAGGAGCAGGACGTCTATATGGGCGACATGCCGCTCATGACGTCGAACGGCACCTTTATCATCAACGGCACCGAGCGTGTGATCGTCTCGCAGATGCACCGCTCGCCGGGCGTCTTCTTCGATCACGACAAGGGCAAGTCGCACTCGTCGGGCAAGCTGCTCTTCGCCGCGCGCGTCATTCCCTATCGCGGATCGTGGCTCGATATCGAGTTCGATTCGAAGGACATCGTGCATGCCCGCATCGATCGCCGCCGCAAGATCCCGGCGACCAGCCTTCTGATGGCTCTCGGCATGAGCGGCGAGGAGATACTGTCCACCTACTACGACAAGATCACCTACCAGCGTGACGGCGACCATTGGCGCATCCCCTTCAACGTCGATCGCTTTCGCGGCCTCAAGGCCGTCGGCGATCTTGTCGACGCGGACACGGGCGAAGTCGTGGTGGAAGCCGGCAAGAAGATCACCGTGCGTCAGGCGCGGCTGCTTGCCGAGAAGGGCCTGAAGGCGATCAAGGCGACCGACGAGGATCTTATCGGCACCTATATCGCGGAGGATATCGTCAACCCCGAGACGGGCGAAATTTATCTCGAGGCCGGCGACGAACTGGAGATGACGGTCGATGCCAAGTCGGGTGAACACAAGGGTAACCTTGTCGGCCTCCTGGCCTCCGGCGCGGACGAAATCGAAGTCCTCGACATCGATCACGTCAATATCGGCGCCTATATCCGCAACACGCTGGCCGTCGACAAGAACGAGACGCGCCAGGACGCGCTGTTCGACATCTACCGGGTGATGCGTCCAGGCGAGCCGCCAACGCTGGAGACGGCGGAGGCGATGTTCAATTCGCTGTTCTTCGATTCGGAACGTTACGATCTTTCGGCCGTCGGCCGCGTCAAGATGAACATGCGTCTCGAGCTCGATTGCCCCGATACGGTGCGCGTGCTGCGCAAGGAGGACATCCTTGCGGTGGTCAAGACGCTCGTCCAGCTTCGTGACGGCAAGGGCGAGATCGACGACATCGACAATCTCGGCAACCGCCGCGTTCGCTCGGTGGGCGAATTGATGGAGAATCAATACCGCGTCGGACTGCTGCGCATGGAGCGCGCGATCAAGGAGCGCATGTCCTCGATCGAGATCGATACGGTCATGCCGCAGGATCTGATCAACGCCAAGCCGGCGGCGGCCGCCGTGCGCGAGTTCTTCGGTTCCTCGCAGCTCTCGCAGTTCATGGACCAGACCAACCCGCTCTCCGAGATCACGCACAAGCGTCGTCTTTCGGCACTCGGGCCGGGTGGCCTGACCCGTGAGCGTGCCGGCTTCGAAGTGCGCGACGTCCATGTCACGCATTATGGCCGTATCTGTCCGATCGAGACGCCGGAAGGCCCGAATATCGGCCTTATCAATAGTTTGGCGACTTTTGCTCGTGTCAACAAATACGGCTTCATCGAAAGCCCGTACCGCCGCATCATCGAGGGCAAGGTGTCGGGCGACGTCGTCTATCTGTCGGCGATGGAGGAGGCCAAGCACTATGTCGCGCAGGCCAACGCCGAACTCGACAAGAATGGCCACTTCGCCGAGGAATTCGTCATCTGCCGCCATGGCGGCGAGGTGATGATGGCGCCGCGCGAGAACGTCGACCTGATGGACGTGTCGCCCAAGCAGATGGTTTCGGTTGCGGCCGCGCTCATCCCGTTCCTCGAGAACGACGACGCCAACCGCGCCCTGATGGGCTCGAACATGCAGCGTCAGGCCGTGCCTTTGGTACGCGCCGAGGCTCCGTTCGTCGGCACCGGCATGGAGCCGGTGGTGGCGCGCGATTCCGGCGCCGCGATCGGCGCCCGCCGGGGCGGCGTGGTCGACCAGGTCGACGCGACGCGTATCGTCGTGCGGGCGACCGAGGACATCGAGCCGGGCAGGTCCGGCGTCGACATCTACCGGCTGCAGAAGTTCCAGCGCTCGAACCAGTCGACCTGCATCAATCAGCGTCCGCTGGTCCGCATGGGCGACCATGTAAACAAGGGCGACATCATCGCCGACGGTCCTTCGACCGATCTCGGCGATCTGGCGCTCGGCCGCAACGTGCTGGTCGCGTTCATGCCGTGGAACGGCTACAATTACGAGGATTCCATCCTGCTCTCCGAGCGGATCGTCGCCGACGATGTCTTCACCTCGATCCATATCGAGGAGTTCGAGATCATGGCGCGCGACACCAAGCTCGGGCCCGAGGAGATCACGCGTGACATTCCGAACGTCTCGGAGGAAGCGCTGAAGAACCTCGACGAGGCCGGTATCGTCTATATCGGCGCGGAAGTGCAGCCAGGCGACATCCTGGTCGGCAAGATCACGCCGAAGGGCGAAAGCCCGATGACGCCGGAAGAGAAGCTTCTGCGCGCCATCTTCGGCGAAAAGGCTTCCGATGTCCGCGACACCTCCATGCGGATGCCGCCCGGCGCCTTCGGCACGGTCGTGGAAGTGCGCGTCTTCAACCGCCACGGCGTGGAGAAGGACGAGCGCGCCATGGCGATCGAGCGCGAGGAGATCGAGCGTCTCGCCAAGGACCGCGACGACGAGCAGGCCATTCTCGACCGCAACGTCTACAGCCGCCTGGGCGACATGCTCGACGGCAAGGAGCCGATTGCCGGCCCCAAGGGCTACAAGAAGGGCAGCAAGCTCAACGCCGGGATGATCGCGGAATATCCGCGCTCGCAATGGTGGCAGTTCGCCCTCGATGACGGCAAGATGCAAGGCCAACTCGAGGCGCTGCGTGGCCAGTACGATGATTCCAAGAGCGCTCTCGAACAGCGCTTCATGGACAAGGTCGAGAAGGTGCAGCGCGGCGACGAGATGCCGCCCGGCGTGATGAAGATGGTCAAGGTCTTCGTCGCGGTGAAGCGCAAGATGCAGTCCGGCGACAAGATGGCCGGCCGTCATGGCAACAAGGGTGTCGTGTCGCGCATCATGCCGGTCGAGGACATGCCGTTCCTGGAGGACGGTACGCATGTCGACATCGTGCTCAATCCGCTCGGCGTGCCGAGCCGCATGAATGTCGGCCAGATCCTCGAGACGCATCTCGGCTGGGCCTGCGCCGGCATGGGCAGGCAGATCGGCGAGTTGATCGAGGCCTACAAGGAGAACGGCAACATCAAGCCGCTCAGGGCCAAGCTCGAGGAGTTGATTCCGTCGAACGACCGCAACGAGCCGGTGAGGAACTATGACGACGATTCGGTCGTCCGTCTCGCCGACCAGATGAAGCGCGGCGTATCGATCGCCACGCCCGTCTTCGACGGCGCGCACGAGTCCGACATCAACGCCATGCTGGAGGAGGCGGGCCTCAATTCCAGCGGCCAGTCGACGCTCTACGACGGACGCACGGGCGAACCTTTCGATCGCAAGGTGACGGTGGGCTACATATATATGCTCAAGCTGCACCATCTGGTGGACGACAAGATCCACGCGCGTTCGATCGGACCCTACAGCCTGGTCACCCAGCAGCCGCTGGGCGGCAAGGCGCAGTTCGGCGGCCAGCGTTTCGGCGAGATGGAGGTGTGGGCGCTCGAAGCCTATGGCGCCGCCTACACGCTGCAGGAGATGCTGACGGTGAAGTCGGACGACGTGGCCGGCCGCACCAAGGTCTACGAGGCGATCGTCAGAGGCGACGACACGTTCGAGGCGGGCATTCCCGAGAGCTTCAACGTGCTGGTCAAGGAGATGCGCTCGCTCGGCCTCAACGTCGAACTGGAAAATACCCAGATCGACGAGCAGCCGGTCAGGCTTCCGGACGCCGCCGAGTAACATCGAGGAGGAGGGGTGCTTCGGCGCCCCTCCTCCAACCTCGCTTCGCCCGGCCGCCTTCTCCCAGGCGCTGGCCGGCCGCGAAGGCAAGAATTGCACAAAGCGGGCTTTACGACGGAGCCCCACAAGGAGAATGGCATGAACCAAGAGGTCATGAATCTCTTCAATCCTCAGGTACCGGCGCAGACATTCGATTCCATCCGGATATCGCTGGCGAGCCCCGAGAAGATCCAGTCCTGGTCGTTCGGCGAGATCAAGAAGCCGGAGACGATCAATTACCGCACGTTCAAGCCGGAACGTGACGGGCTCTTCTGCGCGCGCATCTTCGGCCCGATCAAGGATTACGAGTGCCTGTGCGGCAAGTACAAGCGCATGAAGTACAAGGGCGTCATCTGCG
>JAKDNM010000243.1 GCA_030456445.1 Hyphomicrobiales bacterium
CGATGCCGCCATTGACGGGGCACGCTCGCGATTCCGCGCCGTGATGATGACCAGCCTTGCCTTTATTGCGGGGCTGATCCCGCTGGTTTTTGCCAGCGGCGCCGGCATGCTTAGCCGCCGTGCGGTTGGAACCGGGGTTGCGGGCGGCATGATTGCGGCCTCATTCATCGGCATCTTCTTCATTCCAGCGCTCTATGTCGTTTTCCAATGGCTTAGGGAGCACGCCCACGCCGTTGTTCGCCGCCGCCGTGGTTGATCGCGGCCGGGGCTTGGGAAAGGCAGCGCCATTTCCGCCCGATGCAGCGGTTTCCGGCTGACCGTCCAATCGTTCGCGATCTTCGAACACCGGGTTCGCCCACAGGGCAATCGCTTGAAGTTTATCTGGCTTGATAGGTGATTGCGTTGAAGAGGTAGTCGTCGTCCCAACCGAGGGTCTTTCTTCGAACCTTGATGCTTGCCTTGTCGTTGATTTGTTTGATGATATTGAGGCTCGCGTGGCGGATTGCGGCCATGTTGGCAGGTCCGTTTTCGGTTCTGAGGCGCATGAGGTCGTCATGGAAGACGACGTCCATGACCCAGTGCAGCCTGTTTTCGACGCCCCAATGGGCTCGCACGGCATGGGCGAAGTGTTTTGCCGAGAGCTTGGCGGAGCAGAGATAGTAGCGTCTGGCGGTGGATGTCTTTCCGTTGCGCTCGACCTGGGCCTCGACCATGGCGATCATGGCGAGGTCGGGGAAGCGCGGCTCGCCGGGAAAGCGGCGGTCGGAGGCAAGCCATCCGACGTCGTGGCAGACGCGATGACGGCGCACTTCGATGCGACCGTGGTCGCCGTCGGTGGTCTGGTGCGTGTCGAAAGCGTCCTTCGGCTCGCGCTCGAAGAAGAGGCGCACCTCCTCGGCCAGCGTCGGCCAATTGTCCTTGAGCGCCAGCAGGTAGTCGGCGCCCTTGGCCTTGATTGCTTCGGCGATGTCGCGCTGGCAGCCGATGGCGTCGACGGTGACCAGAGCGCCGGTCAGTTCGAGGCGTTCGAGAAGCAGCGGGATCGCATTGATCTCGTTGCTCTTTTGGCCGACCGCCTGTTGTCCCAGCACCAGCCGCTGGCGCGCCGCCCAGGCCGAGACGAGATGCAACACGTGGCTCTCACCGCGTTTGGCCCGCCGCGAGGTCTTGCCGTCGATGGCGACGATGTCGGGCTCGGTCTCTCGCAATCCCTCCACCCACGCCGTGAAGCACTCGGAAAACAGCGCCGCCGGCAGCGCGTTCATCACGTCGTTGAGCGTGTCATGCGAGGCAATGCCGTTCCCGAACGGCAGGAGCCGGCGCAGGAAATCGAGCTTCCGGCGCGCCCAGCGCCCAATCTCGACGAAGTCCTCCGCTCCCGCCAGCGTTCCGCACAGGATCACAGTCAGTATCTCAGGCAGCGGATAGACAACCTTCCACGACTGCCGTGGGTCGTCGAGGGCCGAAAAATGATCGAGAAGCGCCTTGCCGGACATGTGAAAACCCCGTTGATTCGAGGTCTCCTATGAATCACAGCAAATCTCGTGCCGGAATCCCCTCCCGCTTCAAGCGATTGCCCTG
>JAKDNM010000244.1 GCA_030456445.1 Hyphomicrobiales bacterium
AATCGATGCCCGGGGTCTGCTGGCCATCTCGCAAGGTTGTGTCGAAGAGGTAGAGGCGTTCTCTGGTCATTGGAATACCCGGTAGGACAGCATCATCCCCTCCCCGCGAATTGATCCGTCGCCCGTATCAGCCGATCGAGGATGCCCGGCTCCGAATAGGCATGGCCCGCGCCTTCGATCAGGTGGAATTCCGCCTTCGGCCAGGCCTTGTGCAGTTGCCAGGCATAGTGCGCCGGACAGGGCATGTCGTAGCGTCCGTGCACGATGACACCCGGAATATCCTTCAACCGGCCGGCGTCGCGCAGAAGCTGTCCCTCCTCCAGCCATCCGGCATGGACGAAGAAATGGTTCTCGATGCACGCAAACGCGATGGCGAAATCGTCCTCGTGGAACTGGTCGCTGGTCTCAGGCTCCGGCAGGAGCGTGATCGTCTCGCCTTCCCAGGCGCTCCACGCCTTCGCCGCTTCGAGCTGCGCGGCCTTGTCGGCCCCCACAAGGCGCTTGCGGTAGGCCGCCATCAGGTCGCCGCGCTCGGCTTCGGGGATCGGCGCCAGGAAGCGCTCCCACTTGTCGGGGAACATCTGCGACACGCCGAACTGGTAGTACCATTCGAGTTCGGCCCGCGTCAGTGTGTAGATGCCGCGCACGATGAGTTCGCTCACGCGTTCCGGATGCGTCTCGGCATAGGCGAGCGCCAGCGTCGAGCCCCACGACCCGCCGAAGACTTGCCACTTCTCGATGCCGGCCATCTCGCGCAGCCGCTCGATATCGGCCACCAGGTGCCATGTCGTGTTGGCCTCGAGTTCGGCATTGGGAAGCGAGCGGCCGCAGCCGCGCTGGTCGAAAAGAAGCAAATCATAGCGCTTCGGATCGAAGAGGCGGCGGTGGCGGGGCGAGCAGCCGCCTCCCGGTCCGCCATGCAGGAAGACCGCCGGCTTGGCGCCCGGCGTGCCGCAGCGCTCCCAGTAGATTTCGTGGCCGTCGCCGACATCGAGATGGCCCGACGCATAGGGCTCGATCTCGGGATAGAGGCCGCGCAAATCCCCGCTCATTTCCTGTACCCTCCACTCAGCCGGGCGTATGACATACGGCTTCGATATTGTTGCCGTCCGGATCGAAGACGAAGGCGCCGTAATAGTTCGGATGATAATGCGGGCGCAGACCCGGACCGCCATTGTCGCGTCCGCCCGCGGCAAGCGCTGCCTCGTAGAATGCGTCCACCTCCGCCCTTGTATCGGCCGTGAACGCATAGTGGCGGCCGGGTCCCGGTTCGGCGACTTCATGCAGCCAGAATTGCGGCCGGTCATAGCCGTAGCCGCCCACCTTCTGGCCGTCGGTAAATTCTGCCGGAACCATCATCACCAGCGACGCGCCAAGCGGCGCCAGCGCCGCATCGTAGAACCGCCTCGAAGCATCGAAGTCACGGACGGCAATGCCGGTATGGTCGATCATCTCTTCACCTCCCAGGTCGTTACGCGCTCGCCAGTGGCGGGGTCCTTGCCGTCCTTCAACTGGACGCCCTGCACGAGGAGATCGTCGCGGATGCGGTCTGCTTCGGCCCAGTTCTTCTCGCGGATCAG
>JAKDNM010000245.1 GCA_030456445.1 Hyphomicrobiales bacterium
CGGCGACCAGCCTAACCTTGCGCGGCGCGACCAGCCAGATGCGGCCGATCGAGGCGAGGGAGAGCGCGACTAAGATGACGAAGCAGCTCTGACAGCTCCCTGTCCGGTCGTAGAGGTCACCCGTCAGCTCCGGGTGCCCTCGATCGCCAAGCAAGGTTGGGCTAAGAAGCGGATTGCCGACGAATATTGACAGCAGGCGTCCAGCCACCACCTATGGCGCGAGTAACAAGGCCCGGTCGGATGGCGCAGCCGGCGGCCGGGTTTCCGCGGCTCTACCGTTGAGGGATGACGGCACATGCCCAGAACCGATATCGCCCGCCGGGTGTACAACCACACCTGGAAGCTCGATCCGATCATCCGCAGTTTGCTCGATACGGATTTCTACAAGCTGTTGATGCTGCAGATGATCTGGGGGCTCTACCCGACCGTGCAGGCTACCTTCACGCTCATCAACCGCACGACGTCGGTGCGCCTTGCCGACGAGATCGACGAAGCGGAACTGCGCGCCCAGCTCGACCATGCCCGCACGATCCGCTTCTCAAAGAAGGAGATGATCTGGCTCGCCGGCAACACCTTCTACGGACGCAAGCAAATCTTCGAGCCGGACTTCCTTGCCTGGCTCGCCGGCTTTCGCCTGCCCGAATACGAACTGACGAAGCGCGACGGCCAGTACGAGCTGAATTTTCGCGGGCCGTGGAGCGAAACCACGATGTGGGAAATCCCCGCGCTCGCCATCATCAACGAATTGCGCTCGCGCGCGGCGATGCGCTCGCTCGGACCCTTCGCGCTCGACGTGCTCTATGCGCGCGCCAAGGCCAAGACATGGGCGAAGGTCGATAGGCTGCGCAAATATCCCGAGCTGCAGATTTCCGATTTCGGCACCCGCCGCCGCCACAGCTTCCTGTGGCAGCGCTGGTGCGTCGAGGCACTGAAGGAAGGCATCGGCGCCGCCTTCACCGGCACCTCGAACGTGCTGCTGGCCATGGACACCGATCTGGAGGCGCTCGGCACCAACGCGCACGAACTGCCGATGGTGCTGGCCGCGCTTGCCAAGAACGACGAGGAACTGCGCGCCGCCCCCTACAATGTGCTGGCCGACTGGCAGCGTTATTATGGCGGCAACCTGCTGATCGTGCTTCCCGATTCCTTCGGCACCGCCGCCTTTCTCAAGGACGCGCCCGACTGGGTCGCCGACTGGACCGGCTTCCGCCCCGACAGCGCACCGGCGATCGAGGGCGGCGAGAAGATCATCGAATGGTGGAAGGAGAAGGGCAAGGACCCGAAGAAGAAACTCCTGATCTTCTCCGACGCGCTCGACGTCGAGACGATCGAGAAAGCCTATCTGCATTTCCGCGGCAAGGCGCGGCTGGGCTTCGGCTGGGGCACCAATCTCACCAACGATTTCGTCGATTGCGCGCCCGACCGCAACGACCAACTCCGCGCCATCTCGCTGGTGTGCAAGGTGAGCGAGGCAAACGGCCACCCTGCCGTCAAGCTTTCCGATAATCCGGAAAAGGCGACCGGCGACCCGAAGGAAGTCGAGCGCTACCTGCGCATCTTCGGCGGCAAGGACCGCGT
>JAKDNM010000171.1 GCA_030456445.1 Hyphomicrobiales bacterium
CCCTGCGGCGGGTTCATGCGGTGGTAGTAGGTCTCCTCAAGCTGCGATTCGGCCGGCAGGTTGTCGGCGTCATGCTTGTGCGGCGGATAGGACGAGGTGTGGCCGCCCGGCGTGATCACCTCGACCACAAGCAGCGAATCCGCGCCCTTGTCCGTCTCCGGCAAGATGTTGGTGACGTGGCGCGTGTTGGTCCCCTTGCCGCGCGTTTCCTGCCCGAGATCGTTAGGAGAGATAACTCGCGCGGGATGGCTCCTCGCCTTGCCGGGGGCGGTGCAGACGGCGAGTTCAAGATCGGTCGTGGCCGTCACCTTCCAGCTTGAGCCGGCGGGCGTATAGACCGACCACGGCTTGCCCTCGAAGGGCGAGGTCCGCCCGCCGATCTCGCCGAAATCGCTGCCGTCCGCTTCCGCCCGGCCCCTGCCGGTGACGAAGACGAGGCAGGCCTCGCGGTCGCCCGTCTCCGCCGCCGCCGTCTCGCCGGCTTTCAGGCGGAAAAGGTCGAAACCGACATAGGTCCAGCCGGCGCTTTCAGGCGTGACATGAGTCACGCGGCCCTGCTTCCCGTTCGGCTTCACCAGCAAATTCGGCATTCAACTATTCCTCTTCGACAGGCGGGCTCTTGGTCTCGTCCGGCGGAGCGTAGCGGAAGAGATAGACGTATGCGGCATAACCGGCGAACCCCAGGGCTATGACGCCCCAATTTTGCGAGCCGCCGTAAAATTCCAGAGCCGCCCAGACCAGGCAGACCACGAAAACGGCCACCCGCCGCCATAGCGGCCGGAAGAAGGGATGGTCGGCGTCCGATTTCAACATCTCAGCACGGCCTCTCGATCAGCGATTTCGTCAGTTCGGGAATCCCACTAATTCGGAAATCCTTGCGTCTCGACCTCATAGCCCGCTTTGGTCATCACCCGCATCAGTTCCTTGTGACCGATCTGGGCCATCTTCAAGGGCGGATTCTTCTTCGGGTCCTGTTCGGCCTCGACCACGAACCAGCCTTCATAGCCGTAATCGGCGAATTTTTGCACGATGGCATCGAAATCGAGCGAACCGTCGCCCGGCACGGTGAAGGCGCCCAGCGCCACGGCGTCGAGGAATGACTGTTTCTTCCAGTCCAGCCCGTCTATCACCGCCATGCGCACATCCTTCACATGGACGTGGCTGATGCGCTTGTGGTGATGATCGATGGCGCGCAGCACGTCGCCACCGGCAAAGGCCAGATGGCCCGCGTCGAGCAGCAGCGGAATGCCCTCGCCCGAATGGTTCATGAAAACGTCGAGTTCATGCTCGAACTGCACAACCGCCGCCATGTGGTGATGATAGGTGAGCGGCATCCCCTCGCCCGCGCACCATTCGCCGAATTCGGTCATCCTGCGCGCGTAGGCCTTCATCTCGTCATCCGAGAGGACGGCCTTTTGCGCCAGCGGCCTGGCGCGGTCGCCCTGGATGGAACGGCCGACCTCGCCATAGACGATGCAGGGCGCGCCGACCGCCTTGAAAAGCTCGATCATCGGCCGGATGCGGTCCTTGTTGGCCGACAGGTCCTCGATCGTCAGCGTACCGGAGAACCAGCCGCCGCAAAGCGTCACGTCGGCCTTTTTGAGGATCGGCAGCATCACATCCGGATCGTCCGGGAAGCGCCGCCCCTTCTCCATGCCGGTGAAACCCGCCGAGCGCGATTGGCGCAGGCATTCCTCCAGCGAAACGTCGTCGGAGAGTTCCACGAGGTCGTCGTTCCACCATGCGATGGGGGACATGCCCAGTTTGGCTTTCAAGATGTCGTTCTCCAGATTCTTGCCTCCCCTTGTCGGGTGGGTAACAGCTAATCCCCGACGCTCTGCGCCTGCCGCGTCTTCTCGTAGGCCTTGCGCGCGGCGTTGACCTCCTTGCGGACGCTGACTTCCGGCACGGCGACGTCCCACCAGTGCCCGCCGGCCTCGGTGGAAACGAGCGGATCGGTATCGATGACGATGACGGTCGTGCGGTCGCTGGCGCGCGCCCGCTTCAGCGCCGCTTCGAGATCGCCGGTCGAGGATACGTGCTCCGCCAGCGCGCCGAGCCCCTCGGCATGCTTGACGAAATCGATATCCGGCAACACGTCATGGCGCGTATCCTTCAACAGATTGTTGAAGTTGGCGCCGCCGGTCGCCATCTGCAGCCGGTTGATGCAGCCGAAGCCGCGATTGTCGAGCAGCACGATCGTCAACTTCAGCCCGAGCATCACCGATGTGGCGATCTCCGAATTCATCATCAGGTAGGAGCCGTCGCCGAGCATGACGACGATCTCCTCATCGGGCCGCGCCATCTTGGCGCCAAGCGCGCCGGCGATCTCGTAACCCATGCAGGAATAGCCGTATTCGCCGTGATAGGAGCCCGGCCAGTCTGCCCGCCAAAGCTTGTGCAGTTCGCCCGGCAGGCCGCCGGCCGCATGGACAAGCACGATGCCGTCGCCCATGGCGCGCTGCACCGCTCCGATCACCTGTGCGTCGGAGGGAAGCGGCGCGTTGGTCGGCGCGGTGACGGCATCGGCGGCCTTCCGCCATTCGGCCTTGCCCTTCTTCGCATCCGCGGTCCAGGCGGAAGGTGCGGCCCAGCCACCCAGATGCTCGGCAAGTTCGGTCAGCCCGACACGGGCATCGGCGACCAGCGGCAGCGCACGATGCTTGAACGCATCGAACGACTGCACATTGAGCCCGATGATGGTCTTGTCCGGGTTGTGGAACAGCGCCCAGGACCCGGTGGTGAAATCCTGGAATCGCGTGCCGACGGCCAGCACCACGTCGGCCTTTTCGGCCAGCCGGTTGGCGGCCGACGTTCCGGTGACGCCGATCGCGCCCATATTGAGCGGATTGCCGTCGGGCAGGCTCGACTTGCCTCCTTGCGTCTCGGTGACGGGAATGCCGGACTTTCCGGCCAGCACCTCGAGCGCGGCCGACGCGCCCGAATAGAGCGTGCCGCCGCCGGAGACGATGAGCGGCGCCTTCGCCTTGCGCAGCGCTTCGACTGCCGCCTGCAATTCGTGCTCGTCCGGCCGCTGCCGGCGCGGCAGCCACAGCCGCTCCTCGAAAAAACTTTCCGGATAATCGAAGGCTTCCGCCTGCACGTCCTGACAAAGCGACAGCGTCACCGGCCCGCATTCGGCCGGATCGGTCAGAACGGCCATGGCGCGCGCCAGCGCCGGCACGATCTGCTCGGGCCGCGTGATGCGGTCGAAATAGCGAGAAACGGGCCGGAAGCAGTCATTGGCCGAGACGGTGCCGTCGCCGAAATCCTCCACCTGCTGCAACACCGGATCGGGAACGCGACTCGCAAACACGTCGCCCGGCAAAAGCAGCACCGGCAGGCGGTTGACATGCGCGAGCGCGGCCCCCGTCACCATATTGGTCGCGCCGGGGCCGATAGAACTGGTCGCGGCCATCATGCGGTGGCGGAAATTCGCCTTGGCGAAGCCGATCGCCGCATGGACCATCGCCTGCTCGTTATGCGCCCGGTAGGTCGGCAAATCGCGGCGCACCTGATAAAGCGCCTCGCCCATCCCGGCGACGTTGCCATGCCCGAAGATCGCCCATACGCCGCCGAAAAGCGGCACCTTCTCACCTGCGATCTCGGTCATCTGGCGCGTCAGGAAGCGGGCGAGCGCCTGTGCCATGGTCAGGCGGATTTTCTTGGTCATCTTTCTTCCTTCCAGCCCACCCTTCGCCGGCGATCCCGCTAAGCCGCTTCGTGCTTGCGGGCGGCAAGCCATGCTTTCGTCAGGCGGCCGAAGCGACCGGCCATGTCGGCGATCGCGGCCTCGTCGTCCATCTGTCCGGCCAGCCATTCCTCCGCCGCATGCGCGAAGATGGTGCGGCCGACCGCGAACCCCCTTACGATAGGAGCATCGGCGGTCGCCGAAAAGGCCGTTTCGAGATCGGCGGCCGGCGCGTCGAGCCCGAGCAATACCACGCCCCGGCACCACGGATCGTTGCGCGATATCGACGCTTCGATGTTCTTCCACGCCGCCTTCGAGGCTTGCGGCTCGAGCTTCCACCAGTCCGGCTTGATGCCGAGCGCGTAGAGTTCCTCGAGCACGCTGGCGACCGTGTCGTCGCCGAGCGGGCCGTTCTTGCCGGCGATGATCTCGATCAGCAATTCGCGGCCGACCTTGCGCGACGCCTGGAAGAGCGCAACGAGCTTCTGCTGCTGTTCCTCCTTCATCGCGGCCGGGTCGTCGGGATGGTAGAAGCACAGGCACTTTATCGTGTGCGTCACCGGCCACTCGACAAGCTGCGAGCCGATATCCTGCCCGAATTCGAAGCGGAGCGGCCGTGAGCCCGGCAGTTCGACCGGGCGGCCGATCCAGTCGAAACCATGCTTCGCCGCTTCGAAGAAGGCCTCGCGACCATATTTCTCGTCGATCAGCATGCCGTAGCCGTGGCGGCCTTCGGACACCTGCGCCGCAGCCTTCACCGCCAGCACCTTGAAGGCCGATATCCGTTCGGGATCGACGCGGAGGCGGACGGCCATCTCTTCGAACTGGGAACGATGGTCGCAGGCAAGCCCCATCAGCAGCGGAACGTCGCCACGCCGCGTCGTCGCCCAGTGGATATGGTTGATCGCTTCGTCCTTGCGCAACGCATGGTGCTTCGATCCGTGATCGAGGAAATATCGCAGTTCCTCGAAGGTCGGGTTCTCCGGCGAGCAGAGCAGCCGCGACACGGCGAAGGCGCCGCAGGCATTGGCCCAGGTCGCGGCGGTGGCAAAATCCTCGCCGCCGAGCCAGCCGCGCAGGAAGCCCGACATGAAGGCATCGCCGGCGCCGAGCACATTATAGACCTCGATCGGAAAACCCTGCCCGATGATGCCCTTCTCAAGATCGTCGGGGATGGCGCCTTCGTAGACGATGCAGCCCATCGGGCCGCGCTTCAGCACAATGACGGCATTGGAGAGCGCACGGATCGTCTTCAGTGCCTTCAGGAGATCGTCCTCGCCCGACGCGATCAGCACCACCTCTTCCGTGCCGACGATGAGGTCGCAGTCGGGCAGCACGGTTTTCAGGTGCTGCGAGACCCGGTCGGACTTGACGTAACGCTCGTCGCCGGCGGCATGGCCGGCAAGGCCCCACAGGTTCGGGCGATAGTCGATATCGAAGGCGACCTTGCCGCCCTTCTCGCGCATGAGGCGGATCGCCTTTTTCTGCGCGGCATCGGTGTTCGGCCGGGAGAAATGCGTGCCGGTGACGACGATTGCGCGGGCCCGCGAAAACAACGCCGCGTCGATATCGTCCTCGCAAAGCGCCATGTCGGCGCAATTCTCGCGATAGAAGAGCAGCGGGAAGGATTTGTCGTTCTCGACCGAAACGAAGGCAAGCGCCGTCAGCCGGGCGGGATCGGCAATGATTCCAGCGGTTTCCACCCCTTCCCTCACCATCTGCTCACGAATGAAGCGACCGAACTGCTCGTCGCCGACGCGCGTGACCAGCGCCGATTTCAGGCCGAGCCTTGCCGTGCCGATGGCGATGTTGGCGGGGCAGCCGCCGACCGATTTGGCGAAGCTGGTACTATCTTCGAGGCGGGAGCCGATCTGCTGGCCGTAAAGATCGACGGAGGCGCGGCCGATGGTGATGACATCGAGTTGCCCCTGCCCGTTCGGGGCTTCAGCCCTGGCCATGTGCTCCTCCGGGAATTGCTGGTTTTGCAAAGCTGTGCAACGGTATGGCGTCGCCGTCAATATGAAACGTAAATTCCATGCTCAAGTCAATATAGAATATTTATTCCTTTTCTGTGGCAGCCTGTTCCGCCCGGCGTTCGGCGACGCTGACGGTCAGCGCCATGGCCAGCGCCATGGTCGCGGAAAGCGAGCGGAAGCCGGCGAAATCGGCCTCCGCCACCTCGAACCACTCCGTCGCGCAACCCGCAAGCGGCGAAAAGGCGCTGTCGGTGATGGCGATCACCGGCACGCCGCGCCCGGCGAGGATGCGCGCATATTCCGCCGTTTCGGATGCATAGGGCGAGAAACTGACGGCCAGCGCCGCATCCCCCTCGCCTGCGTTTGCCAGCATCTCGGCATCGATGCCGAGCGGCGAACCGACCAGCGTGCAGGGAATGCCAAGCTTGCCGAAGGCGTAGGCCATGTAGGTGGAGATCGGATAGGAGCGGCGGCGCGCGATCAGGTGGATGGTGCGCGCGTCACCGAGGATCGCGACCGCGCGCTCAAGCTTCGGCGCCTCGATCGCATGCGAAAGCTTGTCGAGCGAACGGCGCGCCGCATCGAGGAAGCCGTCGAGGACGGCGCTCTCATGCGACCCCGCGCCCGCCCCGGCCCGCAGCGTCGCCAGGCGCTCCTCATAGGAATTGGTCCGCTCCTTCAGCCGGTCGCGGAAGATGCGCTGGAGGTCGGAAAAGCCTTCGAAGCCGAAATGCTGGGCGAAGCGGACCAGCGTCGATGGCTGCACATTGGCCGCCGCCGCGACGCTTGCCGCGGTGCCGAAGGCGATCTCGTCGGGACTGTCCAGCGTATGCGCCGCAACCTGCGCCAGCCGCTTGGGCAGCAAGTGGCGGCGGGCGATGATCATGGCGCGCAGCGATTCGAAATC
>JAKDNM010000048.1 GCA_030456445.1 Hyphomicrobiales bacterium
GGGAACTCGGCCTGATCGTCGTCGACGAGGAGCACGACCCGGCCTACAAGCAGGAGGACCGCGTCTTCTACAATGCCCGCGACATGGCGGTCGTGCGCGGCCATATCGGCGGCTTTCCTGTGGTGCTGGCCTCGGCTACCCCATCGATCGAGAGCCGCGTCAACGCGGAGCAGGGCCGCTATGAACGCCTCGTCCTGCCGGCGCGCTTCGGCGAGGCGCCGATGCCAGACATCCACGCCATCGACATGCGCCGCTCGCCGCCGGCACGCGGCAATTTCCTGTCGCCGGCGCTCCTGGAGGAGGTCGGCAAGACGCTCGGACGCGGCGAGCAATCGCTTCTGTTCCTGAACCGGCGCGGCTATGCGCCGCTGACGCTGTGCCGTGTGTGCGGGCACCGCTTCCAGTGCCCCGATTGCTCGAGCTGGCTGGTCGAGCACCGGTTTCGGGGCCAACTCGTCTGCCACCATTGTGGCCATGCCGAGCCAAGGCCGGAAGCATGCCCGGAATGCGGAACGCTCGACCATCTGGTGGCCTGCGGGCCGGGCATCGAGCGCATCGCGGAAGAAGTCGATGCGAAATTTCCTGAGGCACGCACCATCGTGCTCTCGTCCGACCTGATGGGCGGCGTGAAAAGGCTGAGACTGGAACTGGAGGCGATCGCCAAGGGCGAGGCCGATATCGTCATCGGCACGCAGCTCGTCGCCAAGGGCCATCATTTCCCCGACATGACGCTGGTCGGCGTGGTCGATGCCGATCTTGGCCTGGCCAACGGCGATCCGCGCGCCGCCGAGCGCACCTTCCAGCTTCTAAGCCAGGTCACCGGCCGCGCCGGGCGTACGGGCAAGAAGAGCCTCGGCCTGTTGCAAACCTACCAGCCGGATCATCCGGTGATGCAGGCGATCGTCTCCGGGGATGCCGAGGCCTTCTACAATCGTGAGATCGCGGAGCGGCGGACGGCCGGGCTGCCGCCGTTCGGACGGCTCGCCGGCATCGTCGTCAGCGCGGCGACAAGGGCGGAGGCCGAAGCCCATGCGCGGGCGTTGCGCCGCTCAGCACCTACCGCCTCGGGCATCGAAGTGCTCGGACCGGCCGAAGCGCCGCTGGCGCTGCTCGCGGGCCGCCATCGCTTCCGCCTGCTCGTCCATGGCGAACGCGGCACCGACATGCAGGGCTTCGTCCGTTCCATGCTCGCGGCGGGTCCGAGGCCGCGCGGCTCGCTGCGCGTTCAGGTCGACATCGACCCGCAGAGTTTTCTGTGAAATATCGCCGGGCCAGCGGCGCAAAGGGGTAGCGGTTATCGGTGCCGGGGTCCTTGTCCGATTGACGGCTACCTCGGATGCTTCGGTCCCGGCAGGAGATCGCGCTTGACTTCGCCTGCTCGCGCCCTTCAATGCGTGCGGGGATGTTTCGAGGGGATTTCCATGGAGCTTTCCTTTCCGTGGCCGATGAGCCAGGGCGAATGGCTGGCCTGGATTTCGGCTGCGGCAACGGTGCTGCTCGGCGTCTTTTTTCTATTCGCCGGGGGTACGGGGTTGAAAGCGTTGCGCTTGCAGACCGCGCCGACATATCCACAGGCGCTGGCGGAAGTGCGCGGCCGTGTGGCGGGTTTCTATCTCGGGCTCGGGCTCTCCGCGATCCTGCTCGCGCAACCGCTGATCTATATGGCGCTCGGCTTCTCGTGGGCGTTCACGGCCTTCGGCCGGCTGGTCTCGATGCTGTCGGATGGCGGGGGCAGGCTCTACAATCTCGTGCTGTTGGTTGTGGAAGTCGTGCTCGCGGCGCTGCCCCTTCTCTTCGCCTTCGGCCTGATAGCGTAAAAACTCATCGAGCGGCGGCTGCGCGGCACTGCGACAATCCTTACCAAAGTGCGGGAGCGCACAGTGTTGCGAGTCGGAATAGCCTGTGCTAGACGGCAGGCAACATTCGATCGGGGGATGCGGCATGTTCATTCGCACGGTCGTGAAATATCAACAAAGTCAAGGATTTAGCCGCGTTTTATAGCTGGCGCGCAAGATCCTGACAGCCAGCCGAGAGAAAAACTGTCCGTGGCACAGTCCGGTTCGCTCATATCAGGTGTCGCAGAGCGCTATGCGGGCTCGCTTTTCGAGCTTGCCCGGCAGGAAAATTCCATCGCCAAAATCGAGGCCGATCTTGGGCGTTTCGAGGAATTGCTCGACGGCAGCGACGACCTGAAGCGGCTGATCTCCAGCCCCGTATTCTCCGCCAAGGACCAGCTTCACGCCATTTCCGCCATCGCCGACAAGGCGAAGATCACCGGTCTCGCCGGTAATTTCCTGCGCGTCGTGGCGAAGAACCGCCGGCTTTTCGCGATACCGGGAATGATCCGTGCGTTTCGCCAGATCGCGGCGGAAGCCCGCGGCGAGGTGGCCGGCGAAGTCACTTCCGCGCACAGTCTGTCGCCGGTGCAGGAAAAGGAATTGAAGGCGGCGCTGAAATCGATCGCGGGCAAGGATGTCGCGATCAGCGTTTCGGTGGACCCCACGCTCCTCGGCGGCATGATCGTCAAGATCGGCTCGCGCCAGATAGATACTTCGCTTCGAACCAAACTGAATTCGCTCAAGCTTGCACTTAAAGAGGTCGGCTGATGGATATCCGTGCCGCGGAAATTTCCGCAATCCTGAAAGATCAGATCAAGAATTTCGGTCGCGAGGCCGAAGTCACGGAAGTCGGCCAGGTGCTCTCCGTCGGTGACGGCATCGCCCGGGTCTACGGCCTCGACAACGTCCAGGCCGGCGAGATGGTGGAGTTCCCCGGCGGCATCCGCGGCATGGCGCTCAACCTCGAAAGCGACAATGTCGGCGTCGTCATCTTCGGTAACGACCGCGACATCAAGGAAGGCGATACGGTCAAGCGCACGGGCGCCATCGTCGACGTGCCGGTCGGGCCGGAGCTTCTCGGTCGCGTCGTCGACGCGCTCGGCAATCCGATCGACGGCAAGGGTCCGATCAAGGCGAAGGAACGCAAGCGCGTCGACGTGAAGGCGCCCGGCATCATCCCGCGCAAGTCGGTGCACGAGCCGATGTCGACCGGCCTCAAGGCGATCGATGCGCTGATCCCGATCGGCCGCGGCCAGCGCGAACTGGTCATCGGCGACCGCCAGACCGGCAAGACCGCCATCATCCTCGACAGCTTTCTCAACCAGAAGTCGCTCAACGCCGGGGACGACGAGAGCGCCAAGCTGTATTGCGTCTATGTCGCCGTCGGCCAGAAGCGCTCTACGGTGGCGCAGTTCGTCAAGGTGCTGGAAGAGCGCGGCGCGCTCGAATATTCGATCATCGTGGCGGCCACGGCGTCGGATCCGGCGCCGATGCAGTTCCTGGCGCCGTTCGCCGGCTGTACGATGGGCGAATATTTCCGCGACAACGGCAAGCATGCGCTGATCGGCTATGACGATCTTTCCAAGCAGGCCGTGGCTTATCGCCAGATGTCGCTTTTGCTTCGCCGCCCGCCGGGACGCGAGGCCTATCCGGGCGATGTCTTCTACCTGCATTCGCGCCTGCTCGAACGCGCCGCCAAGATGAACGACGAGCTGGGAGGCGGTTCGCTGACCGCGCTGCCGATCATCGAGACGCAGGCCAACGACGTGTCGGCCTATATCCCGACCAACGTGATCTCGATCACCGACGGCCAGATATTCCTTGAGACGAACCTGTTCTTCCAGGGCATCCGCCCGGCCGTGAATGTCGGCCTGTCGGTGTCGCGCGTCGGCTCCGCCGCCCAGATCAAGGCGATGAAGCAGGTCGCCGGCTCCATCAAGGGCGAGCTTGCGCAGTATCGCGAGATGGCGGCCTTCGCTCAGTTTGGCTCCGACCTCGACGCGGCGACTCAGCGCCTCTTGAATCGCGGCGCGCGCCTGACCGAGCTTTTGAAGCAGCCGCAGTTCTCGCCGCTCAAGACGGAAGAGCAAGTCGCGGTGATCTTCGCCGGCGTCCACGGTTATCTCGACAAGCTTGCGGTTGCCGATGTCGGCCGTTTCGAGCAGGGCTTGCTTGCCCATATGCGTTCGGATGGGAAGGCCGTGCTCGACGCGATCCGCAAGGAGAAGGCGCTTTCCGACAGTCTGCGCGACAAGTTGAAGGCCCAGATCGACGCCTTCGCCAAGAACTTCGCCTGACGCTTAAGGACGGGTTTCGGGCATGGCGTCACTCAAGGACCTTCGCAACCGTATCGCCTCGGTAAAGGCGACGCAGAAAATCACCAAGGCGATGCAGATGGTCGCCGCGGCGAAGCTGCGCCGTGCCCAGGAGGCGGCGGAGGCGGCAAGGCCGTATTCCGAGCGCATGGCGACGGTGCTCGCCAATGTCACGCGCACGATCAACCCCGGCTCGGACGTGCCGGCGCTGATGGGCGGCACCGGCAAGGACGCCGTCCACCTTCTGGTCGTCTGCACGGCGGAGCGTGGTCTGTGCGGCGGTTTCAACAGCCAGATCGCGCGGCTGGCGCGCGATCATGTGCGGCATCTTCTGGCCGAGGGCAAGACGGTCAAGATCCTCTGTGTCGGCAAGAAGGGTTTCGACATTCTGCGCCGCGATTTCAGCCCGATGATCATCGACCGTGTCGACCTGCGCGAGGTGAAGCAGATCGGCTTTGCCAATGCCGACGCGATTGCGCAAAAGGTGATCGCGCTTTTCAATGCCGGCGAGTTCGACGTCTGCACGTTGTTTTATTCGCAGTTCAAGTCGGTGATTTCGCAAATCCCGACGGCGCACCAGCTCATCCCGCTGAAGACCGAAGCCGCAGCCGAGGAAGATGCGGGGACGGACGGGGCGATCTACGAATACGAGCCCGACGCAGGCGAAATCCTCGGTGACCTCATACCGCGCAACATCGCTGTACAGATTTTCCATGCGTTGCTGGAGAACGCGGCCGGTGAGATGGGCGCCAAGATGACGGCGATGGATAACGCGACGCGCAACGCAGGCGACATGATCAACCGGTTGTCGATCACCTACAACCGCCAGCGCCAGGCGCAGATCACCAAGGAACTGATCGAAATCATTTCGGGCGCCGAGGCGCTCTAGACGAACAGGAAAGAGGTTAGACAATGGCCAAAGCAGCGACTCCGAAGACCGCCGCCAAAGCCGCCCCTAAAGCGGCGACGAAAGCTGCTCCCAAGGCAGCCCCCAAGGCAGCGACCGTGAAAGCGGCTCCCAAGGCTGCGGCAAAGGCCGCTCCGAAGACCGCCGCCAAGACCGCCGAGAAAAAGGTGTCGGCGCCGGTGCGCAAGTCGGCCTTCATCGCGACCGGCACGGTTGCCCAAGTCATCGGCGCCGTCGTCGACGTCGCTTTCGAGGAAGGCAAGCTGCCGGCCATCCTGAACGCGGTCGAGACCGACAATGGCGGCAACCGGCTGGTGCTGGAAGTCGCACAGCATCTGGGCGAGAACACGGTGCGCTGCATCGCCATGGATACGACCGAGGGCCTGACCCGCGGTCAGCCGGTCAGCGATACGGGTGCGCCGATCTCCGTGCCGGTCGGGCCGGAGATGCTCGGCCGCATCATCAACGTGATCGGCGAGCCGGTCGACGAGGCCGGCCCGGTCGAGGCCACCGAATATCGCCCCATCCATGCACCGGCTCCAAGCTATGTCGAGCAATCGACGGAAGCGGCGATCCTCATCACCGGCATCAAGGTCATCGACCTTCTGGCTCCGTACGCCAGGGGCGGCAAGATCGGCCTGTTTGGCGGTGCGGGCGTCGGCAAGACCGTGCTCATCCAGGAACTGATCAACAACATCGCCAAGGCGCATGGCGGCTATTCGGTGTTTGCCGGCGTCGGCGAGCGTACCCGCGAGGGCAACGACCTTTATCACGAGTTCATCGAATCGGGCGTCAACAAGAAGGGCGGCGGCGAAGGATCCAAGGCCGCGCTCGTCTACGGCCAGATGAACGAGCCGCCCGGTGCGCGTGCCCGCGTCGGCCTGACCGGCCTGACGGTTGCCGAATATTTCCGCGACCAGGGCCAGGACGTGCTGTTCTTCGTCGACAATATCTTCCGCTTCACCCAGGCGGGTTCGGAAGTGTCGGCGCTTCTCGGCCGTATCCCCTCGGCCGTGGGCTATCAGCCGACGCTCGCCACCGACATGGGCGCGCTGCAGGAGCGCATCACCACCACCACCAAGGGCTCGATCACCTCGGTGCAGGCCATCTATGTGCCGGCCGACGATCTGACCGACCCGGCGCCGGCGACGTCCTTCGCGCATCTGGACGCGACGACGACGCTGTCGCGCTCGATCGCCGAGAAGGGCATCTATCCGGCCGTCGATCCGCTCGATTCCACCTCGCGCATGCTCGACCCGCTGGTCGTCGGCGAGGAGCACTACCAGACGGCGCGCCTCGTGCAGTCGACGCTGCAGCGCTACAAGTCGCTGCAGGACATCATCGCCATCCTCGGCATGGACGAGCTTTCCGAAGAGGACAAGATGACGGTGGCGCGCGCCCGCAAGATCGAGCGCTTCCTGTCGCAGCCTTTCTTCGTGGCCGAAGTGTTCACCGGCGCGCCGGGCAAGCTGGTCGATCTCGCCGACACCATCAAGGGCTTCAAGGGCCTGTGCAGCGGCGAATACGACCATCTGCCGGAAGCGGCGTTCTACATGGTCGGCACCATCGAGGAAGCCGTCGAGAAGGCCGAGAAGCTGGCTGCGGAAGCGGCGTAATTACGGCAGTGGGCAGTAGGGAGTAGGCAGTCGGGAAGATGGACGGGCAGCACGATTGCCGATTGCCGAATTCCGACTGCCGGGAACGATATGGCTGAATCCTTCAAGTTCGAACTCGTCTCGCCGGAAAGGCTCCTCGTTTCGGAGGAAGTCGAGTCCGTCATCGTCCCCGGCAAGGAGGGCGAGATGACGGTGCTTGCCCGCCATATGCCGGTCATGACGACGATGCGGCCGGGGCTGATCACCGTGAAGACCACGGACGGCCGTACCGAGCGCTACGTGGTCTATGGCGGCTTCGTGGACATCCTGCCGGATTCCTGCACGCTGCTGGCGGAGTTTTCCGTGCACGAGAACGATCTCGACCGCGCCGACCTCGGCCGCCGCGTCCAGGAGACGAGAGACGCCATCCCGCAGGCGGAGAGCCCCGAGCACCGGACCAAGCTCGAGGAATTCCTGCACCAGTTGGTAACGCTCGAAAACGCGATGATCCCGGCCTGAGGCAGGTTCGCCGGAATTGCTGCTTCCTGTTGGATCAACGCCATGCCGTTGTTCCAATCATGGGTTCCAATCATGGGGCTGGATCAATCGCGCTGAGGACGCGGGCGACGATCTCATCGGTCGTCGGCTGATCGAGCTTCTCGACAAAGCGCGCCGATCCTGAGCGAGTGCGAGCCTCGATATCGAAGCTCCTCACCTGATTGCAGACCGCGACGCCGCTCGTTTCGTGCCCCGTGATCGAGACGGCGAGCCCGACATTGCGTGTAAAGGCGCCGCCGGTGGTAATTGGGACCGTCATACAGACTCCCAGCGCGTTGATCTCGCTTGGGGTGATGACGACGAAACGATGCCGGTCCTTCATTTCCCGGCCGGAAACCGGATTGGAATCGATCCAGTAGATATCGCCGCGGCGAGGAACGTTGCTGCGGACCATCAGCCCAGTTCACGGCCCATGGGATTGCCGTCACGCGCCCAAGCGGTCTGGGCGTTCAACTCCGCAACGGCCTCGGCTCCTTGCAACAGCTCGGCGACGGAGTAGCGCTTCTTCAATGAACTTATGGGCCGCGCGATCAACTCGCCTTCGGCGACGCTCAGGGACATCTGGGTTCCAACGCCAGCGTCCATAAGTTTGAGCAGCGCCGGCGGTATAGTCATTACGGCCGCCCCACCCTGACGGCGAATCTTCGATGTCACTGTCACCAACGGTCTCCCGATCCGGGTAAATGTGCTATATATGTAGCACATGGCCAGGGTGGGACAAGCGCCTTCGTGCGACAGAGTGCATACGGCCGGTCGATTGCCGTTCGGTCTCGTCCGGGTTATGTTTCGGGCATGAGCGACACCACCATCGGCACGGGGCGCTGGAGCGACCTCGCCAACCCGACGCGGTTCATGGCGCTGGCCGATCGGCTGGTGCCGTGGCTGGCCGGGCTGTCGACCGTCATCCTCGCTATCGGCCTGTGGGCGAGCTTCAATGCGCCGGCGGATTACCAGCAGGGCCTGACGGTCCGCATCATGTACATCCACGTGCCCTTCGCGTGGCTTGCCATGCTCTGCTACACGCTGATGGCGGTCTCGGCGCTCGGCACGCTGGTATGGCGGCATCCGCTGGCCGATGTGGCGCTGAAATCGGCGGCGCCGGTCGGCGCGGCCTTCACCTTCCTGGCGCTGGTCACCGGCTCCATCTGGGGCAAGCCGATGTGGGGTACATGGTGGGTGTGGGACGCACGGCTCACTTCGGTCTTCGTCCTGTTCCTCATGTATCTCGGCCTGATCGCGCTCACCCGGGCGCTTGGCGACCCGCAGAAATCCGCGCGCGCCACGGCGGTGCTGACGCTTGTCGGCTTCATCAACATCCCGATCATAAAATTCTCCGTCGATTGGTGGAACACGCTGCATCAGGGCGAGTCCGTCTTCCGCCTCGACGGGCCGGCCATCGCAACGAGCATGCTGTGGCCGCTGATGGTGATGGCGGTCGGCTTCACGTTGCTTTTCTTCACGCTGCACATGGCGGCCATGCGCACGGAAATCCTCAGGCGCCGCGTCGTCACCATGCGGCGCCTCGCCGCCCGCAGCGCCGACAGGGCCTGATATGGACCATCCCTGGTTCGTCGCCACAGCCTACGGTATCTCGGCGATCGTTATCGCCGGCCTGATCGGGTGGATCCTGCTCGACGGGCGGGCGCGGCGGCGCGACATAGCCGGGCTCGAGGCAAGTGGCGTGCGCCGCCGCTCGGCACGGGACAAGAGCGAAGCGTGAGCGTGGAGAACGGACCAGCGAAAAGGCGGCGAAGCTGGCTCGCCATCCTGCCGCTCGTCGTCTTCGCCGGCCTTGCGGCGATCTTCCTCATCCAGCTCCGCTCGGGCGAGGACAGTTCCTTCGTGCCCTCCGTTCTGATCGGGCGCGAGGCGCCGGCGACGAACTTGCCGCCGCTTGCCGGCAGCGACCTGCCGGGCCTCGCTTCGGCCGACTTCAAGGGCCGTGTCACGCTGGTCAATGTCTGGGCGTCATGGTGTGCGCCCTGCCGCGAGGAGCAGCCGCTCCTGATGACGCTGAAAGGCGATCCGCGCTTCCGACTCACCGGGCTGAACTACAAGGACAAGCCCGAAAACGCGCTGCGCTTCCTCGGCGAGATGGGTAATCCCTTCGCCGCCATCGGCGTAGACGAGAACGGCCGCACAGCGATCGACTGGGGCGTCTACGGCGTGCCGGAGACTTATCTGGTCGGCAAGGACGGGCGCATTCTATACAAGCATGTCGGTCCGTTCACCGCGCAATCGGTCGCTGGAGAGTTGATGCCGGCGATCGAGAAGGCGGCTGGCGGCTCGTAAGTGTCAATTCCCGCTTCTACGATCGGGAAAAGGGATTTTTTTCACCCCGGATGCCCGTCATGAACGATCGGATCGCCGCGCATTTCGAGGCACAGGCGAAGGCGTGCGAAGCGCTCGGTTCACCTTTCACCGCACGGATATGCCGGGCGACGATTTCGGTGCTCGATGCACGCACCGAGACGGGAAAGTGCATCCTCGGCTGGCCGGGAGACCCTGGCGCCGACGCATTGTCGCTCAGGCTCGCGGGTGGCCTGCATGCGCTGGTGCTTTCGGGCGCCGACAAGGAACTGGCCGCCGCCTATCCGCCGAACGAAGCCGATGACGGCAGGCTGCGGCGGACGCTCGCTGCCACGCTTCAAAGGTATGACGCCACGCTGCTGCGCTCGATGGCCTCGCCGCCGCAGACCAACGAGATCGCGCGCTCGGGCATGCTGCTCACCGGTTTCCTCTTCGTTGCCCGCAAATACGACCTCCCGCTTGCCATCCGCGAAATCGGGTCGAGCGCCGGGCTCAATCTCAATTTCGACCGATTCCATTATCGCTACGGTCCGCTTGAATGGGGGGATGAGGGTTCGCCAGTGCAACTGACGCCGGAACCAAGAGGAAACCCGCCGCCACTCGGAACCACGCTCTCCATCGCCAACCGAGAGGGCTGTGACATCGCCCCCGTCGATCTCACCGACCCGGCGAGGGTCCTCGGCCTGCGATCCTATATCTGGGCGGATCAGACGATGCGGCTGGAACGGCTCGACGCGGCAATCCGTGTCGCGAAGCAATTTCCCGTCCGCGTCGTTACCGCCGATGCCGCCGGGTTCGTAAAGAAAGGCCTGACCGAGCGTGTGCCCGGCCAGGCCTTCATTCTGTTTCATTCGATCATGTGGCAATACATGCCCGCAGCGACCAGATCCGCTATCGAGAACTCGATGCACGAAGCCGGCACGGAGGCGACCGAAAGTTCACCTCTCGCCTGGCTCCGCATGGAGCCGTCGGCTCCCAAGGCCCGGCACGCGACCCTTTCGCTGACTAGCTGGCCCGGTGGAGAAACCAGGCACCTTGCCGATTGCGACTATCATGGCCGCTGGATCAAGTGGGTCGCCGGCTCCGGCGCTGTTCAGCCGTAGATCTGCCTGCGGACGTGGTACAGCATCTCGCCACGGTTGCCGTTCATGTCGGCAAGGTCCCTGTCCGAGAGGGAAAGGATTTCCGAGACAAGCTCGTTGTAGCGCCGGCGTTTGGCAAGCCGGTCCCTGGTACGGGAGATCATGGTGTCGAAGATCATCGGAGGTCTCCTGTTCACGGCGCCGTCTTGGCGGCTGCCCTGGTTTTCCTCCCTGGGTTCTCCATAAAGATGGCTTGATTATCCTGCATTGCAACATTCTATGCTGCAATGCAGTATTGATCCCGGTGCATGGCTGAAGACAAGGGAACGGCGAAAACGCCGGGCCTATTCCTCGGTCTTCTCCTCCGGCGAGTGCCGCGCGATCAGCGGCATCTGCGTCATCATGAAGAGGAAGGTGAGGGCGGTGAAGCCGAAGAGCTTGAAGCCGGCCCAGTATTTGTCGGCCAGGTCCGGCGGATAGATGTGGCCGAGCGTCCGCCAGACGATCTCGTTCAGCACGGCGCAGCCGAGAAAGAACAGGCCCCAGCGGAAGGTGAGTTTACGCCAGCCTTCCTCATCAAGCTGGAAGGCCTGGTCGAAGACATAGCCCAGAAGCGCCTTGTTGAAGGCGAGCCCGCCGAGGAGCAGGCCGCCGAAGAGTGCGTAGACGAGCGTCGGCTTCATCTTGATGAAGGTATCGTCGTGGAGCCAGAGCGTGAGCCCGCCGAAGAACAGTACCACTACGCCCGACACCAGCGGCATCAGCGCCAGCGTCCGCGTCAATATCCACGAGGCGGCAAGCGCCAATATGCTCATCACCATGAAAAGCGCGGTGGCGATGAAGATCGGCTTGCCGATCTCGCCCAGCACCGGAAACAGGCCCGTCAGCCAATCGCCCTTGTAGGTGACGAGGAAGAAGACGATGAGCGGCCCCATTTCCAGCGCGAATTTCAGGCCAGGATGGATTTTCTTCCGCAGCGGATCGCCGGGGGCTCGTTCGATGATGGGTTCAGCCATGAATGCAGTGCCTGAGAGTTTGCCTGAGAGTTTTAAACGACCGACGTGCCCGCCCGTAGCCGAGGATTGTGGCGAAGGCCAGCACAATGACAATTTCGCCGTGGTTTCGCCAGTCACGCCACGCCGGCGATGGCGTCTGCGAATTCCTTTGCCGAGAATGGCTCCAGATCGTCCACCTGCTCGCCGACGCCGATGAAGTAGACCGGCAATCTATGCTTGGCTGCGATGGCGACGAGGATGCCGCCACGCGCCGTGCCGTCTAGCTTGGTCAGTACCAGCCCGTTGACGCCGGCGACATTGCGGAAGATCTCGACCTGGTTGAGCGCGTTCTGCCCCGTTGTCGCATCCACCGTCTGCAAGACAGTGTGGGGCGCTTCGGGGTCGAGCTTGCCGAGCACGCGGACGATCTTTTCCAGTTCCGCCATCAGTTCGGTCCGGTTCTGCAAGCGGCCGGCCGTGTCGATGATGAGCACGTCGCTGCCGGCCTCCTTCGCCTTCTCGAAGGCGTCGTAGGCAAGGCCGGCGGCATCGGCGCCGAGTTTCGAGGCGATCACCGGAGAGTTCGTGCGTTCGCCCCAGATCTTGAGCTGCTCGATCGCGGCGGCGCGGAACGTATCGCCGGCCGCCAGCATGACCGACAGGCCGCCGGCGGTCAGCTTGGCGGCGAGCTTGCCGATGGTCGTCGTCTTGCCGGTGCCGTTGACGCCGACGACGAGGATGACATGCGGCTTCACCGACAGATCGAGTTCCAGCGGCAGCGCGACCGGCGCAAGCACCTTCTCCATCTCGGTCGCCATGACGCCGCGCACCTCTGCATCGGAGATGTCGCGGCCGTAACGGCCCGACGCCAGCGCGTCGGTGACGCGGATTGCCGTCTCGACGCCGAGATCGGCGCGGATCAGCACGTCCTCGAGGTCCTGCAGCGTATCCTCGTCCAGCTTCCGCTTGGTGAAGATGCCGGCGATGTTGCCCGAAAGTTCGCGCGAGGACCGCGACAGGCCGGCCCGCATGCGCTGGAACCATGACTGGCGCGGTGCGGGAGCGGGCTCCGCCGCCTTTTCAGGCTCCTGCTTCCGCTCCACCGCCCTGGCGACGGATATCTTTCCTTCCGGCTTGCGTGGAGGAACGGGCGCTGCCTCTTCCGCCGCCTCGACGGGGAGATGCTCCGCAGGGGCAGAAGGGGGTGCCTTGACTGTGCCCGGTTTTTCCTGTGGCGGCTCCGGCACGGCAGGAGCTTCGTCAGACGCAGGCTGCGTTGTCTCCGGTGGAGCCTCGGGCGTTGGCTGTGACCTTAGCTTCGGCTCGGCCGGCTCAGGAAGAGTCTGTTCCGGTGGTGTTGGTTCAAGCCGCTGCGGGACAGACTCCGGCGCCGGTCGAAATGTCGACGCGGGCGGAATCTCGGGCTTCGGAGAGGGCTCCGGCTCTGGTGGCACCTGTTGCGGTGCGGGCCTTGGCTCTTCCCGGATAGGCTCAGTCGGCACTTCCGGCGAAGGCTGGGGTGCGGCCGGTTCCAGCTCAACAGGAGTTTCCGGTTCTGGAGCAGTTTCTTGCGCTGGCTCGACCGGCACTTCCTGCGGTGCGGGGCTGGGCTCTTCCGGCACAGGCTCCGAGGGCACTTCAGGTGCTGGCCTGGGCTCCGGTTCGGACGGAATTTCAGGCGTGGGAACTGGTGGCGTCTCAGGCGCCGGCTGGGGCGCGGGAGTTTGCTCGGGGGGCGGTGTCGGTTGCGGGCCGGTCTCCGGTTCGGCGGCAGCGTCGCGGGCAACCGGCTGTTCCGGTTTTCCGCCCTTGAAACCCTCCAGCGCGTCGAGATTGAGCGGCGGCAGCGCCTCGTCTTCCGCCGGGCGTTCCTCGACCTGCTTCTTGCCGAAGGAAAAGACCTTCTTGATGAATCCGAATGCCATATCGCCTTCCGCTCAGGCTGCCTGAGCCGCGGGCACGCGCGCGATGAGGCGCGAGCCGTCATGGCCGGAAATCATAGCCTCCACGATTTCGCCCGGCGCGCCGGCGTCAATCGCGGCCAACGTAAAGCCTTCAGTGCGGCCGATGCCGTCATGTTCGATCAGGATCGACTGCCGGCTGCCGGCCAGCCGGTCGAGATGCGCGCGGTAGGCGCGTTCGCCCGCCTTGCGCAGACGGGCCGCGCGCTCCTTCACGACGGCACGCGCCACCTGCGGCATGCGGGCGGCGGGCGTTCCTTCGCGCGGCGAGAAGGGGAAGACATGGAGATGTGTCAACCCGCATTCCTCGACGATCGCCAGCGAGTTCTCGAACATCGCCTCGGTTTCGGTCGGGAAGCCGGCGATGATGTCGGCGCCGAAGACGATATCGGGGCGAAGCCGCCTCATCTCGGCGCAAAAGCGGATTGAATCGTCTCGGCTGTGGCGGCGCTTCATGCGCTTCAGGATCATGTCGTCGCCGGCCTGCAGCGACAGGTGCAGGTGCGGCATCAGCCGGCTTTCGGTAGCGACCGCCTCGACCAGTTCCTCGTCGGCCTCGATGGAATCGATCGAGGAGAGGCGCAGCCGGCGAACGTCCGGCACCTGGCGCAGGATCGTGCGCACCAGTCGGCCAAGGCGCGGCTTGCCTGGCAAATCGGCGCCGTAACTCGTCATGTCGACGCCAGTCAGCACAATCTCGGCATAGCCATTGCCGGCGAGCCGCTTCGCCTGTTCGACCACGGCGCCCATGGGCACGGAGCGGGAATTGCCGCGCCCGTAAGGAATGATGCAGAAGGTGCAGCGATGGTCGCAGCCGTTCTGCACCTGCACGAAGGCGCGAGCTCGGCCCTCGATGGCGTCCACCATATGCGAGGCGGTTTCCTTCACGCTCATGATATCGTTGACGCGCACCTTCTCGGTGTCGTTGACGCCGAAATCGGGCAGCGCGCGGTAATTGTGCGCCGCAAGTTTTTCCTCGTTGCCGAGGACGAGATCGACCTCGTCCATGGCGGCGAAGGCGGCGGGATCGGTCTGCGCGGCGCAGCCGGTCACGATGATGCGCGCATCCGGCCGCTCGCGCCTTGCCTTGCGGATCGCCTGCTTGGCCTGCCGCACGGCTTCAGAGGTCACCGCGCAGGTGTTGAAGACCACCGCGCCGCCGGCGAGTTCGGCCAGCCCTGCCGTGCCGGCTTCGCGGCGCATGACCTCCGATTCATAGGTATTCATGCGGCAGCCGAAGGTGACGACCTCCAGCCTGTCCGGACGTTCGGGCCCAGCGTCAGCCATCAGGCCGCGCCCCGCTGGTCGCGCATCCAGTGGCCGGTAGAGGGGTCGAGGGTGCCGGAAAACTCCCACTCGGCCGGCCCGGTCATGACGACGTGGTCGTTGTCGCGCCATTCGATGAGGAGCGGTCCGCCGGGGACGGTCACCGTGACGGTCCGCTCGGTGCGGCGGGTGCGCGCGCCGGAGACGGCGGCGGCGCAGGCGGCAGAGCCGCAGGCCTTGGTCAGGCCGGCGCCGCGCTCCCAGGTACGGATGGTCATGGCGTCGCGCGCGGTTACCTGCGCGATCGAGATGTTGGCGCGCTCCGGGAAGATCGGATGGTTTTCCAACAGTGGGCCGAAGCGGTCGAGCGCGTAGGACCAGACATCGTTCTCAACCCAGAAGATAGCATGCGGATTGCCCATCGACACGACCGAAGGCGAATGCAAGGCAGGTTGGTCGATCGGCCCGACCTGAAGCTCGATCATGCGCGTGTCGCGGAATTCTTCCGCCAGCGGGATCTCCTGCCAGCCGAAACGCGGCTTGCCCATGTCGACGGAGATCAGCCCGTCAGGATGCTCGTGCGCGTCGAGGATACCGGCGACCGTCTCGAAGAGGAAGTCCTTGCGCCCGGTCTCGGCGGCCAGCGCCTGCACGACGCAGCGCATGCCGTTGCCGCAGGCCTGCGCCGGGCTGCCGTCGGAATTGATGATCGATACGTAATTGTCCGTGTCGGCCGTGCGTGGGTCGTGGAGCGCCATGATCTGGTCGAACTTCATCGCCGGGTCGGCGTTAAGCGCAATCGCCGCTTCCGGCGCGATGTTATCGGCGCGACCGCGCATGTCGGCGACGATGATTTCGTTGCCGAGCCCGTTCATCCTGGCGAATTCGACGCGCTTTTCCATGCCGTCCTGCGGCCTCATCAGCTTTCGGGGCCTATATGGCGGAAAAGCCTTCCGATTACCAGTATCGGGCCGTCAGAGCCCGAGATAGGCGCGGCGGACTTCCGGATCGTCGATCAGGTCCTTGGCCAGACCTTCGTGGACGATGCGGCCGGTCTCCATGACATAGCCGCGATCGGCGCCGGAAAGCGCCAGGTGCACGTCCTGCTCGACCAGAAGGACGGTCACGCCTTCGTCGCGGATTTTCGCCAGCACCTGCATCAATTGCTCGACCACCACCGGCGCGAGGCCGAGGCTCATCTCGTCGATCATCAGGAGCACAGGCCGCGCCATAAGGGCGCGGGCCATGGCGCACATCTGCTGTTCGCCGCCTGACATGGAGCCGGCAAGCTGCCGCCGGCGTTCGCCAAGGCGCGGGAAGAGCCCGTACATGCGCTCCAGATCCTCGGCGACGCCCGCCTTGTCGGCGCGGCGGTAGGCGCCCATCAGGAGATTGTCCTCGACCGTCATGCGATCGAAGAGCTGGCGGCCCTCCGGCACCTGCACCAGACCGGCGCCGAACGCCTCGTCGGGCGTCGCCGGCACCAAGTCGCGGCCCTTGAACTCGATGTGGCCCGTCGCCGCGATGACACGCGACAGCGCGCGCAGCATGGTGGTCTTGCCGGCGCCGTTGCTGCCCACAATGGCGACGATCTCGGCCGGGCGCACCTCCAGCGAAACGTCGTGAAGCACCGGCATGCCGCCATAGCCGGCGCCGAGACCGGAGACCTTGAGCAACGCGCCGTCGGCGCTTTTCTCCGTCGCGCTCATGCCCGCCTCTTGCCGAGATAGGCCTCGACCACCGTCTTGTCGGACAAGACCGCGTCTGGCTCGCCATCGGCGATCTTCTCGCCGTGGTGGATCACCAGCAGCCGGTCGGAGAGGCTCTTGATCGCCTTGATGACGTGCTCGATGACGAGGATGGTGATGCCGGAATCGCGCACCTTGCGGATGACGTCGATCACCTCGTCGATCTCGACATGGTTGAGGCCGGCCATCACCTCGTCGCACAAAAGCAGCTTCGGCTCCATGGCAAGCGCCTTGGCGAGTTCGAGCCGCTTGCGGCCGGGGCCGCCAAGTTCGTCGGCGCGCTGGTCGGCGAAGCGGTCGAGGCCGACGAATTCGAGATGGCGGCGTGCCTTTTTGCGCGCCTCCTCAAGGTCGGACGTCCCCTTGCCGTGGCCGAAAAGAGCGCCGACGGCGACGTTGTCGAGCACCGACAGGCCGGGGAAGGGGCGCATGATCTGGAAGGTGCGGCCGATGCCCAGCCGGGCGCGACGGAAGGCCGGCAACGCCGTGATGGAATGCCCCTGGAATCGGATGTCGCCCGAACTCGGCGCAAGCGTGCCGCTGATGAGGCTGACCAGCGTGGTCTTGCCGGCGCCGTTCGGGCCTATGACACCGAGGATCTCGCCTTCGTTCAGCGTGAACGAGACATCGTTGACGGCGATCAGCCCGGCGAAGCGCCGGGTGACGTGATCGATTTCCAGGATGGCGCTCATATGCGGTGCGCCTTGACGTTCTGGATGAAATAGCGCCAGCCGGAAGTGCGGAAGTGGCGGATGATGTCGGCGAGCCCGCGCGGCATCAAGACGACGGCGGCGACCACGACGATGCCGAAGAACAGGCCGGCGACGCTGGTGATCTCGCTCGATAGCACCTCGGAGATGGCCGACAGCACGAAGGCGCCGACCACCGGCCCGAATATCGTGCCGGGACCGCCGAACACGGCCATGATGATCATCTTGACGTTCAGGCTGATGTCGAAGGCGCTGGCCGGGTCGAGGAAGGTGATCCAGTAGGCCTGGATGCCGCCGGCAAGCGCGGAAAAGAGGCCCGAAAGCGCGAACGCCATTACCTTGTAGAGCGTCGTGTTGACGCCCATCACGGCCGCGCCCTCCTCGTTTTCGCGGATGGCGATGAGGCCGAAGCCGAAGCGGCTGCGCGTCAGCCACGCGACGGTGAGCGTGGCCGCCACTAGAAGAGCAAGCGCCAGTTCGTAGAACATCGCGTCATTGTTGAGCGGCGGCAGCACCAGCCCGATATTCTGGCCGAAGAGCGGTATGTTGGAGACGATCGCAGCCACCACCTGCGCCAAGGCCAGCGTGGCGATGGCGAAATAGTGGCCCTTCAACCGAAGCACGGGGAGGCCGAGCAGGATGGCGAAGGCTACCGCCATGGCCGCACCGAAGACCATGCCGACCCAGAACGGCAGGTGCCATTGCACCATGGCGATGGCGACGCCGTAGGCGCCGAGGCCGAAGAAGGTTGAATTGCCGAAGGAGGCGTATCCCGTATAGCCGCCGATGATGTTCCAGCCTTGCGCCAGCACGGCGAGGATAAGGGTCGAGATGCCGAACTGCACGACCACGTCCGAGCCGAACCATGGCAGGGCCGCGAGGATGGCGACGATTACGACGGCGATCGCGATGCGTGTCCAGATGCTCATGCCGTCCTCCCGAGAAGGCCGCTCGGCCGGACGATAAGCACCAGAACCAGCACGCCGAAGCTCGCGACATCGCCGAAGGTGGCGCCGATATAGAGGATGGCGAGCGATTCGATGATGCCGAGCACAAGTCCGCCGACGATCACGCCAAGCGGGTTGTCGAGGCCGCCGATGATGGCGATGGCGAAGCATTTGGCGGTCAAGGTCGCGCCGATATAGGGGTTGATCTGCGAGACCGTGCCGTAGAGACCGCCGGCGACGCCGGCGAGCCCGATGCCGATGCCGAACGTCATGGCGTAGAGGTGCCGAGGTTCGACGCCGTAGAGCCGGGCTGCGACGAGGTTTTGCGCCGTCGCGCGGATGGCGCGGCCGAGTTTCGTCCTGAGCAGGAAGAGCCACATCGCGACCGTGAGCGCGATGGCGACGCCGAACGCCGCCAGCCGTACGGTCGGGATGACGACCGGGCCAACCGCAATGTTGGAGCCCGCGTAGGACGGGTTGATGGTGCGGAAATCGGCTGAGAAGGCAAGCTGCGCCAGGTAGGTCAGCACCACTTCGATACCGAAGGTGATCAGAAGCGTGTTGAACATCGGCGCGCGCACGATGAGGTTCAGTATGCCGCGCTGCACGGCATAGCCGACACCGAACATGACGATCGCCGTGATCGGCAGGCCGAGGAACGGGTCGATGCCCAGATAGTGATAGAGATGCCAGGCGAGATAGGCGCCCAGCATGATGAAGGCGCCGTGGGCGAGGTTGACGATGTTGAGCACGCCCCAGACGAGCGCGAGCCCCAGCGCCATGATCGCGTAGAGCCCGCCCAGAAGGATGCCGTTGATCAGGACTTGCGCGAGCAGATCCAAGCAGTCCCCTCCCCTTTCGCCGATTCGGCTCGACCGTCTTTTGATACCGGCGCCTCTCCCGTCCGCCGCGAAAGCGAAGTCAGGGACGCCCTCTCCCCGTTGTCGTCAATACGGGGAGAAGGACGGGATGGCAACGTTTTCGAGCGTTTTTCTCAGCGCTTGTCCCAGGCCGGCATCGGGTATTTCGGCTTCTCGATAAAGCCTTTGGCACCGTAGACCGCCGCGACCTTGCCGTCCTGGACCTGGATCACCGTCTGCGCCAGGTCGATCTGGCCGTTCTCGGCGAAGGCGATCTTGCCATAGAGGCTGTCGAGGCTGAGCTTGGCCAGCGCATCGCGGACTTTGGCCTTGTCGGTGCCGCCGGCATCCACGATCGCCTGCGCGAAGGCCTCGACATCGGCCACGCCGGATGCGGCGTGATAGTCCGGCTCATAACCGTATTTCGCCTTGTAGGCTTCGGCGAACTGCGCCGCGTCGCCGAACCATTTGTCCTTGTTGTCGGCGGAAGGCAGCCATGCGGTCATGCCGTAGGCGTAATCCGCATCCTTGCCGAGAGCCTTGCGGAAATCCTCGCTCGGCACGCCGACGGTGAAGGAATACATCTTCGGTGCGACGGCGAGGCTCTTGGCCTGACGCACGAAGTTCAGGATCTCGGTCTCGTGACCGGCGACCAGCACCGCCTCTGCGCCGTTGCTCTTGATTTGCGAGAGCAGCGAATTGAAGTCGCTCGCGTTGGAGCTGTACTTCTCGTCCATCACCGTATCGAGCCCGGCCTTCTTCAGAAGCTCGCGCGTGCCCTTGGCGACGGAAACGTCGAAGGCGTCGTCGGCATACAGCAGCGCCACCTTCTTCGGTGCCGGATCGAGCTCCTTCAGCATGTTGACGGTCGAGCCGAAATAGTTGCTCGCCGGCGCCAGCGTGCCGAAGATGTATTTGAAGTTGCGCGAGAAGATCTGGTCCGACGCGCCGCCGCCTTGAACCATCGGGATCTGGTACTTCTCCGAGACGGCGGAATCGGCCAGCGCGAAATTGGACGCGAAAGGCCCGAGCAGGAAATCGACCTTGTCTTGCGAGACGAGCTGCGTGTACTGGCGCACGCTCAAATTGACGTCGGACTGGTTGTCGTAGATCTTCAGCGCCAGCTTGACCTGTTCGCCACCGACCTTGATGCCGCCGGCCTCGTTGATCTTGTCGACGGCGAATTCGTAGGCGTCCTTGTAGTAGCGGCCGGTATTGGCCGACGGTCCGGTGAGCTGTACCGAGGCGCCGAGTACGATGTCCTTGGCCAATGCCATGCCCGACGAGAGCGCAAGCGCGGTGGCGGCGAGCAGTGCACAGGCCAGTTTTGTCTTTCTGTTAGACATTATTATTCCTCCCTTGTGAGATGGGGCCTTATAAAATCGAGTCTTGTGAGATTTGGTTTCATTCGCGATCCGCGATGGGATGGTCCGCACCATTGTTTCATCGGCGCGCCATGTCAACTTAGTGATTAGTCGCAAATTAGTGATTAGTCGCAAAGGCTGCATGGTTCCGGCACGTCCCAGACTTCGCCCGGCCGCAAGGCGCGGAAGCGGTCATGCGCCATGCCGGCGGTATCGAGTGCTTCGCGCAGCCTGTCTTGCGGTTCCGTTATCGGCTCGTTGGTGAGGTGAAACGTGCCCCAATGATGGCCTGCCGCACAGGCGGCGTGGGCGAGTTGCATTCCCTCCACGGCCTCTTGCGGGTTCTGGTGCTGCGCCTCCATGAACCAGCGCGGCTCATAGGCGCCGATGGGCAGGATGGCCAACCGGAAGCCGCCATGCCTTTGTGCCGCCGAGCGATAATTGCGGCCGGCATGAAAGCCGGTATCGCCGACGTGATAGATGTTGCCCGCCGGTGTCGCGATCGCGAAGGCCGACCACAGCGCCATGCGCCGGTCACGCGTGCCGCGCGCGGACCAGTGATGCGCGGGCTCGAAATGAACGGTGCACCCGCCGCCGACTTCCAGCCGATCGCCCCAGTCGCCGGTTTCGATCCGCATTGCGGGCGCGTAGCGGCGGATAATCGCGTCGTTGCCGAGCGGGGTGACGACAAGCGGATCATGCTCCGCCTTGAGCCGGGCGAGCGTGGCGCCGTCGAGATGGTCATAATGGTTGTGGCTTAAGAGGATCAGGTCGATGGGCGGCAGGTCTTCGAAGCGGATGCCGGGCGGATTGACGCGCTTCGGGCCAAGCGCGGAGAAGGGCGAAGCGCGGGCCGACCAGACCGGGTCGGTCAGGATGTTCAGGCCGGCGACCTGCACGAGCAGGGTCGCGTGACCGACCATGGTGAGGCGCAGGCGGTTGCCGTCGAGTCGTTCCGCCGGCCGCGCGGGTTCGACGGGGCTCGGCCAGGAGGCCGGCCATTTCGCGCGGCCGCGCCCCAACTGCCATTTCAGGAGATCACGGAACGAGCGCGGTGCGGCGCCGTCCGGATTGAAGAAGACGGTGCCGTCGAAATGGTCGCTTGCCGGACCGGAATAATAGGGATTGCCCGTCATCGCTACTCGCCGGTTACCTCGCTTTTCAAACCCGTGTACTTGAAACCCGTGTACTTGGGCGAAGATACCCGACGACAGCGCTTCGACAAGCCGTACGGATGGCGCGAGGGCATATGGTGGGACCAAATACCTATGTATTCGTGCCCGGTATCGCGCTAAGGTAGCAGGATCAATGGCCTGGTAACGGGCGCGGCAACCATATTTTAACCAAGGGCAGTTGGAATCCTCCTCGCCTGCGCCATAATTTAGGTGCCAGGGCCGAAACGGCCTGTCGTGATCGCGACGGGACGGCATGGACGAGGATTCGCTCCTACGGAGGATTGTAATGACTGTTTCGAGACCCGGCCTGTTCGCCGTGTGCCTGTTGGCTGTTGCCGTGGCGGGCTGCCAGAGTTCACGCGTGGGCAGGCTCGACGCGCCTGAGCCGCTGCCATTGCCGGCAACGCCGACGCCGTCGGTCTCGCAAAATCAGTTGCCGCCTCCGGGTGCGAGCAATCCCAACCAGTTTCCGACTGCGCCCGGCGCAACGACACAAGCCCAGAACAACCAAGTGGCGGCCAATGCTCCCGATATCTCCAAGGAAGGCATGTCGGGCGTATGGACGGCCTCTGTTGCCGGCCAGAGTTGCAAGGTGGCGATGGGCCTGACGAAATACGGCTCGAACTACAGGGCGGCGCCGCTCCGCTGCCCCGCGCCGATCGAAAACATCAAGGGTTGGGACATCAAGGGCAAGCAATTGCTGCTCTACGATCAAAACGGCATGCAGATCGCCGGGCTCTATTCTACTGGAGGGCAGCGCTTCGACGGCCAGACCAATGGCGGCCAGGGCATCACGCTGGCGCTTGGCCAATAGGGTGTCGGCAGTGGGGGGGTGGCCAGTGGGGTGTGGATTGCGGTCGACGGCTTGATCGCGGCGGGCGGATAGCGCAAGAGCAACCGGAACGCTTCCTCCGGAATAATCCCCATGTCCCTGCGTGATGCCTCGTCGGCGCTTCCGTCTATTGCGCATCGCTACCGCGCCCTTGTTGAAGCCGGCGGGATTCGGCACGACGACGCGCAGGCGAGGGTGGCTGCCGCGCTCGACCGGTTGATCGGCGAAATTGCATCCAGCCGGCTGGCCGCCAAATCGAGCGCGCTTGGCTGGCTGTTTGCCAGGCGGCAGGACCGCAACGCGCCGGTCAGGGGCCTTTACATCCATGGCGGCGTCGGCACGGGCAAGACGATGCTGATGGACATGTTCTTTGAGCTTGTCCCCTCGCGCCGCAAGCGCCGCGCCCATTTCAACGATTTCATGACCGACGTGCACGACCGTATCGACGCCCACCGCAAGGCGCTGAAGCGGGGCGAGGCGAAGGGAGACGATCCTATCCCTCCCGTGGCTGCGGCGATCGCCGAGGAAGCGCGGGTGCTCTGTTTCGACGAGTTCACCGTTACCGATATCGCGGATGCGATGATCCTGTCGCGGCTGTTTTCCGCCCTTTTCTCGCGCGGCGTCGTGCTTGTCGCCACCTCGAACGTCGCACCTGCCGATCTCTATCGCGATGGGCTGAACCGGCAGCTTTTCCTGCCGTTCATCGATCTTCTCGAAGAGCAGGTTCAGGTGTTGCGGCTCGATTCCGGCGTCGATTACCGACAGGAAAAGCTTTCCCGCCTGCCGGTCTACCTGACGCCGCTCGGCGCGGAGACCGACCGCCGGATGGACGAAGCCTGGAAGATCGCTGCCAATGGCGACTCCGAGACGCCGGTGGACCTGACCGTCAAGGGCCGCACCGTGCATGTGTCGCGCGCGGTGCGCGACGTGGCGCGCTTCAGCTTTGCCGAGCTTTGCGAAAAGCCGCATGGCGCGCGCGACTTCCTCGCCCTCGCCGCGCGCTTCCACACGATCTTCATCGACCATATTCCGGTTCTGGAGCAGGCACGCCGCAACGAGACCAAGCGTTTCATTCTGCTGATCGACACGCTTTACGATCGTCATGCGCGTATCGTGGTCAGCGCCGAGGCCGCGCCCGAAAAGCTTTATGCCGGCAAGATGGGTACGGAAGCTTTCGAGTTCGAGCGCACCGCCTCCCGGTTGACGGAGATGCAGAGCCGTGAATGGCTGGAGACGGCGCAAAAGGATGACGAGACTGTTGCCTCGGCCGACTGCGGTGTGAAAGATATTACGTTTACGTAAATCCCGTGTGACTTAACCGATTGAAAGTATTGGGGTGAAAATTTCAGGTTGAGTTATCCGCCTGTCGAGTTTATGTGCTTCCCCGAAATGGGCAGTTTTCCTGCCCGTCGCGATGCCGTTTCCCGGTTTTCAGGCGCCGGCCGGCATGGCTGTCATAACGCTGTTCCTCGGGCCGCTATTTCTTAGGCCGGCACTTCACGCGAAAGGGAAATGACTGAAATGGCACGCAACCGGATCGCCCTCATCGGCTCGGGCATGATTGGCGGCACGCTCGCCCATTTGATCGGCCTCAAGGAACTGGGCGACGTCGTCTTGTTCGACATCGCCGAGGGTATTCCGCAGGGCAAGGGCCTCGACATCGCGCAATCCTCGGCTGTCGAGGGGTTCGACGCCAAATTCGCCGGCGCCAGCGCCTATTCGGCGATCGAGGGCGCGGATGTGTGCATCGTCACCGCCGGCGTGCCGCGCAAGCCCGGCATGAGCCGCGACGATCTCCTCGGCATCAATCTGAAGGTAATGGAGCAGGTCGGCGCCGGCATCAAGAAATACGCGCCCAAGGCCTTCGTGATCTGCATCACCAACCCGCTCGACGCGATGGTGTGGGCGTTGCAGAAGTTTTCCGGGCTGCCCAAGACGCATGTGGTCGGCATGGCCGGCGTGCTCGATTCGGCGCGCTTTCGTTATTTCCTCTCCGAAGAGTTCAAGGTCTCCGTCGAGGATGTCGGCGCGATGACGCTCGGCGGCCATGGCGACGATATGGTGCCGCTCACGCGCTACTCCACCGTCGCCGGCATCCCGCTGCCCGACCTCATCAAGATGGGCTGGACCTCGAAAGAGAGGCTCGACGCTATCGTGGAGCGCACGCGCAAGGGCGGCGGCGAGATCGTCGGGCTTTTGAAATCCGGCTCGGCCTATTATGCGCCGGCTTCCTCGGCGATCGCCATGGCCGAGGCCTATCTCAAGGACAAGAAGCGCGTGCTGCCCTGCGCCGCGTATCTCTCGGGCCAGTACGGCGTCAAGAACATGTATGTCGGCGTTCCTGCCGTGATCGGTGCCGGCGGCATCGAGCGCGTCATCGAACTCGACCTCAACAAGAGCGAGCAGAAGATGTTCGACAAGTCGGTGGCGGCGGTGCGGACGCTCTGCGAGGCCTGCGCCAACATCGCGCCGAACCTCAAGAAGTGATCAGGTCGAGTAGCGGCGAGTAGCATGGCCGGGTAGCATGGCCGAGTAACAGGATTGGGCGGATGAACATCCACGAATACCAGGCGAAGCAGGTTTTGAAGGGATATGGCGCGCCCGTTGCCGACGGCGTGCCGATCTTCAAGGCGGGCGAGGCGGAAGCCGCCGCCAGGAAACTCCCCGGCCCACTTTATGTGGTGAAGAGCCAGATCCATGCCGGCGGCCGCGGCAAGGGCAAGTTCAACGGGCTTGCGCCCGACGCCAAGGGCGGCGTCCGGCTGGCGAAGTCGATCGATGAGGTCGTCGCCAACGCGGGCGAGATGCTCGGCCGTACGCTGGTGACCAAGCAGACAGGCCCCGCCGGCAAGCAGGTCAACCGCCTCTATATCGAGGACGGCGCCGACATCGAGCGGGAACTCTATCTGTCGCTTCTGGTCGACCGTACGGTCGGCCGCGTCGCCTTCGTGGTCTCGACCGAGGGCGGCATGGATATCGAGACCGTCGCACACGACACACCGGAGAAGATCGTCACGGTGGCGATCGACCCGGAGGCCGCGGTCACCGCTTCCGACGTGGAGAAGATCAACGCTGCGCTGAAGCTTTCGGGCGAGGCGGCGAAGGACGGCGAGAAGCTGTTTCCAGTGCTTTACCGCGCCTTCCTCGACAAGGATATGAGCCTGCTCGAAATCAACCCGCTGATCGTCATGAAGGACGGACATCTGAGGGTGCTCGACGCCAAAGTTTCCTTCGACAACAACGCGCTCTTCCGTCATCCCGACATCGTAGAACTGCGCGATACGACCGAGGAAGATGCCAAGGAGATCGAGGCTTCGAAATACGACCTCGCCTATGTTGCACTCGACGGCAATATCGGCTGCATGGTGAACGGCGCCGGGCTTGCCATGGCGACAATGGACATCATCAAGCTCTACGGCGCGGAACCGGCGAACTTCCTCGATGTCGGCGGCGGCGCCAACGAGGAAAAAGTGACGGCCGCTTTCAAGATCATCACCGCCGATCCGAACGTAAAGGGCATCCTGGTCAACATCTTCGGCGGCATCATGCGCTGCGACGTGATCGCGGAAGGCGTGATCGCGGCGGTCAAGGAAGTCGGGCTGAAGGTGCCGCTCGTCGTCCGGCTCGAAGGCACCAATGTCGAACTCGGCAAGAAGATCATCAACGAGAGCGGGCTGAACGTGATTTCGGCCGACGATCTTGACGATGCCGCGCAGAAGATCGTGAAGGCGGTGAAGGGAAACTGATTGATGTCCATTCTCGTCGACAAGAACACAAAAATCCTCGTCCAGGGGCTGACCGGCAAGACCGGCTCTTTCCACACCGAGCAGGCGCTTGCCTATCATGGCACGCAGATGGTCGGCGGGACGCATCCGACCAAGGGCGGCCAGAAATGGCAGGGCAAGGTCAACGGCAACGCGGTCGAACTGCCGATCTTCTCGTCGCTCGCGGAAGGCAAGGACCAGACGGGCGCGACGGCCTCTGTCATCTACGTGCCGCCGGCGGGCGCCGCCGAAGCCATCATCGAGGCGATCGAGGCCGACATGCCGCTGATCATCTGCATCACCGAGGGCATCCCGGTGCTGGACATGGTCAAGGTCAAGGCGAAGCTCGAAAAGTCGAAAGCGCGGCTTATCGGCCCTAACTGTCCAGGTGTGCTGACGCCCAACGAATGCAAGATCGGCATCATGCCCGGCAACATCTTCAAGAAGGGTTCGGTGGGCGTTGTTTCACGTTCCGGAACGCTTACCTATGAAGCGGTGTTCCAGACGACGAATGAGGGCCTTGGCCAGACCACGGCCGTCGGCATCGGCGGCGACCCGGTCAAGGGTACGGAGTTCATCGACGTGCTAGAGATGTTCCTGGCAGACGAGGCGACCAAATCCATCGTCATGATCGGCGAGATCGGCGGCTCGGCGGAAGAGGACGCCGCACAGTTCATCCGCGACGAGGCAAAGAAGGGCCGCAAGAAGCCGATGGCCGGCTTCATCGCCGGCCGCACCGCGCCGAAGGGGCGCACCATGGGCCATGCCGGCGCCGTCATCTCGGGCGGCAAGGGCGGGGCGGAAGACAAGATCGCGGCGATGGAGGCGGCGGGCATCCGGGTTTCGCCCTCGCCGGCGCAGTTGGGCAAGACGCTGGTGGAAGCGATCAGAGGGTGAGGCAATAGGCAGTCGGCAAATAGGCAGTCGG
>JAKDNM010000172.1 GCA_030456445.1 Hyphomicrobiales bacterium
TCTTCATCTCCGCTTATTCGCTGAACGACGGCATCGGCGCGCGGCTTGCCGGAAACAGTGTCGCTTATTACAGCACCGCCGCCCTGCTGAACTGCGCCATGATGTGTGTCGGCATGTCACTGTTCCGGCGCGATATCGTCGCGGTCTCGCTCAAAAATTGCCGGCGGTCGCTGTGGATCGGCGGGCCGCTCTCCTTCATCGCCTATGCGCTGGTCACCTGGGCCTTCACGCAAGCCCCGATCGCGCTTGTGTCGGCGATGCGCGAGACAAGCCTCGTCTTCGCGCTCATCATCGGCACGCTGTTCCTGAAGGAGCGCGTCAATCTGGCGAAGATCGTCTCGGTCTTCGTAACGCTCTCCGGCGCCGTGCTGCTCAGGCTGCAGAGCTAGGCTGACGGCTGGCCCGGGATCAGATGAAACGCAGCCTTTCCGCCCTTGACAGCGAAGGGGGCAAGTTTGCGATCAAACGTCGCGAGTTCCCCATTGTGACAACTTGCCAGGGCGAGCAGATAGGTATCCGTGACCTGTCCTGAAGTCATTATCCTCACCGGGTCGACACCGGGAGCATCAACGAGGCTTATGTCATCCGACCAAAATTCATGGCCGGGAAGAGCACGCAACGTAGTAATGATGCCGGAAACTACAGCAGGCGATCCGGGTGAATTCGGATATCGGGGATTGCCGACTATACGAAGGACGCCGTTCTCGGTGATAGGGCATGTCGCCCATGAGAAGCGGCCGGTGGTCGCGAACCACCGATGTGCGTCTTCGTGAGCAACATGGCCGGGGTCAATGAGCGCAATCAGGACATTTACGTCCAGAAGGTACGTCACGGGAGTTCATCGCGCAGCGCATTGACGATATCCAGGGTAATCACCTGCGTACCCGGTTTCGGCGACAGCAACGGTATGCCGTTTCGCTCGCCACTGACCTTCGGCCGATCCAACGATCGCCGGGCGAGGTCCGATATCACTTCTCCCAGAGGCCGATTCTGCTGAGTCGCCATGGCCTTTGCCACGACCAGAACATCGTCATCAATCGCCAATGTCGTTCTCATTACTGCTCACCCAGCATCACGCATCACGCACCATATAACCCATGGGTAAGCGGAATTCAATTTTCGCCAGCGATCGCCTTTTTCAAGTGTCGAGCGCTTCGAGCATTGCCACTGCCGCGATCATGTCGCGCTTGCGGTTCGCCTGCCGCTTCACCGCCTCGGCGTCGTCGCCCCAATGCTCGATGTTCCAGTTTTCGTCGACATGGGCGGCGGTCCACGCCGTCTCGGCGTCGAGCGCCTTGGCCTCGACGGCGAGCGCCAGAAGCGCGGAGCCCGTCAGCGACGTCATCAGATGGATCGCGGCAAGCCGGAAAGGCTCCGCGCGCTTGCGCAAATGGATCGCGACCGCGCCGATCGTCTCGCGCGGCTGGTCCACATGCATCACCCCTTCGGCGAGCAGAAAACGCGCGCCAAGCTCGGAGCGTGCCCAGTCAAGCACCGGGTCCCAGGCCTCGGCCTGGCGTTCGACCAGCGCCTCGGGCGCATCGGCGCGGTAGCAGACAAGATCGCTCGTCGAGAATTTGAGCACGTCCTCCAGCACCGCATCCGCCGCCGAAGATACGCCGTCGAAAGCCGTGTTGGCGAGCCGCGTGACGGGCATCGTCAGGGGATCGATGTGCTCTTCCTGCGCGGCGTATTCGTCCGCGACCAGCCTCGCGGCGGCCGCGCTCGGCAGCACCAGCACGGAACGCGCCGGCGTGCGCACGGAGCGGCCGTCGAGCTTGACGACATGGCCGGCCTCGTCTTCGGCAATCGCCACCGCCTTGTAGAAGCGCTTCGGCAGCGCCGCCTTCATCTGGTTGCGCGCGCGCTTCACCGGGTCGGGATCGGAAAGATAGCGGCTCGCGTCCATATCGTTCAGCAAGTCGCGCATGGGCATCTCCAGTTAATAGCGGCCGGGTCCTTCCGCATATAGGAGCGGTCCGATGCCGCTTCAGCCCTGCCTCTCCGCGCTGGCCTCGTCGAAGCCGAGCAGGTTCCAGCTTTGCACCATATGCGGCGGCAGCGGCGCGGTGACGTCGACCACGCCGCTGCCGCTCGGGTGCGGGATGATGATGCGGCGGGCATGGAGGTGCAGGCGGTTCTGGATGCCGCCGGGGAAATCCCAGTTTTGGTCGGCCTCGAAATATTTAGGGTCGCCGATGATCGGGCAGCCGATGCTCGCTGCATGGACACGAAGCTGGTGCGTTCGCCCCGTATAAGGCTCCATTTCCAGCCAGGTCAGCACAGTGCCCAGTTGCTCGACCACGCGATAGTTGGAAACCGCATGGTCCGCACCTGTCTCGCCATGTTTCGCGACACGCATGCGGTCGCCCTCCGGACCCGGTTCCTTGACCAGCCAGGAAGAGATGCGCCCTTCCCGCTTCTTCGGCACACCCTTGACCAGCGCCCAGTAGGTTTTCTTCGTGGTGCGCTCGCGAAAGGCCTTGGCGAGGTTCATGGCGGCGAGGCGCGTGCGCGCCACCACCAGCACGCCGGACGTATCCCGGTCGAGCCGATGGACGAGACGCGGTTTCTCGCCCTTCTTGTTGCGCCATGCTTCCAGCATGTCGTCGACATGACGCGTCACGCCCGACCCGCCCTGAACGGCGAGCCCGGCGGGCTTGTTGAACACGAACAGCCTGTCGTCCTCGAAAAGCAGCATCTTGGCGAGCACGTCGCCGTCGTCCTGGCCGCGGATGGTTTTTGCCGTCAGCCCCTGCCCTTCATTGCGATCCGTTTCCAGCGGCGGGATGCGGACGGTCTGGCCGGGCTCGACGCGCGTGTCGGACTTGGCGCGGCGGCCGTCCACGCGCACCTGGCCGGAGCGCAGAAGCTTTTGCAGATGGCCGAAGCCGAGCCCCGGATAATGCGTCTTGAACCAGCGGTCGAGGCGCATGCCCGCCTCGTCCGGTTCCACCGTCAATTGTTCCACACCGGCCATCGGCAGCCAATCCTTTTGCCCGTGCCTCTAGCACCGCGCCGCGACGGAAGCGAGCCGCCACGGCAAGGAACCCGCCTCTTTCGGCGCTGGGGACGGCATATCAAAAATGCATGGCTGCCTTGCAAAAAGCTTACGCAACGGAATGTCTTTTTGCGCATTTTTTCAGCAGGGCAGGCATTTCCTTTCAGGGCAATTTCCGGTCGATGGCGAGTGAACGCAGGAGTTGGACGCAACCGCTAGACGGGAAACGGGCAATCGCCGCCACCGCTTGGTGCGGCTCTCCTGTAAAGTGCGGCTTCCGGACGCAGTTTTTGTTTTATCTCAAAAGCTTAGCTGATCACGGAATATTACATCTGCCGCGCAACTATTGTTCTTTTTGCCATGGAACGGTCGCCATCCATCTCCATTTTCCCCTTGCGTCGGAGCCCGGCACGGTGCTTCGGAAGCTGCGGCGCACAATCTTATCGCCAGCCGGGGAGTAGGCGAAGTGTCATTGGTCGAAATCTACTTGAAGGCGCTGCGTTATCTCGCGCCTGCCAAGCGTCCGGTCCTGTTCATCTGTTCCGCCAACGTTGTGCTGGCTTTCGTGACGGTGGCGGAGCCGGTGCTGTTCGGCCGGGTCATCGAGGGCGTGTCCGAGCACCAACCGGTAGCCTCCACGCTCCTGATGTGGGCGGCGCTCGGCGTCTTCAATATCTTCGCCTTCGTGCTGGTGGCGCGCGGCGCCGACCGGCTGGCGCACAGGCGCCGGCTGGAGGTGATGGGCAATTCCTTCGAACGCATCATCACCATGCCGCTTGCCTGGCATCAGGCCAACGGCTCCTCGAACGTGCTCCACACGCTGGTGCGCGCCATGGACGCGCTGTTCAGCCTGTGGCTCGAGTTCATGCGCCAGCACCTGTCGACCGCCGTCGCGCTGCTTTTCATGATCCCGACCGCGCTCGTGCTCGACATGAGGCTTTCCGCCGTGCTCGCCATGCTGGGCGTTCTCTATTTCATTACCGGCCGCGTCGTCATGCACCGCACGAAGGCGGGGCAGACGGCGGTGGAATCGCATCACAACGCCGTTTTCGGCCATGTCAGCGACTCCATCGGCAATATCGCCGTGTTGCAAAGCTATAACCGCGTGGCGCAGGAAACCCGCGCATTCGAGCAATTCGCGCGCAAGCTTCTCGACGCGCAGTATCCCGTGCTCGACTGGTGGGCGCTGGCGAGCGCGATGAACAAGGTCGCCTCGACGATCTCGATGATGGTCGTGCTGCTTCTCGGCGCCTATCTGGTCACCCGTGGTGAAATGAAGGTTGGCGACGTCATCGCGTTTACGGGCTTTGCCACGCTGCTCATCAGCCGCCTGGACCAGATCAACGCCTTCGTGAACCAGATTTTCGAGGCGCGCGCCAAGCTTGAGAAATTCTATGCGCTCGAGGCCATTGATCAGACCGTCTTCGAGAACGACGGAACCATCCAGCTTGAGAACGTCAGGGGCCATGTGCGCTTCGAGGACGTCTCCTACGAGTTCGCCAGTTCCGGCCAGGGCGTCCACAATATCCAGTTCGACGTCCAGCCCGGCCAGACGGTGGCGATCGTCGGCCCGACGGGCTCGGGCAAGACGACGCTGATCAACCTCCTGCAGCGCGTCTATGAACCGAAATCGGGACGAATCCTGATCGATGGAACCGATACGCGGACCGTCACCAAGAAGTCGTTGCGCCATTCGATTGCGACGGTGTTCCAGGACGCCGGCATGTTCAACCGCTCGATCGAGGCCAATATCCGCGTCGGCAACGAGGACGCCGGCAACCAGGATATCCATGACGCCGCCGCCGCGGCCGCCGCGGACGACTTCATCCTTGCCAAGAGCGAGGGTTACGACACGGTCGTCGGCGAGCGCGGCACGCAGCTTTCGGGCGGCGAGCGCCAGCGCATCGCCATCGCCCGCGCGATCCTTAAGAACGCGCCGATCCTGGTGCTCGACGAAGCGACGAGCGCGCTCGACGTGGAAACCGAGGAGCGCGTGAAGGCCGCGATCGACGACATAAGGCGCAATCGCACGACCTTCATCATCGCCCACCGCCTGTCGACGGTCCGCGACGCCGATCTCGTGATCTTCCTCGATCAGGGGCGTCTGGTGGAAGCCGGCAGCTTCAACGAACTTGCGGCGCGGAACGGCCGCTTCGCCGGTCTGCTGCGCGCCGGCGGCCTGCTGACGGATGAGGAAGTCCGCCGCATGACCCGGCCGCTCGCGACCGACCAGGCCGCGTGAGCACCCCGATCTTCGAGGCCCGCCGCAGCGCGGGCCTCTTTTTACCGTTCATCAGTCCAGAATGTTGCGGCCGGCTATAGCGTTGCAGACCGCCTCCGTGACTTCCCGCGTCGTCGCGTTGCCGCCGACATCGGGCGTCATGATACCGGCTTCGCAGACGCGCTCGACGGCGCGCATGAGTTGATCCCCGGCCTCCCGTTCGCCGAGATGGCCGAGCATCTCGGCGGCCGTCCAGAAGCTCGCGACCGGATTGGCGATACCCTTGCCGGCAATGTCGAAGGCCGAGCCGTGGATGGGCTCGAACATCGAGGGAAACCGCCGCTCCGGGTCGATGTTTGCCGTGGGCGCCACGCCGATGCTGCCGGCGAGCGCGCCGGCAAGGTCGGAAAGCACGTCGGCGTGCAGATTAGTGGCCACGATCGTATCGAGGCTTTGCGGCTTCAGCACCATGCGCACGGTCATGGCGTCCACGAGCATCTTGTCCCAGGTCACGTCGGGGAATTCGCGCGACACCTTCTCGGCGATCTCGTCCCACATGACCATGCCGTGGCGCTGCGCGTTCGACTTGGTCACGACGGTCAGGAACTTGCGCGGCCGCGACTGCGCCAGCCGGAAGGCGTAGCGCATGATGCGCTCCACTCCGACACGAGTGAAGACGGCCACGTCCATGCCGACTTCCTCGGGCAGGCCCTGATGGACACGCCCGCCGGCGCCGGAATATTCGCCCTCGGAGTTTTCCCGAACGATGACCCAGTCGAGGTCCCCTGCCCGCACGCCGCCGAGCGGCGAGGCTATCCCCGGCAGGATCCTGGTCGGCCGGACATTCGCATATTGGTCGAAGCCCTGGCAGATCTTCAGGCGTAGCCCCCAGAGCGTCACGTGGTCCGGCACGTCGACGGCACCGACGGCGCCAAAGTAGATCGCGTCGAATTTTCGGAGCCGGTCCAGCCCGTCAGCCGGCATCATGACACCGTGGCGCTTGTAGTAATCCGTGCCCCAGTCGAAGAGATCGAAATCCAGCCTGATATCGCCGCGCTGCCCGGCCAGCGCCTTGAGCACCGCGATGCCGGCATCGATGACCTCCGGCCCGATCCCGTCGGCCGGGATCGCGGCGATCCTGTATTCACGCATGGTGCTCACTGATCCTAG
>JAKDNM010000049.1 GCA_030456445.1 Hyphomicrobiales bacterium
GAAATCACCAGGCTGTCCATGACGGCGCCGAGGTGCAGTACCGCGCCAAGGAGTACGCAGCCATGCCATAGTGCCGTCTGGTAGCGCAGCCGCTGCCAGACGTGGAAGATCACGCCGACGCTGTAGGCGATGCCGCCGGCCACGATCAGCCAGAGCGTCATGCGCGGCAGCGACACGGACAGCGAATTGAACACGACCGCGCCACTCCAGCCCATTGCCAGATAAAACACTACCGCGACCCGCTCGAGCCGGCCCGGAAGGAGGAGCTTCATGGCGATGCCGAGCGCCGCGGTTCCCCAGATGAGCCCGAGCATGAGGCGCGCCGTCAGCGGATCGTTCATCTGCACGAAGAAGGGCGTGTAGGTTCCGGCGATCAGCAGGAAAATCGCGGCATGGTCGAAGCGCCTGAGCGCCTGCTTGATCGGTGAGATCGGCCACATATTGTAGGCGGCCGAAAGCGACAGGACGATAACGAGCGACGCCACGTAGGCGATCGTTCCGACATATTCCCACGGGCCGGCATGCAAGGCCGAAAGCGCCAGCAGCACCGACCCGGCGGAGATCGCAAATACGACGCCCAGCGCGTGCACGACCCCGTCGGCGATCAGTTCACCGCGCGAGCAGTGGAAGCGCGCGGCAAAGGGGACCCGCGCCTTTGCCGGGTAGAGGCTGTCATCGACCATGGCTCACTCTATCACCTGGAATTCGACAAGGGTTTGACAAGCGGCGCGCATGTTGCCGCATCCGGCGAACCCTACTGGACGTAGACGGAAACGCTCGCCGCGCGCCCGACCGCGTCGATCACGGTCAGCGTCGAATAGCCGTCGCCGTCCGGCACCCATTGGCTGACCCTCGTGCGCGCAAGCTCGGGCAACGGCTTGCCGTTGGCGAGCCAGCGGAAGGGCGCCCGCCCGCCCTGCAGTTTCAGGACCAGAGGCGTTGCGGCACCGCCTCCCGCCGATCCGATCTCGACATGCGCGCCCTCGGGCGGGAAGATGATCCGGGGCGGCGGTTCGGGCGTGCCATGGACCGGCGGCAGTTCGCCGGGCGGCGTGAAATCGCGCAGCGTCACCGGCAGGTCGGCACGGGCCATGCGCAGCGCGCCGGCCGGCGCGCGCGGCAACGGCGTCACCGACAGGCCGGATTTGGCGAATGCGTCGAACAGGATGGGCGCGGCCGAGACATAACCGGTCAGGCCGGGCACCGGCCCGCCGTCGGGCCGCCCGACCCAGACGCCCAGCACATGGCGGCCGTCGAAGCCGATCGACCAGGCGTCGCGATAGCCGTAGCTGGTGCCGGTCTTGTAGGCGATGCCGGTGGCGCGCGAGCCTTCCGGCGGTCGGACGCCCGACAAGATGTCGGCCACCTGCCAGGCGGCCTGCGGCTCCATCAGCGTCGCGGAAGCCGGCCGGTCCAGCGGCTTGTCGTGCAGCACGGTGACGCGCCCTCCATTTGGGAACGCGGTGTAAAGCTGGACGAGGTCGCTGAGCTTCATGCCGACGCCGCCAAGCCCGATGGCAAGGCCGGGCGTCTCGCCGCGAGGAAGGACCGGATTAACGCCGCCGCGCCGGAAACGCGCCATCAACCGCAGCGGGCCGATCGCATCCAGAAGCCGGATCGCGGGCACGTTGAGCGACATCTGAAGCGCTTGCCGGATCGAAACATTGCCCTGGTAGCTCATGTCGAAATTCTTCGGCCGGTAGCCGCCGAAATCCGCCGGCCGGTCCTCGATCATCGTTTCCTGCGCGACCAGACCTTCTTCGAAGGCGAGCCCGTAGATGAAAGGCTTCAAGGTCGAGCCGGGCGAGCGCTCGGCATTCGTCATGTCGATCCAGCCGGCGCGGCGGGCGTCGAAAAGGTCGGCCGAGCCGACCTCGCCAATGATATCGCCGGTCGGAGCATCGGCGAGGATCATGGCGACCGAGACCTTCGGTCCGAGCCTGCGAGCCGCGTTGCGGGCTACCGTCTCCAGCTTTTCCTGAATGCTTCGTTTGATGGTGAGTTGAAGACGGCGAGCGGACGGATCGGCGCGCATCGCGTCGGCCGAGGCTTGCGCGGCAAGGGCCGGAAGCTGGCGGCGCTTCGTCGGGATCGGCTCGGTGGAGGCGAGCGCGATCTCGCGCGGGAAGATGATCCCCGCGTCCTTCATCCGCTCCAGAACGCGCCCACGCGCGGCTTGCGCCGCAGCGGGATGACGGTCGGGCCGGCGGCCCTCTGGCGATTGCGGCAGTGACACAAGCAGCGCTGCCTGCGCTACCGAAAGCCTTTTCGGCTCCTTGCCGAAATAGGCGAGCGAGGCTGCGCGCACGCCTTCCAGATTGCCGCCATAGGGTGCGAGCGTCAGATAGTCGGCGAGGATCTCGTCCTTGGTCAGCCGCCGCTCGATCTGGAGGGCGCGGACGATCTGGACAAGCTTCGCCCAGACGGAGCGTTCCTCGCGCGGTTCGATCAAACGCGCAAGCTGCATGGAAAGCGTCGAGCCGCCCGAGACGATATGGCCGTTGAGGATCCATTGCCCGGCGGCCCGCAAGAGCGCAGCGACATCGACCCCGTGATGCGAATAGAAACGATGGTCCTCATAGGCGATCAGCATGTCGATCAGCTTCGAATCGACATCCTCGATCCGGGTGGCCAGCCGCCAGCGGCCTTCCGGCGTGGCGAAGGCACGGAGAAGGTCGCCGTTGCGGTCGACCACCTCGGTGGAGACCAGCCCCGCTTCTGCGAGCGGCGGTGGATAGGCGCGGTCGAGCGCGGCAAGGCCGAACCATGCGCCGACGCAGAGGAGGCCCGCGAGAGGAAGGGCGAAGAGGGCGTATTTGAACGGTCGCTTCATGGCAGTGACACGGTGCTGCGTATGAGCGCTTCCGGCAGGACAGAGTGGATGGGACCAAGCATATCGACGTCCCTTTCTACCGCGCCGCCTTCACCTCCATCCTGCCAGTGGCCGTGCGGGCGGAAAACTGCGGGCGGTACATGTCTTCGACGCTGGCTGCGGGCAGGACATAGACGCCCGGCGTCACGGCGCGCACGACATAGGCGAGCGTCATCTCGCGGCCGTTGCTGGAGCCGGTACGGTCGAAAGCCGCCACGAAACGGTCGTCGCGGAACTCGCTATGCGCCACCTCGGTGTTGCCTAGCCAGTCGAAATTGGAAAGCTGGGCGCTGCCGACGAGGCTCGGATTGTCGATCTCGAAACCGGCCGGGAGAAGATCGGTGACCAGCACGCGCGAGGGCCATGAATTCTCTTCCGTCACCTTGAGGACGACGACGTAGCGCTGGTTCTGTTCAGCCTCCGTCACATCGGTTTCCTGCCCGGCGAGCGTGTAGTAGCTGCGCGTAATCGAGAAGCCGTTGCCGCCGGCTGGAAGCGGCTCGGCGGGTGCTGCGACCGTGGTCACCACCGCGTCGATCGCTTTGTGGCCGCGATTGGTGATGGCGATCGGATGATCCCGCAATTCTACGCCTTCGACGTGCTCCGCAAAGGGGCCGGAATGCGGCGAGCCGTTCACGTCGATCGAGATCGCCTCCGTGCCCGCCTTGATCGCGCGGGCCGCCAGAAGCAGCCACGCCTTCTCCTGCGTGCTTGTGTGGTAGTCGATGGTGCGCTTGTCGTCACGCTCGGCCGAGACAAGCCGGATCATCGCCGGGATCAGCGAGGGCGCCGGCTTCGTCTCCGCCGCGAGCGCCAGCATGGCGGCGCTGTCGCGCAGCCTTGAGCCGTAGTCGGCGCGCGAATTGTCGAGCGCGGTTGGCGGCACCTGTGCCAGTTGGAACGCGGATGCGAAGGCGCGTCCGGCGCGCTGGCTGTCGCCGTAGAGCGCGAGGCTGGCCGCGATCTGGGCGCGGGACATGGGACTCCGGAACGCCTTCATCTGTGTGTCGGCGTAATAGCGCAAATCGCCAACGGATGCCCGGTGGTTGCGGGCAAGGACGTAAAGCGCATAGGCGATTTCCGTCGAATGCTCTTTCAAATCGTTGTTGTAGGAGAGCGTGTTCTGGAGATTGTCGAGCGCCTGCCGCATCGCCACATCCGGCACGTCGAAGCCTTGCTCGCGGGCTCGCGTCAGGAAATCGCTGACATAGGCGTCGAGCCACATATCGCCCGAGCCGGGTCCCCACAGGCCGAAGCTGCCGGAAGACGACTGGTCGTTGAGCACCCGGTAGATGGCGTCCTGGATGCGCTTGTGCAGGTCGGGGCCGACTGGCATGCCGGACGCTTTCGAAAGCTGGCTGACATAGAGCAGCGGCAGCGCGCGGCTGGTCGTCTGCTCCGCGCAGCCATAGGGATAGCGGTCGAGTCCCATCAGGAGCGAGGGGATATCGAGCGCCGCCGAGGTTGAGACGCCGATCGAGACCGACGCTCCGTCGAGCAGGCTTGCCGCCAGAAGCTCCTTGTCGATCCGCAGGCTGCCGCCAGCGGCGGCGAGGCTGATGACGCGCCTTGTCGTGATTGGAAGCTGTCCCGGCCGGACCGGGAAGGTCAGGTCCTGTTCGACCGACAGGCCGTCCGCATGGGAAAGCCGCACATGGATATCGGCATCGCCGGCTGCGGATGCAGTCAGGGGCACCATCACCGTTGAGCGCGCGCCGGAGGCGAGCGTCACCTTCTGCGTGGAAGCCTGCCCGGCCGAAACCTTGCCGCCGCTTTCCACCGACAGCGTGTATTCGCCGGCAGGGCCGTCCGTGTTGGCGATGTCGAGCCGCATTTTGGCTCTGTCACCGGGCGCCATGAAGCGCGGCAGGCCGGCGGTGATGACGACCGGATCGCGCACGATCACGTCGCTCGACGCGTGGCCGACAGCCGTCTTCGACCAGGCCGTCGCCATCACCCGCACGGTGCCGTTGAACTGCGGCAGGTCGAAGGAGACGACAGCGCGGCCGTCATTGTCGACCTTCACCGGGCCGGTGAAGAAGGCGACGAGCTTCTGCGTCGGCGGGGAGCCTTCGGACGCCATCTGCGCGCCGTCGCCGCCGGTGCGGATGCGGCCCATGATGCCGGCCGAGCCGTCGATCAGCTTGCCGTAGATGTCGCGGATCTCCAGCCCGAGCTGGCGCTGGCCGTAATACCAGCCGTCCGGGTCGGGGGGCGTGTAGCGGGTGAGGTTCAATATGCCGACATCGACGGCCGCGACCGTGACATAGGCTTCCTCGCCCGGTGTCAGATTGCCGAGCTTGACGGGGATCGTCAGCGGCCCGCGCGGCTCGATCTTCGCCGGCGCCTCAAGCGCGATATCGAGCTTGCGCTTGCCTGGATCGACCTTCAGCCATTTGATGCCGATGGCGCGCATCGGCATGCGCGACGCCTGCGCCTCGCCAGGCCGGTAGAGCGTCGCCGTCACATAGGCGCCGGCGCCCCAGTCGCCCTCGACCGGGATATCGACCGTCGCGCCGTCGACCGGAACCGAAGCCGTCTTCGTGGCGAGCAGCCTGTCGCCGCCGACCGTTACGAGCACCTCGCCGGCGAACCGTGGCGATATCTTCAGATGCGCGGTGTCGCCGGCCGCGTAGCTTTCCTTGTCGAGCGCGATCTCCAGCGCATCGGGGGTTTCGGTGCTAGAGGCGGCGACATACCAGCCGGCGTCGAACTCGACGCTGGAAGCGGGTCCGTCCGCTTGCTGGCTCTCGACTTCGATGCGGTAGCGGCCCCAGCCGACCGGCGCGGAAATCGATGCCTCGCCGCTGGCCGAGACATCGACATGGCCGTCCGCCACCTTCTGCGTGACGTCGATCGGCTCGTAGCGCCAGGAACTGCCGTCGCGGTACCATTGATAGTTGCGCACGAGCTTGACCAGCGACCAGTTGAGCCCCTGCATGTCGATCTTCCGACCCTGGGGATCGACACCGATCACGCTGAATTTCGCGACCGAATTTTCCGGCACCGAGCCGTCCGAATTGGCCGCCCGGATACCGATGCGCGGGCCGTCGGGCTGGACGTCGAAATCGAGCCGGCGCTCCACCGCGCGACCGCTGCCCTCGGTCATACGCACGACGAGTTGGGCATTGAGCAGCCTGGTCGTCGAGGGCAGATTGTCGAGCGATATGTCGAAGGACGATTTGCCCTCTTCGTCGGTGACCGGCAGGTCGTTCAGGTCAAAGGCGGTCGCCTCGGTATTCTCTTCCTCGGCAAGCCCGAACTGATATCCGGGAAAGGTCTTCCAGTTGCGTTTCGTCGTGACATTGACCTCGCCCGCCAGCGAGAGCCCGGCGCCGGGAGCGCCATAGAGGAAGCGGCCGTCGACATCGACCGGCAGCTTCTCGCCGGGAACGAGCGTCGTTTCCTTTGCCGTCATGTCGAATTCGATGCGGTCGGGCACAAAATCCTCGACCAGGAACATCTTCTCCGCGACCGGCTCCTTCTTCGGATCGGTATAGATGCGCATCGTCCAGGTGCCGCGCATGGCGGAAGGCGAGAGCGCCAGATCGACGGCGCGGCCGCCGAGCGAGGCATTGTCGCTGACGATGCGCCTGTCTTCGACGCCGTCCGGGCGGCTGAAGATGAAGGTGAGCGGCAGGTTTTCGACCGCCTTCGCCGCGTCGTCGCGGGCAAGCGCCGCCGCGTGGACCGTCTCGCCGGCGCGGTAGATGCCGCGTTCCGTCCAGGCGTAGACGTCGAGCGCACCGGGCGAGGCGCGGCCCGTCACGCCGCGATCGGAAAGGTCGAAGCCGGCCTTGGTCATGTCGAGGAAGACGAAATCGTCGCCGCCCTTGGCCGCGGAAAGCACGGCCGGCGTTGAGCCGCCTTCGCCGCGCGAAAGTCCCGCGCTGAAGACGGCGTGGCCCTCGGCGTCGGTCCTGGCCGTGCCGAGCACTTCGTTGTTCTTCGCGATCAGCTTCAACTCGACATCGGCGAGCGGTTTCGCCGTCCCGAGCGAGCGGGCGAAGACGTTGAGGCCGTCCTGCCCGGCGAAGGTGGAAAGTCCGATATCGGAGACGACGAACCATTGCGTCGCCTGCGCGTCATAGCTTTCCTGCGCGCCGGCGGGCGCGGCCGTCAGGATATAGATGCCGGGCTTGCGGCTAGGCAGCGCCTCGTCCACCGGAAAGCTCGTCACCACCTCCTTGTTGAGTTCGGAGGCGATATCGATCTTTCCCTGCCATACGGCGCTGCCTGTCCGGTCGGCTATGTCTTCCGCGCTGTAGCGGCTCAACTGATCGAGGAACTGGTAGCCGGTCACCAGATCGGCGAGCGAGCGGTCGTTGATGCGGTAGAGCTTCAGGTCGGCTGAACTGGTGTTGACCGAGACCAGCGGGATGCCGTGGCGCGCCGTGCCCGGCAGGATGAAATTCTGGCCGGTGAAGCGGATAAAGGATGTCCGGTCGCGCACATAGACATTGAGGACGATCGGGCTCTGCAATGTCTCGCCGATCGCGGCGGGCAGGCCGGGCCGGAAGGCGATCTGATAGCGCTTGCCGTGCTCCAGCCCCTCGACGCAGATCTGCTTGTCATTGGCGGTGATCGCCTTCGGTGCCTGCCCGTCGACCCTGACGAAAGGCGCGTAATCGACGCCTTCCTTCACCAGAGGGTCGGAGAATTGCGCGCAGACACGCGGCGTCTGGTTGTCGGAATCGACCGTGTTTCCGACGATGCGGAAGCCCTTGCGCGCCTTGAGGTCCAGATAGGCGGCCTTGACAGCGGCATTCGGCTGGAGCGCCAGGCTCGCCTCATAGGTCTGGATCGCCGGACGGAACGCCTCCCGCTGTTCCAGCGCCGGCGCCAGCGTGGCGAGCGCGGTTGCCCGCTCGGTTTCGGTGCGCGAGGTCAGGTAGGAATTATAGGCGGCGGAGGACGCGGCGCTGTGCAGCTTGCCGGCATCGGTGCTGTTGGCCGGTTTTATGGCAAGTGCCGCACGGGCGAGGCTCGTCCACAGAGTGCTGTCGTCGGGCGATATTTGAAGTGCGGCTGCGTATTTCTGCATCGCTGCGCGCGGGTCCGACTGCATGACCGCGTCCGCCTCGCTGACGAGAGCCTTCAGGCCCTCCTCGGCGGCCGGGGCGGCGGTCGTCACCTCCCGGCGATAGTTGATCGCCTCGTCGGCGAGCCATTTTGGCAGGAAATCGAGCGCGGCCGGCGCGCCGATGTCGGGCTCGCCGGTGAGATCGACGATCTTGCCGGCAATCGCGCCGTTGAACGGATTGAGCGCGCGATAGTCCGACTTCAGGAAGCACCAGCGCGCCTTCGAATTATAGGTGAAGGCACGGCAGGAACGGTCCGCCAGACAAGAAGATTTGCACTGGTCGAGGCTGAAATTCTGCTCGGAGCGCAGGTCGAAGCCGAAATAGTCCGAATTCTCGGTGGTGACGATCGTCCGCGTGCTTTCGGCAGCCAGCGCCGAACCGGCCAGAACCAGGAAAAGGCTTGCGAGAAAAAGGGAAAAGCCATGAGCAACCCGCAAACGCATTCCTGCCTCCAATACTACCACCGTCCCTTTGCGATGATGAGGGTTCAGACCGCGATGTCAATCAAACTTCGCCACCGGGATTTGAGCAAGCTATCGCCGGAAGCGGACAGTGGCCGCGAAGGTAAGCGTGCGGCCGCCGATGCCGTTGGGCGGCGGCGGGTAGGGCGATGCGCGCGCGGCGGTTGTCCTTGCCGCATCGTCGAGGATCGCCGAGCCCGAGCTTGCGGCAAGGCGCGAGGAGATAAGCCGCCCTCCGCGGTCGATGGTGATCGTGATACGTGCCGAGCCGGTGACGCCGTTGCGCTCCGCTTCGGCCGGGTAGCGCTCGAAGCGCTGGACATGGCTGCGCAGGCGCGCGGCATAGGCCGCCTTCTCGCCGGCGCTGCCGCCGCCGCGGGAGGCGACAGAGCCGCGCCCCGCCGCCTTTCCCACGCCCGCGGAGGAGGGGTGATCGGAGGCCTTGCGATCTTCTTTCGGGGCCTGAGTGGCCTGGCGCTCGTTCGTCTTGCGGCTCGTGGCAGGCTTCTCCGCCGGCTTCTGTTCGCTTGGGGCCGGCTTCACATGCTCCTTCGCCGTAACCGGCTTTTCGGCCCTTTGAACGGAACTAGCCTCATCCGGTGCCGGTTCGGGAAGCGGGGCATTCTCGGGGAGGCTTACGGTCGGCTCAGCATCGTCAGGAACCGGTGGTGCCGTTTCGGGCAATTCAAGGGCGGGGACCGGCACGGCTTTCGCCACCTCGGCGGTCGTTGGCGCGGACCGTTCGGCTTCCACCGTTGGCGCCTTTTCGGGCAGGATCAGTGCCGGGGCAGGTATTTTCGCTTCCGCTATCTGCTCCGTGGCGAGCACCTTGGGCGCCTCAATGGCCGGAGGCTCGGGCGGCAGGGAAAGCTCCGGCTTCGGCACTTCGACTGCCGTGGTTGCGGCTGGTCGCGCCGTTTTTATCTCGGGTGGTGTGGACGGAAGGAAGAGGGCGGGCGGCGGAACGGTGACCGTTGTTTCAGCGGACCGTACCTCGTGAGCCTTCTCGGTTTTGTCGGCTTCGGCCGCCGCCTCTCCGGCCAGTGAAGGGTCGGTGTTCGGGTTCGGCGGCGCATCGACCACGATCTCGACCGAGATGGCATCCGTCTGGGCTTCGGCACCGGGATGGATCAGGAAATGCGCGGTGAGCGCCAGCGCGGCGGCATGAACCGCAAGCGACAGCAGGAGGAAGAATGGCGGGAAACGGCGGCGATGCGAGCGGAGCGGCGGCGTCGCTTCGTCGGCCGGATCGACGGCGGGAGGATTTGGCGATCCCGCGACCTTACCGGCCGCTAGCTCCGGCTCGACCGAGATCCCGGAAGCCGGCTCTACCGGCTCGCCAGCGATGATCGAGGGCCACAGCGCAAGAAATTCGCCGCTGTCTCGCGCCTCCTCGAACGGCTCGAAGCTCGGCCAGTGCTTCATGGCCCCGCCTCGCGATCCGCCAGCGCCACCGGCGCGAGGATCATGCCGCCCGCATCGTGATCGATATGGGCGACGATGCCGAATACCTCGCCGAGGCGCTCCTGCGTCAGCACATCGGCGGGCGTGCCTTCGGCCGCCAGCCTGCCTTCCTTCATCAGGAGGATGCGGTCGCACCAGCGCGCGGCGAGCGTCAGATCGTGAAGCGAGACGAGAAGTGCGCGACCCTTGACGGCGAGCTTCCTCAGGCCCGCCATCATGGTCATCTGGTGCGCCGGATCGAGGCCCGAGGCCGGCTCGTCGGCGAGCAGGACCGGCGTATCCTGGGCGATGGCGCGGGCGGCAAGGACGCGCGCCTGCTCGCCTCCGGAAAGCTCGGTCGCCGGGCGCCCGGCTAGGTCGGTGACGTCCATCATCGCCATCGCCTCGGCACATAGCGCCCGGTCGCGGTCCGAAAATGCCCGGCTCATCCCCTGCCAGGGCATGCGCCCCAGCCCGACCAGATCGCGGACGGTTAGCGGCCAGCTTATGATGCGCGCCTGCGGCAGATGCGCGATCAGCCGGGCGCGCTCGGCATAAGAAAGCTGCGCGATGTCGCGGCCGTCGACGGTGATGTGGCCGGAACTGGCGAGCTGGCCGGCGAGCGCCCGCATGAGCGTCGATTTGCCGGCGCCGTTGGGACCGAGCACGCCGGTGATCGTGCCGGGTTCCAGCTTCAGGCCGACGCCGCTCACCACGCGGCGGCCGGACAGATCGACGGACAGGTCTTGCGCCTCGATCATCAGAAGATCTCCCGGCGCGAACGGATGATCAGCCACAGGAAGAAGGGTGCGCCGATCAGCGCGGTGACGACGCCGACATTGAGTTCGTGCGCGGAAACCGCGACCCGCGCCACGATGTCGGCCGCCAGCAGCAGTATCGCGCCGCCCATCGTGCTCGGCACCAGCAGGCTGGACGGCATGCGGTTGGTCAGCGGCCTGAGCATATGCGGCACGACCAGCCCGACGAAGCTGATGGCGCCGGTGACGGCGGTACCGGCGCCGACGGCAAGCGCAGTGCCGGCGATGACGAGAAACCGCGTGCGCTTGCGGTCGATGCCGAGGCTTTCGGCCCCTTCCTCGCCAAGGGAAAATGCGTCGAGCGCCCGGCCGGTGGCCGCGAGCAATGCGCAGCCGACGACGATCAGCGGCACAGCGATCGCCACATGCATCATCGAGCGATCCTTCAGCGAGCCCAGCAGCCAGAAGATGATCTCGTAGCTGGCGAAGGGGTTGGGCGAGAGGTTCAGCGCCAGCGAGGTCAGCGCGGCGGCGAGGCTGGAGAGTGCGACCCCGGCGAGGATCAGCGTGAGCGTCGAGCCGTGGCGCGCGGCGATGGCAAGCAGGATGAGCACGGCCAGGAAAGCACCGGCGAGCGCGCCGGCCGGCAGCGCGTAGAGCGATGCGCCGGCAAGGCCGCTATAGAAGATGAGAACCGCGCCGAGCGACGCCATCGCCGAGACGCCGACGATGCCGGGCTCGGCGAGCGGGTTGCGCAGGAAGCCTTGCAGCACCGCGCCCGACAGGCCGAGAGACGCGCCCACGGCAAGGCCGAGCAGCGCGCGCGGCAGCCTGATCTCGCGCATGATGATGCGGCTTGCCTCGTCGCCGCCGGCGATGAGCGCCTTTATGGAGGTGATCGGGCCGAGATGGGCGGGGCCGATCAGCAGCGACAGCACGAACAGGATCGCCATCAGCGCACCAAGCGCCAGATTGAGGCGGAGCGGGCTCATTGCGTCGGCGCTCCCGATGTCGAGCAGGGCGAGACTTGCTGTCTCACCTTGGCCAGCGCCTTCACCGCCTCCAGCACGAAGGGGCCGCCGCAGGACCATGCGCCTTCCGGCACGAAATGGCCGAAGCGCGTTCCCTTCAATGCGCGCAATGCCGGGTCCTTCAAGGTGAGGTCGGCAAGCGAGGGCGCGGTCGAAAGCTGCTCGGGCAGGATGACGATGTCGGGCCGGTGCTCGATCAGGAGTTCAAGCGGGAAGGGGGCCATGCCGGCATAGCCGAGTTCGGCGGCAAGGTTTTTCAGTCCCGCCGCGCGCATGACGGAATCGGCAAGCGTGCCGGCGCCCTGCGAAATGCCGTTCTGGCCGTAGGCGATGGCGGTCGGCGCCGGACCGCAGACAGAGGCCTTTACCGCCGCAAGTCCGGTCTCGAAATTCGTAGCCACCGCCTCGGCCTTCGCCTCCCGATGCAGGATGCGGCCCATGCGGAGGATTTCGCCGGGGATGGTGTCGAGCGTCTGCGCGTAGGCGAATTCCTCGACATGGAAGCCGAGATGCTTGAGCAAATCGGTCGTGTTGTGCAGCGTATAGGTGCCGGTCACGACGACATCGGGGCGGGCGAGGAAGACCTCTTCCGCCAGCCCGCGATTCTTCGGATAGGATTTAGCCTCCTTATACATGAAGGAAAGGCCCGGATCGGAAGAGAGGTCCGAGATCGAGACGATCTGGCCGGGCGCCGCGAGCGTCATGGCAAGCTGGTCGGTGCAGACATTGAGCGACATGATGCGCGGAAGGTCTGCGGCATTGGCGGGGAGGGTAGCACAAAGAACAAAGATCGCGGCGGCACGCGCTCTACGTTGCCCCCCTCTGTCTTGCCAGACATCTCCCCCACGAGGGGGGAGATCGAGCCGACCGCTTGATCGGCCCACAATCTGCAACATTAGTGATTGGCAAAAACAGTCATGACGGCCGATCTCCCCCCTCGTGGGGGAGATGTCCGGCAGGACAGAGGGGGGCGCGAAGGAACGCCGAACCTTCGCGCTTACCCTCACCAGCCATTTCGCCGATTGGCGCATTGCCGATCCTACCGCATCTAGAACGTCGCCTTGAAGCCGGCGAAGACGCCGAGGCCGGGCGTGCCATAGCCCTTCACGACCTCGTATTTCTGGTTGAGCAGGTTTTCGCCGCGGACGTAGATTTCGGTGGCCTCGGTTGGCTTGTAGGAGATTTTGGCGTCCACCAGCACATAATCGTCTAGGGGTTCTTGGCCAAAATCCACGGTATCGAGCGCTATACGAGTAGTTGCCGAGACCGTCCATTTTTCCGCTGGGCGAACGGATGCAGTTAGATTGATAATATGACGAGGAATGCGGACCTGCCGTGAACCGTCAGGCTGCGTGGCCTTGGTAAATGTATAAGCACCTCCGAAATTAAGCCAGTTGGTTGGCGCATAAGCAAGAGAGGCCTCGATGCCGCGCGTGCGGGTCACGCCGTCAGTCTGGATATTCTGATATGGGGGGGTAGGAATGTAACCGATGTAGTCGTTGATATCGATCATAAAGAATGTGATGTCCGCAGTCAGCCTGTCGTTCAGAAGGTGCTGCTCGACACCGAAGTCGAAGCTCACGCTTGTCTCTGGCTTCAGGTCAGTATTGCCCGACCCGGGCGCGTAGAGTTCGTACAGGCTTGGCGCGCGGTAGCCAGTGCCTACTGATGAATGGAAGCGCGTGCCTGTATCGAAAATGTTGTATGATCCGGTCGCACGCCACGTTGTGTGCCCGCCGTAAACGGAATGCTCGTCTTGGCGTATGCTGGCTGTAAGAGTTAGAGGGGTCATTGGCGTCCAGATGGCCTGAAGCCAGCCGCCGCCCATTGACACGGACTCGTTGACGCCGCCTGATGTGTCTGCGTGCTGGCGCTCCCAGTCGGCACCGAAATTGGTGGTGAGCGTAGGTGTGAGAGCGAAAGACCCCTGATAATCCAGTTTTACGCGAGAGCCGTCATACGTGGAAACTCCACCGGTCCCGGAAACGCTGTCTCGCGAGATGTCGGAATATTGCAACGCGATCGTATTCGACAAACGGCCGTCGAACAGCTTGAAATCCGCGCCTACCCGACCAGCAGCCTGCTGGTACTTCGAATGGGCATCGCTGTCCGAAAGCAGATAGTCTGGCGGCGGGCCGAACCCGTCGTCGAAGTCAGTGTTGCCTTTGATAAACAGCCCGTTGGCGAAGAGAGACAGGTTTTCGTTGACGTCGAAACGTCCTCCAATTGCGCCAGTAAGATTCTCGTACCCGTCCTTTTCAGTGCCGGCGGAGGCTGCCGAAATTCCGTCCGTTGTGAGACCGGATATGTTGAATCCGAACTGGCCGCGTTCGAAGCCGCTATTCAGCGAATACCCACCGCGAAAGGTGTTGTGCGACCCACCCTCGCCGTACATTCGCTGGTGAATACCCTTCTCCGGCGTTCCGAGCGTGCTGATATCAATGACGCCTGCGATGGCGTCAGCACCATAGAGGGCTCCCTGCGAGCCTTGCAAGACTTCGACCCGATCGATATCGCCGGCGAGGAACTGGTCGTACTGAGCTCGGACCGACGTATTTGTCACGTCAGATATGTCGATCCCGTCGATAAAGGTTTTTGTGTACTGCCCAGGTAACCCACGCATTGTGAATGTTGATAAAGTTCCTAACCCTCCTGAAGAAGAGATGTTGATGCCGGGTATCTGGTTTAGATAATCAATCGCGGTAGGCTTCGATTGCTCTTCGATATCCTTCTTGGTCGTCACGTAAACCGTCGAGCCCACCTTCGACTTCTCTGTCGGCATCTTGTTGGCCGTCACCACGACCTCGCCGATGTCGAGGTCCTGGGCGAGCGCGGGCGCGGCGCCGGACGCGGCAAGGATGGCTAAAACGGAAATGGTGTTGCGAAAGTTGTTCTGCATGCGTTCCCCCTGCCGCGAATGCGCGGTCGATGGCCTGAAACTGCCGGTGGGAACGATCGCCTGTGAAAGCAAAAATCCCGCCAGCGATGACAACGTCACCGCTGCGAGAACACAGCCCCGGAAGCATCCCGCATCCGGCAGGTGACGACCCAAGGCAGGTTTCCTGGCTCGCGCTTCGTCGGCAGGCCGGCCTTCCCGGGCATATGCCCAGTGGCGTTAGTCGGCATGCCTCCGCGCTCACAGTTGCGGGAGCAGCTACGGCAGGGGCCTTTCGGCCCTTCCGTATTCCCTCTTAACCCCGTCCGAATCCGGCCCAGGGCACCTTAGGCGTGGCCGAAACCGTAGCAACCGGCAGCAGCGGCGTCAAATGATCTCGTGACCGGAAGAGGTAGGGCTGGCCGCCTCAAAGCGACTGGATGAAGGCGGGACTTGCCTCGAAACTTGCGAATTTGCGTCACTTTTGTCGCAATCACAGCATCTGGCCGGACATCGGTGTTGCACATTCATTCGTGATTTCCGCTGCCGCAGCGTTTTGACATCGCAGGCCAGATGCGGAATGCTAGGGGAAGAAAGCCAAACAATGGGAGATGGCAATGACGATGTTCAAGAGTAACGGCGACCGTGTACCCGCGGTGGTCGAGGAACTGGCGAAAGCCACGAAGGCAGGCGAGGTGGACCGCCGCGAATTTCTCGCCATCGCCAGCGTCATGGGCGCTTCGACGGCAATGGCCTACAGCATGATCGGGCTCGCCGATCCCACGCCGGCGAAAGCTGCCGAGACGCCTAAGAAGGGCGGTGTCATCCGTTGCGCCATGTCGGTGAAGGCACAGAAGGATCCGCGCACCTACGACTGGTCGGAACTCGCCAACGCGACGCGCACTTTCCTGGAGCCGTTGGTGAAATATACGCCGGAATACACGTTCGAGCCCATGCTGCTCGAAAGCTGGGAAGTGAACGACGACGCCACCGAATATGTCCTGCATGTGCGCAAGGACGCCGAATGGAACAATGGCGACAAGTTCAACGCCGATGACGTGATGTTCAACCTGATCCGCTGGGCCGACAGCAAGGCGGAGGGTAATTCCATGGCGGCCCGCATGGGCGGCATGGTCGACGAGAAGACCGGCAAAGCGGCCGACGGCGCCATCACCAAGACCGACGACTATACGATCAAGCTGAAGCTGCCGGCTTCCGACGTCACCATTATCCCGAACTTTGCCGACTATCCCGGTCTCGTCGTACACCGCGACTACGAGAAGATGGGCTCCGACCTCGTAAAGAACCCGATCGGCACCGGCGCCTTTGAACTTGTCTCCTACGATGTCGGCTCCAAGGTCGTGGCGAAGCGCCGTGAAAAGGGCAAATGGTGGGGCGGCGAGGCCCATCTCGACGGCGTCCAGTTCATCGACTACGGCACCGATTTCAACGCCTACGTCAACGCCTATGACGCCGGCGAGATCGACACCGATTACCAGACGATGGCGGACTTCATCCAGATTCTCGACGGAATGGGGCTGGTGAAGTCGGATTCGAAGACCGCGACCACGATCGTGGCGCGCACCAACATCCTGCACAAGCCGTATGACGACCAGAAGGTGCGCAACGCGCTGCAGATGGCCGTCGACAACAAGGTCGTGCTGCAACTGGGCTACAACAATCTGGGCTCGGTGGGCGAGAACTTCCACGTCGCGCCGATCCATCCGGAATATTATCCGCTGCCCAAGAAGGAACGCGACGTCGAGGGCGCCAAGAAACTCATGACGGAAGCCGGCCAGATGGATTTCGAGCACGAGTTGATCTCGGTCGACGAGGACTGGCACAAGAATACCGGCGACGCCGTCGCAGGCCAGCTCCGGGATGCCGGCTTCAAAGTCAAGCGCACCATCCTGCCCGGCTCGACCTTCTGGAATAACTGGACCAAGTATCCTTATTCCACCACCAACTGGAACATGCGACCGCTCGGCGTCCAGGTGCTCGCTCTCGGCTATAAGACGGGTGGAGCCTGGAACGAGACGGCCTATTCCAATCCGGAGTTCGATAAGAAGCTTGGCGAGGCCATGGCTATCGCCGATCCGGAAAAGCGCAAGCTGGTGATGAAGGATGTGGAGCAGATTCTCCAGGATTCCGGCGTCATCGTCCAGCCCTTCTGGCTGACGATCGTGAACCACTCGACGAAGCAGGTGAAGGACAACCCGATGCACCCGACCTTCGAGATCAACTACGAGAAGACCTGGCTCGATCCCGAGGCTTGACGATTGGACGCAAAAAACAAGAGGGAGCGCTTAAGCTCACCCACCTGACGGTTCTCAAGGCCGGCGCCCGCTGGCCTTGAGAGGGGAACGCAGACATAAAGCAAACCCAAGCCTTGAGGAGGGGCATAGGTGCTATCTTTCATAGCCAGGCGTCTGGGGGTCATGGTGCTTACCATGATCTGCCTGACGTTCGTCGTCTTCTATCTCGTCAACCTGGAGCCCAACCTCAAGAAGCTTGCCCTGACGCAGACCAACAGCCGCGCCACACAAGAGCAGGTCGAAAGCTGGCTCACCCGCTACGGCTATCGCGACGCGTTCCTGGAGCGTTACGCGGAATGGATCGGATTGTGGCCGAAGCAACCCGCGCGTGACGAGGCGGGCAAGCCGATCCCGCGCTTCTCCTATTGCGGCGAGACGGTGGAGCCCCGGCTTTCCGGCGTGCTGGAGGGCGATTTCGGCTGCTCCACGAAATTCCGCACCAAGGTCAGCAACAAGCTTTTCCCCGCGCTTGAGGCTACCGGCATCCTGATGTTCTGGGTGATGGTGGTGATGATACCGGGCGCGCTCCTCATCGGTGTCTTTGCCGGCATGCGGGAGGGATCGAAGACAGACCGGACGCTTTCGATCCTGGCCATCGGCAGTACGGCCACGCCGGAATATGTTTCCGGCGTCATTTTCACGGTCATCTTCGCCACCTGGCTGGGCTGGTTCAACGGCTCCGCCGCCAGCGCGACGTTCAAGGGCATCACCTTCGTCAACTTCACGCTGCCGGTGATGACGCTTGCCATCTACGGCATGGGCTATATCGCCCGGATGACGCGCGCCTCCATGGTCGAGGTGATGACGGCGCAATATATCCGCACGGCTCGCCTCAAGGGGCTGAGCTTCAAGGCGGTGGTGGTGAAGCACGCGCTGCGCAACGCGCTGATAGCGCCATTCACGGTCATCATGCTGCAATTCCCGTGGCTTTTGACCGGCGTCGTGGTCGTCGAGATCATGTTCCGCTACCAGGGCTTCGGTTACACGCTGGTCGAGGCGGCCGGCAACAACGACATCGACCTTCTGCTCGGCTGCTCGCTGGTGTCGGTCTTCATCGTCCTCATCACGCAACTCATTTCCGACATCGGCTATGCGTTGCTCAATCCACGCATCCGCGTGCAGTAGGGGGAAGGGTCATGCTCCAGTTCATTTCCCCTACCGATATCGTCATTCACATCCTCCTTTACAGGCTGTGGCCGGTTTGGCTTTCGATGGCGATCCTCATGGGCGCGAGCTACCGCTACCGCAAGCGGCTTGGCCTTTACGGCCAGCTTTACGACAGCAGCGTCGGCATTGCCGGTATCGCCATCTTGAGCTTCTGGTTCTTCACGGCGGTATTTTCCCACTTGGTCTCTCCCTTCCATCCGCTCGAGCAGATCGCCGTCATGCGCAACGCGCTGCCCGGCGCCATCGAGCCGAAGAGCGGCTATCCGTTCCTGCTCGGAGGCGACAAGCTGGCGCGCGACGTGTTCAGCCGTGTCGTCGACGGCAGCCGCATCGTGCTCCTGATCGCGCCGCTGGCGACATTGGTGGCGCTCACCGTCGGCATCACGCTCGGCCTGCCAGCCGGCTATTTCGGCAGGAAGACGGATTCGTTTCTATCCTTCCTGGCCAATCTCGTGCTTGCCTTCCCCGTGATCCTGCTCTTCTACCTGCTGGTTTCACCGGAGATCGTGGAGACGGGGTTGCCGCGAGCAACGGCCGGCGTCTTCTTCGCCTTCCCGATCATCCTCGCCTGCATGGCCTTCGGCACGCGCTATATCGGCCGGCCGGTGCTTCTGGCGGTCCAGCTTCTGGTCGTGCTCGCCATCACCTACTGGCTCTATTCGACCTTCGTCTTCTTCGACGATCCGTTCGGGCTGATCCAGGTGACCGCGAGCACGCTCAACATCTTCGTCGCCGTGGTGTTCGCGTCCTCGCCGGGGGTGTTCCGCATCGTTCGCGGCCTGGTTATGGACATCAAGACCCGCGACTATGTGGCGGCGGCGCAGACCCGCGGCGAGAACCCGTGGTATATCATGGTGTGGGAGGTGCTGCCCAACGCGCGGGGACCGCTGATCGTCGATGCGTGTCTCAGGATCGGCTACACGACGATCCTTCTCGGCACGCTCGGCTTCTTCGGCCTCGGCATGCCGCCGGAAAGTCCCGACTGGGGAACGACCATCAAGGACGGCAGCCAGCTGCTGCGCGCCTTCATCCACCCGGCGCTGCCGCCGGCGATTGCGCTGATGTCCTTCGTGCTCGGCCTCAATCTTCTTGCCGACGCGTTGCGCGAAGAGTCCCTGAAAGACTGACGGAGCTGATGCCATGAACGCCGTCCAGCCGATCGTAGAGATCGAAAACCTCTCCATCTCCTTCTTCACGCGCAGGGGGGAGATTCCTGCCGTCATGGACTTCTCCTGCACGGTCATGCCGGGCGAGGCGATGGGCATCGTCGGCGAGTCCGGATGCGGCAAGTCGACCGTATCGCTCGGCATCATGCGCGACCTTTCCAACATCGGAAAGATCGTCGGCGGCAGCATCCTGTTCCAGGGCCGCGACATGGGCGAATTGTCGGAAGAGGAACTTCGCGCCATCCGCGGCAACAAGATCGCCATGATCTACCAGGAGCCGATGGCGAGCCTGAACCCGGCGATGAAGGTCGGGCAGCAATTGATGGAGGTGCCGATCATCCATGAGAAGGCCTCCAAGGAAGATGCCTACAAGCGCTCGCTGGAGATGCTGCGTTCGGTAAGGCTGCCCGACCCTGAGCGGATGATGAAGTCCTATCCGCACCAGCTCTCAGGCGGTCAGCAGCAGCGCATCGTGATCGCCATGGCGTTGCTGTCGAAGCCGGCGCTCCTGCTGCTCGACGAGCCGACCACCGCGCTCGACGTGACGGTCGAGGCGGGTATCGTCGATCTCGTGAAGGGGCTCGGAAAAGAGTTCGGCACGTCGATGATCTTCGTGTCGCACAATCTCGGCCTGATCCTGGAAACGTGTGACCGCATCACGGTCATGTATTCGGGCGAAGCGGTCGAGACGGGCACCGTCAAGGACGTGTTCGACCGTATGCGCCACCCCTACACCCAGGGGCTTTTCCGTTCGATCCCGCTTCCCGGCGCCGACAAGAACACACGGCCGCTGGTGGCGATTCCCGGCCAGTTGCCGCTGCCGCATGAGCGGCCGAAAGGCTGTAATTTCGGCCCGCGCTGCCACCATTTCGTGGAGGGCGTGTGCAACGCGGCCGAGATCCCGATGATCCCGGTCGATGGGCATAAGAACCATTTCAGCCGTTGCGTGCGTTTCAACGAGATCGACTGGTCGGCCATGCCGGAAGATGCGGCGAAGAAGAGCGAGCCGGTGAAGGCCGGTGACACCGTGCTCAAGATCGACAATGTGCGCAAATATTACCGGGTTGCCGCCAACGAGGTGTTCGGCGGCGCCGAGGCGCGCGTGGTGAAGGCCAACGAGACGATCAGCTTCGAGGCGCGGGAATCCGAAACGGTGGCTATTGTCGGCGAATCCGGCTGCGGCAAGTCCACGCTCGCCAAGCTGCTGCTCGGGCTGGAGACCGCCACCAGTGGAACGATCACGCTGGGCAACAAGGAAATCCAGTCGACGCCGGTCGAATCGCGTGACGTGAACACCGTCGCCTCTATCCAGATGGTATTCCAGAATCCGTTCGATACGCTCAATCCGAGCCACAGCGTCGGCGCCCAGATCGTGCGCACGCTGGAGAAATTCCATGTCGGCAACAGCCCCGCCGATCGGCACCAGAAGATGCTGGAACTGCTCGACCTGGTGAAGCTGCCGCGCGCCTTCGCCGTGCGCAAGCCGCGCCAGCTTTCAGGCGGCCAGAAACAGCGCATCGGCGTGGCCCGCGCTTTCGCGGGCGCCGCCAAGGTGGTGGTGGCCGACGAACCCGTCTCCGCGCTCGACGTCTCGGTGCAGGCGGCGGTGACCGAATTGTTGATGGACATCCAGCGCGAGAACAAGACGACGATGCTGTTCATCAGCCACGATCTTTCGGTCGTGCGCTATATCGCCGACCGGGTGGTGGTGATGTATCTCGGCTATATCGTCGAGCAGGGGACGACCGACCAGATTTTCTCGCCGCCTTACCACCCCTATACCGAGGCGCTTCTTTCCGCGATCCCGATCGCCGATACCAGTGTCGTCAAGAAGCATGTCGTACTGGAAGGCGATATCCCCTCGGCCATGAACCCGCCGAGCGGCTGCCCGTTCCAGACCCGCTGCGGCTACAAGCACCTGGTGCCGGACGGGCTTTGCGAGAAGGAGGTGCCGCCGGTCAAGGACCTCGGCAATGGCCACCAGTCGCTATGCTGGCTCTCCGACGATGTGCTTGCCGCAATGGAGCCGGTCATCAAGTTCGACACGGCGCATGCCGCGAAGGAAGGCGAGCCGCAGGATACGCCGCGGCGCAAGGAGCGCCGCAGTGCCAAGGGCGATCCGGGCTTTGCCGGTCCGCCGCCCAAGCGGCCTCATGGCAAGAGGGCAAGTGCCGCGGCTGATGAAGCCGAGTTCGAGGCGGAGGAGGGAGAAGAGGCACGGCGCGTCCGACGCGAGGAAGCGCGCGACGATACCGGCGGTCAGGGTGCAGATGCGCGTCCGAGCAGGGCTTCCGCATCGGTGCCCCTGAGCCAGCACCGGGTCGGCAGCGGGCGGCAGACGGTCGACCCAGATGCGCCGACCGCTTTCGACAAGGGGCAAACCCCGTCCCGCCGCGCGAGGGCGGCAACATCTGGAGCCTCCGCAAGCAATCGGCAGGTATCCGGACGCACGCCCGCGCCCGAAACCGCTCCAGTCCGGAAACCGGCTTCGGGCAAGGCCTCCACGTCAACGGCTTCGGCAGGCAAGCGGCCGCCGCGCATGGCGAAGCCGAAAAAGCCGGACGATCTCAAGCTCATCTCCGGTGTCGGCCCCAAATTCGAAGCCATCCTGAATAGCCTCGGCATCTATCGCTTCTCGCAGGTCGCCGCGTGGAAGAAGGCCGAGCGGGAATGGGTCGACGACCATCTCAACTTCTCCGGCCGCATCGAGCGTGACGATTGGGTGAAGCAGGCGAAGGCGCTGGCGAAGGGCGGAGAGGCCGAGTACATCCGCGTCTTCGGCAAGAAGCCGCGTTAGTCTGAGCCGCATGCCGAAGCCTCCAAAGGCGTTCCTGTCGTGGAGTTCCGGCAAGGATGCCGCCTTCGCGTTGCATGAGGTGCGCCGGCTTGGGCTGGCGGATGTCGTAGGCGTCCTGACCACGATCAACGAAGAGACGGGGCGCGTGCAGTCGCATGGCGTCCGCGAGGAACTGCTCGACCGGCAGATCGAGGCGCTGGGATTGCCTGCGGTCAAGGTGATGCTGCCCAGCCCTTGCCCGAACGCCGACTACGAAGCGCGCATGGAAGAAGCTTTCGGCAAGCTCAGATCGGGGGGCGTCGGGCACATCGTCTATGGCGATCTTTTCCTCGAAAATATCCGCGCCTATCGCGAGAAGCAGATGGAAGCGGCCGGCATGGAACCGCTCTTTCCTCTGTGGGGTCGCGCCACGGGAGAACTCGCCGATGCCATGATCGCGTCCGGACTGGAAGCACATACCGTTTGCGTCGATACGAGGCGGCTCGACCGCTCTTTCGCCGGGCGCGACTTCGATGAAGCCTTCCTCCGAAACCTGCCGGCTGGCGTCGACCCTTGCGGAGAAAACGGCGAATTTCATACGATTGTTACGGCCGGCCCGATTTTCGCCGCACCGATCGCTACATCGATCGGCGAGATTGAGGAGAGGGACGGCTTCGCCTTTGCGGATATCCTCCCGAAATAGACGATAATGATCCTGTCGCGAAACCTTGCACTGACGGTGCTGCCGGCCTCATGCGCTGCGGTGCTGTTGCTTGCCGCCTGCCAGTCGTCCGCGCCGCCGCCCGACCCGAACGGCCCGCTCGACATCACCTATTCGCAGTCGGAGTTTCGCCGTTACGAGCGCCCCGGGGATGCAACGCTTGCCGGACAGGCGTTCCTGCACGATCAAGGCGATGTCGTGCCCTGCACGGGCCAGCCGGTTTTGCTTTTCCCGCATACGCGCTCCTTCGAGCGTATGGTTGAGCTTGCCCGTATGAAAGCGCACCCGCTGTTTCAGGAGACGGTCGATCCCCGCCTGAACGCGGTTACGCGGCACACGGTTTGCGGCACCGGGGGCAATTTCACCTTCAGGAACCTGCCGCGCGGGCGCTGGTATGTCTTCACGCGCGTGCGTTGGTCTGCCGGCGACGCGGGCATGACGGGCGGCGACCTTATCGGGGAGGCCGACACTTCAGCCGGTACGGGCCGTATCGTCCTCGACGATCGCAACCGGATCTAGGGTCAGGACCTGTTAATCTGGTCGAAATGGTGTGAGGCCATCTGTTCGGATACGAGGAGCGAAGGCACAGGAAACCTTTCGGTTTCCAAGCCCTTCGCGACGACGTTGCCGGACAGATGGACCACATCCTTCGGACGCCGAAACGGCTGCGACCTGCCACGTCGAACCGCTCGGTCGATGGAAAGACATCGACCGTCGCGCTTCTCCTTGCATCTCTTTGCCGTTTCAGCGCCATTTCGATCATATTAATAGGTCCTGACCCTAGCAGCCGAGCCTGTTCCAGATCGCGTAGCCGGCCGCCACGCACCCTTTCCGGCTTTCATAGATTGGACCGTTGGAAGACCGTGAAGCGATTTCGCTTTTACGCGGCGATGCTGTAGGGCCGTCGTGAAAGCATCCTCATTGTTCGAACGGGAATCGGAAGACGAAGTCATGCGCCCGCCGGCTTCGCCAGAATATCCGGGAAGGAACGACAGCACCTGGCTCAGCCATGGCCGGGCGACGGTCGTGCTTGCCGTGCCGCTGATCGGCACGCAGCTTGCCCAAGTGGCGCTCAATGTCACCGATACGGTGATGGTGGGGTGGCTGGGAGCCGTTGAACTGGCGGCCGCCGTGCTCGGCACGCAGATATTCTTCATCGTCTATATCTTCGGCAGCGGCTTCGCCATCGCGGTGATGCCCGTCGCCGCGGCGGCGGAGGGACGCGGGGACGCGCGCCAGGTGCGCCGTTCGGTGCGCATGAGCCTGTGGGTGGTCGGTTTCTACAGCCTGATCGTCATGCCTCTCCTCTGGCACACCGAGGCGTTCCTTCTCTTTCTCGACCAGGATCCTCGCGTTGCAGCGCTCGCCGGTGCTTATGTGCGCGTCGCCCAATGGTCGATGCTGCCCGCGCTCATCCTTGCGGCGCTCCGCTCCTATCTTGCCGTGGTGAACCGCGCCTATGTGGCGTTGGCCGTCATCATCTTCGGCGGCCTTGCCAATGCCGGGCTCAACTACGCACTGATCTTCGGCCATTTCGGCATGCCGGCGCTCGGCATCGTCGGCTCCGCCTGGGCGACGCTCGTTACGCAGATCGTCATGGCGCTTCTCGTCATAACCTACGCTGCTACTGCGCCTTCGCTTCGCCGCCACGACCTCTTCGCCCGCTTCTGGCGGCCGGACTGGCCGGATTTTCGCGGTATTCTGTGGCTCGGCTGGCCGATCTCGGCAACGATCATCGCCGAGGTCGGGCTTTTCTCCGCTGCTTCGATCATGATGGGCTGGCTCGGCGCGGTGACGCTCGCCGCCCACGGTATTGCGCTGCAAATCACCTCGGTAGCCTTCATGCTGCCGCTCGGGCTGGCCAGCGCCGCGACCGTCAGGGTCGGCCTTCGCCATGGACGTGGCGATCGCGCCGGCGTAGGCCGCGCCGGCTTCATGACGATGATGATCGCGACCGCGATAGCCGTGTGCTCCGCGCTTCTCTTCTGGACCATGCCGGACCGGCTGATCGGGCTTTATCTCGACAAGCATAACGCCAATGCCGCTTCCGTGCTTGCCACGGCAAGGCCCTTCCTCTTCGTCGCCGCCTGCTTCCAGATCGTCGATTCGCTGCAGGCGATCGGCAGCGGGATGCTGCGAGGGCTGAAAGATACGCGCGTGCCGATGATGATCGCTCTGGTCAGCTACTGGGTGATCGGCATGCCGGCGGCCTATCTGCTCGGCTTTCCGGCAGGCTTCGGTGGTGTCGGCATCTGGTGGGGATTGGCGTTCGGCCTTGCGACGGCCGCGATCCTGATGAACCGCCGCTTTATCCGTCGCGAGCGGCTCGGGCTTCTCGAGCAGAGCTGAAATTATCTGCCGCAAGCCTGCATCTGCGCGGCGTAGCTGCGGGCCATGTCGTCGGTGGCGCGGGCATAGCGTTGGACACCCGCGCTGCCGCGACTGCCGCGCGCATAGGCATTTCGCCCGAGATAATAGGCCAGATAGAGATTGTAGGTGTCGTTGCGGGCGATGCCGAGCGTTCTAGCGCTCTTGTCGTGATACCAGCCGACGAAGTCGATGGCGTCGGCGAAGCTCGACCTTCGCGCCGAGATGTTGCCGGTCTCGACCACGTATTGCGCCCATGTCCCGTCGAGCGCCTGCGAATAGCCATAGGCGCTCGACTGATGTTTCCACGGGATGAAGCCGAGAAGATAGGTGCGCGGCGGCCGGACACGGCCCTTGAACCCGGACTCCTTGCGCACCGTCGCCATCAGCACCGGGACGGGTATGTTGTATTTCGCTTCCGTGCGCTTGGCAGCCCGCTCCCAACTGTTGAACCAGCCGTCGCGCTGGTCGAACACAGCACAGACATTGTTGATGTGAGCAGGAGCGGTTGCGCAGGCGCCAAGCGCCAGCGGCAGGCCAATCGCTAAAACTCGAATAAAACTCGACCGAACCATCCGTCAAGGAACTAAGCTCGACTCCTAAACGGAATCTTGCCGCAGCCTTTTTGAAGGGGCCTGACGTCCGCGTTGGTTAAGGGGACGTAAACGTCCCGCGCAGCAGATATCGGTAATCCGACGTTTCATGCCGTTATCCAGAGGGTGGATTTTTCAAACTGACGCTCCTCCTAAAATCCCGCCCGCCTGTGACGGATTTGCGATAGAAGCAGGGCCAGTTTGGCGTATGCCGAAGAAATGAACGCCGAACCCCGCCGCCGCCGTTCCGCCGAGCGTGCCCACAAGAACGCCCACAGGGGGGCCGCGCCGATTCCGCAACTGGCACCGCGCCGCGTTGTAAATCCTTATCCTCCGATGCAACTGCTTTCCGCCGACCAGGTGGAGGCGATCCACGACGCCTCGATGCACATATTGGAGAATTTCGGCATCGAGGTGATGAGCCCGCGTGCGCTTTCGCTGTTTGAGAAGGCGGGTGCCATCGTCGATCATGGGACCCAGAATGTCCGCATCGGCCGTGAACTGGTTGCGGAGGCGCTGAAGACGACGCGACCGCTCTACACCCTGACGCCGCGCAATCGGGAACGCCGGGTGATCCTCGGCGGGAACAACATCAATTTCACGCTGGTCGCCGGGCCGCCCAATGTCCACGACATGGAGCGCGGGCGGCGCGCGGGAAACCTTCGCGACTATCATGACCTCGTGCGGCTGGCGCAGCATTTCAACTGCATCACCATGATCGGCAATCAGGTCTGTGCGCCGATCGAACTGTCGGCGAATTCGCGCCATCTCGACACCTATCTCGCCAATCTCACGCTGACCGACAAGAGCTTCCATTGCACGGCGATCGGGCGGGGCAGGGCACTCGACGGCATCGAGATGATGGCGATTTCGCGCGGGCTGACGCTGGAGGAATTGGCCGATGACCCCGGCGTCACCACCATCATCTCCGTCAACTCGCCGCGCCGCTTCGACGACCAGATGGCCGAAGGGCTGATGATCATGGCCGAATACGGCCAGTCGGCCTGCGTCACGCCGTTCACGCTGATGGGCGCGATGAGCCCGGTGACACTCGCCGGTGCGCTGGCGCAGCAGAATGCCGAGGCGCTGTTCGGGGTGGTGCTGACGCAACTGGTGCGGCCGGGCGCACCGGTCATGTACGGCGCCTTTACTTCCAACGTCGACATGAAATCCGGCGCACCGGCCTTCGGCACGCCTGAGAACACCAAGGCCAACGTCGCGTCCGGCCA
>JAKDNM010000246.1 GCA_030456445.1 Hyphomicrobiales bacterium
TGGTGGAAAAGGGATTCGGCGACCATGTCGCGCTGATCGGCAACGGCCGCCGGCGCACCTACAAGGAACTGGCTGACTGGACGAGCCGGCTCGCGCATGCGCTGGTTGAGGATTACGGCGTCCAGCCCGGCAACCGCGTACTGATCCGCTCGGCCAACAACCCGGCCATGGTCGCCTGCTGGCTGGCCGCAACCAAGGCCGGCGCCGTCGTCGTCAACACGATGCCGCTGTTGCGCGCGGGCGAGCTTTCCAAGGTCGTCGACAAGGCCGAAATCTCGGTTGCGCTCTGCGACACCAGGCTGATGGAGGAGATGGTCGCCGCAGCCAAGACGAGCCGCTTCCTCAAGAAGGTGATCGGCTTCGACGGCACCGCCAATTTCGACGCCGAACTCGACCGCGTCGCACTCGACAAGCCGGTGGTCTTCGATGCCGTGAAAACCGGCCGCGACGATGTCGCCCTTCTCGGCTTCACCTCGGGTACCACCGGCATTCCAAAGGCGACGATGCATTTCCACCGCGATCTTCTGATCATCGCCGACGGCTATGCCAAGGAGGTGCTTGGCGTCACGCCTGACGACGTCTTCGTCGGCTCGCCGCCGCTCGCCTTCACTTTCGGCCTCGGCGGGCTGGCGATCTTCCCGCTTCGTTTCGGAGCGGCCGCCACGCTGCTTGAAAACGCCTCACCGCCCAACATGATCGAGATCATCGAGAAATACCGCGCCACCGTCTCCTTCACCGCGCCGACCGCCTATCGCGCAATGATGAAGGCGATGGACGAAGGGGCCGATCTCTCGTCGCTGCGCGTCGCCGTATCGGCCGGCGAGACGCTGCCGGCACCCGTCTTCGAGGAGTGGACGAAAAAGACCGGCAAGCCCATCCTAGATGGCATCGGCTCGACGGAGATGCTGCATATCTTCATCACCAACCGTTTCGGCGACGCCGCCCCCGGCACGACCGGGCGGCCGGTGACGGGCTATGAGGCGAAGATCGTCGATAACGACATGAACGAAATAAAGCGCGGCGAGATCGGCAAGCTCGCGGTGCGCGGGCCGACCGGCTGCCGCTACCTCGCCGACGAACGCCAGCACGTCTACGTCCGCGACGGCTGGAACCTGACCGGCGATTCTTTCATCCAGGACGAGGAAGGCTATTTCCATTTCGCCGCGCGCTCGGACGACCTCATCATCTCGTCGGGCTACAATATTGCTGGGCCGGAGGTGGAAGCGGCGCTTCTTTCCCATGAAGAGGTGACGGAATGCGCCGTCATCGGTGCGCCGGACGAGGCCCGGGGGCAGATCGTCGAAGCCTATGTCGTGCTGGCCAAGGGCGTTGCCCGCGACGCGCTCACCGTCAAGCGCTTGCAGGACCACGTGAAGGCGACGATCGCACCTTATAAATATCCGCGCTCGGTGAAGTTCATCGACGCCCTGCCGAAGACGCAGACAGGCAAGATCCAGCGCTTCCGGTTGAGGGAGACACACTGAGCGATGACGGACTTCACCCGCACCCGTACCCTGTTCGACCTTCCCGAAG
>JAKDNM010000247.1 GCA_030456445.1 Hyphomicrobiales bacterium
AGGGACAGCCCGACACGCACATGCGCCAGCCGCGGCACTTGTCCTGGTCGATCAGCACGATGCCGTCCTCTTCGCGCTTGTAGATCGCACCGGACGGACAGGAAGCGACGCAGGCGGGATTGAGGCAGTGCTCGCATAGCCGCGGCAGGTACATCATGAAGGTGTTCTCGAACTGCCCGTAAATGTCCTTCTGCACGGCTTCGAAATTGTAGTCCTGAGAGCGCTTGTCGAATTCGCCGCCGAGGATTTCCTCCCAGTTGGGTCCCCACTCGATCTTGTCCATCGGCCGGCCCGTAATCAATGACAGAGGCCGGGCGACGGGAGCGGTCGGCAGCTCCGGCGCCTTCTGCAGATGCTCGTAATCGAAGGTGAAGGGCTCGTAATAGTCGTCGATCTCAGGCAGGTGCGGATTTGCAAAGATCTTGGCGAGCACGGCGAGCCTGCCGCCCTGCTTGGGTACGATCTTGCCGTTCTTCTTGCGTTGCCAGCCGCCTTTCCAGCGTTCCTGGTTCTCCCAGTCCTTGGGGTAGCCGATGCCGGGCTTGGTCTCGACATTGTTGAACCAGGCGTATTCCATGCCCTGGCGGGAGGTCCACACCTGCTTGCAGGTGACCGAGCAGGTGTGGCACCCGATGCATTTGTCGAGGTTCATCACCATGGCGATCTGGGCACGGATTTTCATGATACGGGCTCCTGCTGGTGTGCCGGGTCGACCGGATTCGAGTGATCAAGCCACTTGATCTCGCTGAGCTTGCGCACGATGACGAACTCGTCGCGGTTCGAACCCACCGTGCCGTAATAGTTGAAGCCGTAGGAGAGCTGCGCGTAGCCGCCGATCATGTGGGTGGGCTTGAGCAACGTGCGGGTGACGGAATTGTGGATGCCGCCACGCTGCCCGGTGATCTGCGAGCCCGGCACGTTCACGATCTTCTCCTGCGCGTGGTACATCAGGCACATGCCCTCCTTCACCCGCTGGCTGACGACCGCACGGGCGGCGATGGCCCCATTTATGTTGAAGAGCTCGATCCAGTCATTGTCGACGATGCCGGCCTTCTTTGCGTCCACCTCGGAAATCCAGACGATCGGCCCGCCGCGCGACAAGGTCAGCATGATCAGATTGTCCGTATAAGTGGAGTGGATACCCCATTTCTGGTGCGGTGTGATAAAATTGAGAACGATCTCCTTCTCGCCGTTGGAATGCTTGTCGAGCATGGCGTTGACAGTCTGGGTGTCGACCGGTGGCTTGTAGAGCGCGAAGGCCTCGCCGAAATCGCGCATCCACTGATGATCCTGGTAGAATTGCTGGCGGCCTGACAGCGTCCGCCACGGGATAAGCTCCGTACGATTGAGATAGCCGGCATTGTAGGTTTGTTCCTCGCTCTGGATGCCGGACCATGTGTGCGAGGTAATGACCTTGCGCGGCTGCGCCTGGATGTCGCGGAAGCGGATTTTTTCATCCTCGCGTGGCTTCGCCAGATGCGTGTGGTCGCGGCCGGTCTTTTCGCCGAGCGCCTCCCATC
>JAKDNM010000050.1 GCA_030456445.1 Hyphomicrobiales bacterium
GGCACGAACCAATGAGCAAAGAACGTATCGTCTCGTATACCCTTGAGGAAATTCGGGAGAGATTGGCTCGCGGTGGGTCCAAATCCGACTGGATCCGTGTCGACGCTATGACCGACGAGGAGATCGAAGCGCAGATGCGCGACGATCCCGATTGGGCCGATTTCATGGATATCGATTGGTCGAAGGCGACAATCGTTTATCCTGTGCCGAAGAATCCTGTGTCGATCCGGCTCGACAAGGACGTAATCGATTTCTTCAAGGCGCAGGGCAAGGGCTACCAGACACGCATCAATGCGGTGCTGCACCACTACATGCAGGAGGCCCGGAGAAAGAAGGCCGGTTAACACCGGCCGGACTCTTACGGGCGACTGGGCACTCGATAAAAGTGATCGGTCGATCAGGATTTTCGGCTTGCCGGCCTGATCCGGCACGTGCTGTGTGACCGCTTTTCGAAATCCGGTCGAATCTTTTCATGTCGCCCCCGCTAATCGCTCTTTTCATTGCTGCTTTCGCCTTCGGCACCACCGAGTTCGTCGTCGCCGGCGTGCTGCCCGAGGTCGCCGACGGACTGAATGTCGCCGTACCGACCGCCGGCTACCTCGTCTCCGCCTATGCGCTCGGCATCGCCATCGGCGGGCCGCTTCTCACCATCGCCACCGCTCGCCTGCCGCGCCGTACCCTGATCATCGGCCTCATCATTGCCTTCGTCATCGGCCAGGCAGCCTGCGCGATGGCGCCGGATTTCGGCTCGATGCTGGCCTTCCGCTTCGCGACCGCGATCGCGCATGGCTGCTTCTTCGGGGTTGCCATGGTCGTTGCCGTCAGCCTCGTTCCGCCGCCACAGCGCGGCCGGGCGGTGGCGATCGTTCTTGCCGGACTGACCGTATCCAATATCGTCGGCGTGCCGGTCGGCACCGCGATCGGAAGCGTCTGGGGCTGGCGCTCGACCTTCTGGGCGATGTTCGCGCTCGGCATCGCGGCCATGGCCGCGGCTGTCATGCTTTTGCCGCGCACGGCCGGCCCCTCCACCCGGTCGGCGGGGTTCCGGGCGGAAGTTCGAGTGCTTTCCCGCCAGCAGGTATGGACCTCGCTCATCATCATGCTGATGCTCATGATGGCGCAATTCATTCCCTTTACGTACATCGCGCCGATGCTGCGCGACATTACGCATCTCGACGAGTATCTCATCCCGTGGATGCTGCTTCTGATCGGCCTCGGCTCGACGCTGGGCGTCTACGCCGGCGGCAGGCTCGCCGACGGCAGATTGATGCGCGGGCTGGTCGCGACCCTCCTCATACAGGCGGTCGCGCTGCTGGCAATCTATGCGGTCAGCCCCTATGCGCTGCCGATGGCGCTCGCGCTCACCGTCTGGGGCGCGCTCAACTTTTCCATCGGCACCGCCGTGCAGACGCGCATCCTCGCATGGACGGCGGACGCCCCCAACCTTGCCTCCTCGCTCATCCCCTCCGGCTTCAATGTCGGCATCGCCCTCGCCGCGTCGATCGGCGCCATGCTGCTCAATGGCGGCTACGGCTACCGCAGCCTGCCGCTCATCGGTGTCGCGGCGATGATCGTCGGCGCGGGCGTCGCCCTTCTCTCCGCCGCCGCCGAACACCGCGCCGGCAGGATGCCGCCGATGGCGGGCGGGCCTGCCGAGGCATCTAGAGCATGATCCGGAAAAGTGGGCACCGGTTTTCCGAAAAGATCATGCTCAAACAAAGAGATAAGAGCATGGAGTGATTCAATCCGATCACATCATGCTCTAGCAGAGGCTGATCTTGGACCTTCGGGCCGGCGCGCGTTTTGAGCGTCAGCCTCCCAGCGTCTCGGCGAAAAACCCCGTCAGCCGCTTCCAGTGCCGCTCGGCGCCCTTCTCGTCATAGACGCTGTGGTCCCGCACGCACCAGCCGTGCCTGGTGCCGATATAATTTTCAATGATGTGGTCCACCGCCGCCGTTCTCAGCGCCTCGGCCAGCCTGGCCGATTGCGCCGGCGGGAAGCTGTTGTCGACCTCGGAGCAACCGACATAGACCCTGGCCCGGATCGAAGCGGCACGGTTGGCGGGGCTGTCGGGCGCGTCGGAAGCGAGATTGCCGCCATGAAAGCTCGCTGCCGCGACGATGCGGTCCGGCCAGGCGCTGGCGGCGTTCAGCGCGCGTGCGCCGCCCATGCAATAGCCGACGGCCCCGATGGGTCCAGTCGCCCCGTTCTCGGACAAGGCATCGATGAAGGCGCCGCTGTCGCGCATGGTCATTTCCTGCGTCGTCTCGGCGAGCATCTTCCTGATCTGCGTCCCGGTCACCTGATCGGCGAAAGCGGTCTTGGCATCGAAGGGGCCATAGGTGCCGAAGCGATAGAAAAGGTTCGGCACCAGAACCGCATAGCCGTTTCCGGCAAGGCGATCGGCCATTTCGTAGAGGGCAGCGCGCGGCCCGAATGCGTCCATGTAGAGGATTACGCCGGCCTTGTTGCCGCCCGACACGGACGATTCCACCAGTGCCGCCTTCGCCGTGCCGTCTTTCGTCCCAATCTCGATATTACGCATTGCCCAGCCCAGCCTTCATTCAACATTCATTGAACTTCGCGCGGACCATTTCAATGCGCAAGAGGGCGACGAAACAAAAAATCAGCGAACGAATTTGGCCATGTGGAACGCCTGTACTTCCGCCGGATAGCGGTAGGCGGTGCCGACCGGGCAGGCGTTCCGCGCGCGACAGCCTCCATCGAGGCACGCTTCGCCCTCGGGCGAGCGCAGATGGCCGACGCATCGGTCGAAGGCGAAGCCATCGGCGGTGAACGCCCCGACCGGACAGGTGGAAAGACAGGGCTTCGCAACACAGCGGTCGCAGGGATGGGCGCCGGTCGTCCGGTGCTCGATCTCGATCGCGCCGTCGAAGAGAAGCGCGCCGCGATAGGCATGCCAAAGCCCGTATTGGGGGTGCATCAATATGCCAAGCGGCGACGGCTCCAGGCCTTGCGCTCGCGTCGCCCATCGCTGGAACGGCAGGAAGGGCCGGTCGGACGGCGATACCGCCTTCGCCTCGAATTCCCCTGCAACCGCGCCGATTATTTCGGCGGACCATGTATCGAGAGGGTTTGCGAGGCCGGCCGGCTGCCTTTTCCGCCATGCCTTGAAATGCGGCCACGGCGACGCGCCGCCCTGCCCCACCAGGAGTACCGCTTTCGCAGGCGCGCCCGAAGGTCCCGGCGGCGCATCCTCGCCGGCGTCGAAATTGAGGCCGCCACGCAGGATCAGGCCATGAGGCGAAAGGGCGGCGGCGATATCGGGAAGCAGATCACCCCTCCCCCGGCTCGCGGAAGGCGCTGCGCCAGACTTCCCTGTGTATGATGTCGGCCACTTTAGCCCGGCCTGAAACGGGCTCCTTTCAAGTGAAGGCGTCGGGCATGGATTCCTTCTTCCTGGCAATGAAGTCCTTCAGCCCCTCCTCGATGCCCGGATCGAGGAACGGCGCCTCGTAGCTGTCCAGCCAGCGCCGGCAAAGCTCGTTGGCGCGCTGGTCGGCGCGTTTTTCGCCTTCCGCCAGCCATTGCTCGTAGGAATTGTTGTCGGCAATGGTGGAGCGGTAGAAGGCCGTCTGGAAATTCGCCTGCGTATGCGCGCAGCCGAGATAGTGGCTGCCCGGCCCGACCTCGCGGATGGCGTCCATCGCCTGGCCGTTCTCGGAAAGGTCGACCCCCTCGGCAAGCCTCTGCTGCATGCCGAGCTGGTCGGCGTCCATGATGAATTTCTCGTAGCCGGACACGAGACCGCCCTCGAGCCAGCCGGCGGCGTGCAGCACGAAATTGGCGCCGCACAGCAACGTCGAGTTCAGCGTGTTGGCGCTCTCATAGGCTGCCTGCGCGTCGGCGACCTTGGAGCCGCAAAGCGAACCGCCGGTGCGGAAAGGCAGCTTCAGCCGCCGGGCAAGCTGAGCCGCGCCATAGGAGACGAGCGACGGCTCCGGCGTGCCGAAGGTCGGGGCGCCCGACTGCATGGAAATCGACGAGGCGAATGTGCCAAAAAGTACAGGTGCGCCCGGCCGGATCAATTGCGTGAAGGAGGCGCCGGCCAGCACCTCGGCCAGGATCTGCGCCAGCGTGCCGGCCACCGTCACCGGGCTCATGGCGCCGGCCAGGATGAACGGCGTGATGATCGTCGCCTGGTTGTTGCGCGCATAGACCTTGGCCGCGCCGAGCATGGTCTCGTCGAAGACCATCGGCGAGTTGGCGTTGATGAGGTTGATGATGACGGTGTTCTCGTCGACGAATTTGTCGCCGAAGAGGATTTTGGCCATCGCGACCGTGTCCTCGGCGCGCTCCGGCGCGGTGACCGAGCCCATGAAGGGCTTGTCGGAATAGCGCATATGCGAAAACACCATGTCGAGATGGCGCTTGTTGACCGGCACGTCGACCGGTTCGCAGACGGTGCCGCCGGAATGATGCATCGACGGCGCCAGATAGGAGAGCTTCACGAAGTTGCGGAAATCCTCGATCGTCGCATAACGGCGGTTGCCGTCGAGATCGCGCACGAAGGGCGGGCCGTAGACCGGCGCGAAGACGGTCGCCTTGCCGCCGATCTGAACCGAGCGCTCGGGATTGCGCGCGTGCTGCGTGAAAGTCTCCGGCGCGGTCTTCAGCAGCGAGCGGCACAGCCCTTTGGGGAAATGCACACGCTCGCCTCGAACGTCCGCGCCGGCCTCTTTCCAGAGCTTCAGCGCCTCCTCGTCGTCGCGGAAGATGATGCCGACTTCTTCCAGAATGATGTCGGCGTTCTTCTCTATGAGGGCGATGCCTTCTTCGTCGAGGACTTCATAGACGTTGATCTTGCGGTTGATATAGGGCTGCTGGACGCCCGGGCCGCCGCCCGAACGGGCCGCGCGCCTTGCCGCCGCGCCGCCGCCCCTGTCGGCGCGCGCGCGCCTTCCGCCGGCTGCTTCATGTTCGCTTGCCAGGTTCTCGTCCATGAACCCATTCCTCGATCAGATGTTGTGCAATCGGCGGCTCTCGGCTTGCGCCGGCCGCTCCTGCCGGGATCGTAGCGATGCACCTTGCCCGAAACGTTCAGCAAGCGCCAGCGCCTGTCGCAAAAGCGGCAAAGAAGCGCAGCCGGAAAACTACTTTAATTTCAGTCGCTTTATTTTTGCATGGCGTCGCAAATCGGCTATATGCCAGGGTGAAGAGAAGAATATGAATGGCCCCATGTCCGGGCGCCTGCCAAGCGGGCCGCGATCGAAGGAGCAGTCCCATGTCCGACGACGAGATCATCCTTTCCGAACTTTCCGACGAGGAACTCGTGCAGCAGATGCACGACGATCTTTATGACGGGCTGAAAGAGGAAATCGAGGAAGGAACGCACATCCTGCTCGACCGCGGCTGGGTGCCCTACAAGGTGCTGACGGAAGCTCTGGTCGAAGGCATGCGCATCGTCGGCGAGGATTTCCGCGACGGCATCCTGTTCGTGCCGGAGGTGCTGCTCTCGGCCAACGCCATGAAGGCCGGCATGTTCATCCTGCGGCCGCTTCTGGCCGCCACCGGCGCGCCCAAACAGGGCAAGCTCGTGATCGGCACGGTGAAGGGCGACATCCACGACATCGGCAAGAACCTCGTCGGCATGATGATGGAAGGCGCCGGCTTCGACGTGATCGATCTGGGCATCAACAATTCGGTCGAAAAGTATCTCGCGGCCATCGAGGAGCACGAGCCGGACATTCTCGGCATGTCGGCGCTTCTGACCACGACCATGCCCTACATGAAGGTCGTCGTGGACACGCTGAAGGAAAAGGGCATGCGCGACGACTATGTCGTGCTGGTCGGTGGCGCCCCGCTCAACGAGGAATTCGGCAAGGCGGTCGGCGCCGATGCCTATTGCCGCGACGCGGCGGTGGCGGTCGAAACCGCCAAGGACTTCATGAAGCGCAAGCACAACCTCCGCGCCGCGAGCTGACGGCGCGGAAGGGAGATTGCGTTGCCGGGCCGATGATCAGTACTTGGCAGCCCGGTCGATCCTGTTGCCGGCATGTTGCGTCGCGTTGACGGCGTTGGCGGTATCCTGCCCGGCACCGCGAATGGTATTGGCGCAGCCCGCCGCATAGCCTGCGAGCGCAAGGACGATCAAAACGCGCGAAACAATTCCTATATTCATGGTATCCCTCCTTTGGGGCGCTTGCCGGGTGCCATCGTGGTTTGGCGGACATGAAACGCACGGACGCTGAAAAAGTTCTCGTTATCGCCTGCGGAATGATCGCCCGCGAGGTGCTTGCGGTGAAGGAGCGCATGGGGCTCGACCACATCGAACTCACCTGCCTGCCGGCGGAATTCCACTATTATCCGGACCGCATCGCGCCGGCGATGGACGCGGCCATCGAAAAAGCGCGGGCCGAAGGCTACAAGCACATCTTCGCCGGGTATGCCGATTGCGGCACGGGCGGCATGCTCGACAAGGTGCTCGAAAAGCATGGCGTGGAGCGGATGCCCGGCCCGCATTGCTTCGCCTTCTATCAAGGTATGGACGCGTTTGCGAAGATCGGCGAAGACGACATGATGTCCTTCTACATGACGGATTTCCTGTGCCGTCAGTTCGAGGCCTTCTTCATCAAGCCGCTTGGCCTCGACAGGCACCCTGAACTCGCCAAGGACTTTTTCGGCAATTATGAAAAAGTGATCTACCTCGCCCAGACCGACGACCCGGAACTGGAGAAGGTGGCGGTCGATGCCGCCAAAATGCTGGGGCTCGGATACGAGAAGCGGCGGACGGGCTACGGCGACCTCGAACCGGGGCTGGCGCATGCGGCCGGCCAAAGTTGAAGTCCGCCTGGCGACAGAACTGTTGCTTTGCCATAATCAGTCTTTAACAGCCATATCGAATGATGGGCGAGCGGGCGAAGGTCGGCCCACGGGCGTGGTCCACGAGGCACGGCATTGAGACAGGAACTGATGGAGCCCGACCAAGCGCCCGCGGCCGGCACGTGCGATGCCCGCACGCCGCCCCGCATGTCGGCTGTGTTCGAGGAACTGTCGCGCAACGCTTCCGAGCCCATCACCATATGGCGCGTGCGGGACGCGCTGGGCGACCGTAGCCTTGCCGCGCTTCTGGCGTTCTTCGCCGCTATCAATTTGCTGCCGCTGCCGCCCGGCACCACGGTCGTGCTGGGACCGCCGCTGGTCATTATCGCCGTCCAGATGATGTTTGGTCATTTCAGGGTTTGGCTGCCCCAACCGATACTCAACCGATCGATCGATGCCGGAAGATTCCGCCAGATGACGGTGAAGATGATGCCCCGCATGCTCTGGCTGGAAAGGCTGATCCGCCCCCGCTACTGGCCGTTTCCGAGCGAACGGTCGGCCGATCGCGTGATCGGCGCGGTGGCGCTCATTCTGGGGATCGCGGTAACGCTGCCGATCCCGCTCGGAAACTGGTTGCCGGCATTTGCCATCTTCCTCCTGTCGCTGGCGCTTTCGGAGCGTGACGGGCTTTGCCTGATCGCCGGCCTGGTCGTCAGCGTGGCCGCCTTCCTCGTCATCGTGCTCGTCGCCGGCGCCGCGCACGCCATGTACGGGGCGATTTTCGGGTAGAGGTTCGGATCACTCGGCAGCGTTGGCGCGCCGGCCTTTCTTCGTGCGCGCAACGGCCGCGCGCTCGCCCGTCACCGTCACCACGATGTCGAACTCACCCCCATCGGCTATCGCGAAGGAATTGCCGGCGCTTTTTTCGCCATGAACCTCGACCGTGGCCGTATCGCCACGGATCACCCGGATGCGGTAGACCGCCTTGCCGGGCCGAAGCACCGCTGAAAAGCCTTCCCACTCGGCGGGAAGCGCCGGCGCCACGATCAGGCGGCCCGCTTCCCGGCGGATGCCGAGAATACCCTCGACCGCCGCGCGATAGAGCCAGCCCGCCGAGCCCGTGTACCAGGTCCAGCCGCCGCGGCCGCCCTTGTCGTCGCTGCCATAGATGTCGGCGGCCACCACATAGGGCTCGACCCGGTAGCGTTCGGCCGCCGCCTCGTCGAGTGAATGTTCGACGGGATTGAGCTTGCGGAAGGCGTGCCACGCATCGTCCCCGCGGCCAAGTTCTGCTAGCGCTATGACGAACCACGTCGCCGCATGCGTATACTGGCCGCCATTCTCCCGCACGCCGGGCGGATAGCTCTTGATGTAGCCCGGTTCCTTCTGCGTCTTGTCGAAGGCCGGCGTGAACAGGCGGACGATATCGAATGCGCCGTCCACCAACAGGCGCGACGCCGAATCCATCGCCTGCGCGGCGTGCTTCGGATCGCCCCTGCCCGACAACACGCTCCACGACTGCGCTATGGAATCGATCCGGCATTCGTCGGAAAGATGCGAGCCGAGCGGCGTACCGTCATCGTAGGAGCCGCGCCGGTACCACTCGCCGTCCCACGCCGCCCCGTCGAGCGCCGCCGCCAGCTTTTCCGCATGCGCGGCCCAGAAGTCGGCGCGCTTGTCGTCCCGGCGCTCACGGGCAACGGGAATGAAGTCGTCGAGTGTCTTCAGGAGGAACCAGCCGAGCCACACGCTCTCGCCCCTGCCGCCCTCGCCGACGCGGTTCATGCCGTCGTTCCAGTCGCCGCCGAGGATCAGCGGCAGGCCGGTCGCCCCGGTCCGTTTGATGGCGAGATCGAGCCCGCGCGCGGCGTGCTCGTAGATGGAGGCCTTATCCTCGGAGATTCCGGGCGTGAAGAAAGAATCGTGCTCCCCTTCCTTCAGCGCTTCGCCGGTGATGAACGGCACCCGCCGGTCGAGGATCGAGCGGTCGCCGGTCACCTTCATGTAATACGCCGCCCCATAGCCCAGCCACACAGCGTCGTCGGAGATCGTGGTACGCACGCCCGCACCCGTGCGCGGCAGCCACCAGTGCTGGAAATCGCCTTCCGGGAACTGCCGTCCCGCCGCGTTCTCGATCTGGGCGGCGGCCAGCGAGGGGTCGTGCGTCAGCATCGCCAGCGTATCCTGAAGCTGGTCGCGGAAGCCATAAGCGCCGCTCGCCTGATAGAATGCGGTCCGCGCACGAATGCGGCAGGCAAGCGCCTGATAGGGCAGCCAATGGTTCACCATGAGGTCGAGCGCCTTGTCGGGCGTCTCCACCTGAACGGTGTCGAGGAAGCCGTCCCACGCCTTCTTCGCGTCGGAAAGCCGCCCGTCGAAATCGCGCGCCGTATGCCGTTTGACCAGTTCGGCGGCTTCCTCCGGTGTTCCCGCGTCACCCATCAGCCATAGAAGCGTTGCCTCCTCACCGGGCGCGATCTCGATGTCGTAGGCCATGGCCGCGCACGGATCGCCGCCCGCTTCGACTGTACCCGACAGAGCCGCGCCGGAAAGAACCGCCCGCGGCAGGACGGAACTCCCCTTGCGGCCCAGGAATTCGAGCCGGTCGGCCGACACGGAATCCGCCACCCTGTCGGCGGCCATGAAGGCGAACCGTTCGGCGAAGTCCAGGCTGTAGGCGTTGCGCGCCATCAGCACGCCCGCCGCCGCGTCATGCGAGGGGATGATCGCCGGCGCCGATTTCGAGCGGTTGGTGCCGAGCACCCATTCGGCATAGGTATAGATGCGCAGCTTCGCCGGCTCGAATCCGCCATTGCGGATGGTGAGCCGCGATATCTTGACCGGGTCCTCCGGGTCGACAAGCTGCGTCACCTCCATGGCGAGCTTGTCGCGTATGGCATGAAAGGCGCTGAAGCCGCGGCCATGGCGGGCCTCGTATGTCGCGGCCGGATCGCGGACCACGGCGGCAAAGGGTGAGAACACCTTGCCGCTCGCCAGGTCATGGATGTAGATCGCCTCGCCCGGACGATTGCTCACCGGATCGTTCGACCATGGCGTAAGCTGGAAGTCGCGGCTGTTGCGGCTCCAGGTGAAGGACGCCCCTTCGGCGGAAGTGTGGAAACCGAAACCTTCATTCGCGACGACGTTGATCCAGGGATGCGGCGTAGCGCGCGTGCCGGTAAGCCGCACGACATAGTCGCCGTTCTCTTCGTCGAAGCCGCCGAAACCGTTCCAGAATTGCAGGCCGTCGCCCGAGGCCGGTTCGGCGGTGGCCGGAAGCATGGCGAGGCCCGCCGTGCGCTTGTCTTTCATCGGCTCCGGCAGTGTGATCTCGCCGGAAGGCGGCATGATCCCTTTCGCCTGCATCTCGATCGCCTCGGCACGCTCGATCTGGTCGAAGATGGTGCCGTTGCGGGTATGCACGACGACGCGGGCAACCGTCACCAGCGTACTGTATGAGTTCTTGTCGATGAGGTCGCTGCGGATCGCGAAGATATGCTCGCGCGGGCCGTGCTCGCGCCCCCTCACCCGGCTGTTTTCGCACAGCGCCTCGATGGCGTGCTGGAGATCCTGCACATAGGTCGAGGCCTGCTCGTTCACCACCACAAGGTCGGCCACCAGCCCGCGCGCGCGCAAATATTCCTGCATCCGGAGCGCATTGGCGACGATCTCCAGATCGGCCTGGTCGCCGATGCGGATCGCGAAGATCGGGAAATCACCGGATATGCCGAGCGGCCAGAGCGCCGCTTGCGTGGAAAGGCCGGACGCGATCGCCTCGGCCGGCCGCCGCATCCACTTGTCGGGGTAGATCAGGTAGCGGGCCAGTTTCTGGACGTTTGCCGCCTCTGCCAGCGTCAGCCCGACATGGTGCGTCTGCACCTGCGAGCGCGTCCAGGAAAGCATGGCCTGCCGGGCGAAGCTGTCGGTATGATCGATCCGCGCGATCGTGCCCTCGACCTCGTCCCGGTTGGCGCCGACGACGGTCCAGAAGGTCAGAACCACCTTCTTGTTGGGCGCCACGCGCACCCGCCGCCGGAGCGCGATGATCGGGTCGAGCACGCAACCCTGTCCACCCGACAGCCGGGCATCGGGATCGAAAGCGGCCGCATCCGAAAGCGTGCGGCCACGGCCGACGAAGTTGCGCCGATCCGTCTCCGCCTCGCCCTCGCGCTGCGGACCGGAGCTGTCGGTGACGAAATGAACGAGCGCGATGTCGGCTTCGCTCTTGTCGCGCTTGCGGCGCGTGGCGAAGATTGCGCCGTTCTGCCTGCCGATCTCGGTCTCGACGAACATCTTGGAGAAGGCCGGATGGGCGTTGTCGGCGGCTTCGGGCGCCAGCACCAGTTCGGCATAGGAGGTGACCTCGACAATGCGCTCGCTGGCGCCGTCGTTCGAGATGGTGATGCGGCGGCCCTCGCCGTTGCCTTCGGAGACGACGATGCACTCCACCTCCGAGCGCAGCGTGCCGACCGTCTTGACGAAGGAGGTCTTGTCGTCGGACATCAGCGTATAGGCGGTCTCGCCCTGCGCCTGCTTCGGCTCGGCGGTGGCCGACCACCACTCGCTCGTCTCGACATCCCGCAGGAAAAGATAGGTGCCCAGCCTGTCCTCGACAGGGTCGGCCTGCCAGCGCGTGACGGCGAGATCGCCATAGCGGCTGTAGCCGGAGCCGGCCGCCGTCACCATGACCGAATAGCGGCCGTTGGAGACGAGGTTCGTCGACGGTATCGCCTCGAGCGGATCGAGCGTCAACCGCGCATCCGGCATCTCGGCTGGCGTATCGACCTTGGCGCGCTCCGCAGCTTCGGTCTTGAGCGTCGCCGTCGGGATGTTCCGGGGCGCTTTTTCCTGGAGCAGAAGTTCGGCCGATTCGATGACCGGGTCGCTGTGGAAGCGGTCGCGCATGCGCCCTTCGAAGACGACATTGGCGACCGCCGCGATCGACATGCCCGAATGGTGGGCGAAATAATTGTAGACTATGGCGTGGTCGGTGCCTTCGGGCACGCGCTGCGGCGTGAAATCGACGGCGTCGCGATAGCCGTAACGCCCGAGCGCGCCGAGCCCGTTCAGTCGCCTGAGGTTCTGCACGGCCTCGCGCGGCATGAACTGGCTGGCCAGCAGTGTCGCATAGGGAGCGATCACCGTATTGAGCGCCAGCCCGCGCTTCAGCCCGAGTCCCGGCACGCCGAAATTGGTGTACTGATAGTTCATGTCGCGGTCGCGGGCGTTGAAGGCCGCCTCGGAAATGCCCCACGGGATCCGCTTCTCGTGGCCGTACTGCATCTGCCGCTTGATGATAAGATGATGGGTCTGGTTGAGAAGGCCGCCCTGCGGCTCCTTCATGACCAGCGGCGGCATCAGATACTCGAACATCGAGCCCGACCACGACATCAGCGCGCCGCGAAAGCCGATCTCCACGATCGGACGGCCCAGATGGAACCAGTGGTCGGTCGGGATGTCTCCCTTGGCGATCGCGAAGAGGCTGGCAAGCCGCGCTTCCGAGGCGAGCAGGTCGTAGCAGGCCTCGTCGAGCTGGTGATCGGCCATGCGGTAGCCGATTGAAAGCAGCTTTCGATCTTCGCGCAGGAGGAAGGAGAAATCCATGCCGAAGGCAATTGTGCGGCAACGCCTGGCCAGCGCCTTCAGCCTTCCACGGAGATCCTCGATCCTGCCCTCGTCGGTATGGGCGTCGTCGACATGGGCGTCGCAGGCGGCGGCGAGTTTTTCCGCCCACAACGACAGGTCGGCGCTGGCGGCGGATTCCGTCTCCTGATTGATGGCGCCGGCAAGCTTGCGGATTTCGGCGGCCATCACGGCAAGGTTGATCGTGCGCACGGCGGCCATTTCCGGCTCGCGCTTGATCGCCTCGACCGCGCGGCGCATGCCGCCGATGCGGTCGCGCAACCGCTGGCGGAGCGGGCGCAGCGGCCGGCGGTCGTCCGGCAACGCGTCGAGCGCTTCATCGAGGACGGTGACGACATCGATCAAGCCGTCGAAATCGCCTTCCATATAGGCGGCGGGCGCCGTCGCCCATTCGTCGCATGCCGCCGCGATCGCCACCAGATGGCCGGCGAAATTGCCGTTATCAACGGCGGAAATGTAACGCGGATGCATCGGTTGCAGCGTTTGCGTGTCATACCAGTTGAAGATATGGCCGCGGAACGTGTCGAGCTTGTCGATCGTATCGAGCGTGCGTTCCATCCGGGCGATCGCCTCGCCCATGCCGATCCAGCCGAAATCGCGCGCCGCCACCGTCGAGAGCAGATAGACGCTGATATTCGTCGGCGAGGTCCGGTGGGCGACCACGGGGTTCGGCGTTTCCTGGAAATTGTCCGGCGGCAGCCAGTGATCGCCTTCGGTCACGAAAGTCTCGAAGAACAGCCAGGTGCGGCGTGCCGCGACCCTCAACGCCTGCCGGTCTTCGGGAGCGACGACAAGCCGGTCCTCGGTTTCGGCCGAACGGCTGATGAGCCAGGCGAAGGCCGGCGAGACGGACCAGAAAATGGCGAAGATAAGCGCGACCAGCATGCCGCTCGAGCCGGCCGCGAAGGGGATCGCGAAGCCGATCAGCGCGATGACGAGCGAGCCGCCCATCAGGCGGTAGTATGAGAACAGGTCGTTGTCGCCGCGCTGCGCCTGAAGCGCGGTACGCCACTCCAGAAGATGCTCGTGGCTGACGAAAAGCCGGTAAAGCGTGCGGATGATGGCGTCGCCCATCAGCCAGGCCGAGTGCGCGATCAGCACCATCCGGAGCGCCACCTGCGCCGTGCCGAACGCGACGTCATGACCGAACGTATGGAAATGGCCGCGCAAGGTGACGTTGGCGCGCTCCGGCAGGATACCGGAAACGATGTCGAAGGTCGGCGCCACGAAGAGAATCAGGATCAGGAAGAGCTGCCATTGGGCGGCAAAGGCAAAAGGCAGAAGCGTCCATGCGGCGATGGAGGAAGCGACCCAGAAAATCGGCGTCAAAGTGCGGCGCAGATTGTCGATCATCTTCCAGCGGGAAACCGCCGGCACGCCGCTTGCCGATCCGAAGATGAACGGCAGAAGCTGCCAGTCCCCCCTCGCCCACCGGTGATGGCGCGAGGCATCGACGGAATAGCGCGTCGGATAGTCTTCCACGACCTCCACGTCGCTGACGAGAGCCGCGCGGGCGAGCGAGCCTTCGAGCAGATCGTGGCTGAGAACGGAATTTTCGCTCATACGCCCGGCAAGCGCCGCCTCCATGGCGTCGATGTGGTAGAGACCCTTGCCGGTGAACGTGCCCTCGCCATAGATGTCCTGATAGACATCGGAGACCGCGAACACGTAGGGGTCCATGCCCCGGTTCGCCGAAAACACGCGCTGGAAGAACGACGCCTCGTCGCCGGTCGTCAGCGAGGCCGTCACGCGCGGCTGCAGGATGCCGTAGCCGGAGCTTACGATGTGGCGCGCCGCGTCAAAGACGGGCCTGTTCAGCGGATGCGCCAGCTTGCCGGCGAGGCGTTTCACCACATCGCGCGTCGTGCGCGTATCGACGTCCAGCGTCATGACATAGACGACGTCTTCCGGCAGCGGCGCTTCCGGCGTGAGGAAGGTCGTGTCGGCATCGCCACGCAAAAGCAGGTTCAGTTCATGCAGCTTGCCGCGCTTGCGCTCCCAGCCCATCCAGCAATGCTCGCCTTCATTGTAGAGCCGGCGGCGGTGCAGGAGGTGGAAGCGCGGCACGCCCTCCTTCGGGTGGCGCGCATTGAGTTCGGCGATCTTCTTGCCGGCATGGGCAAGGATTTCGAAATCCGCCTCGTTCTGTTCCACCTGGCTGTCGGGCCAGTCGGAGAGCACCGCGAAATAAATCTCACCGCGTACATTGGCGAGGTAATGCACTTCGAGATTGCGGACGATCTCCTCCACGTCCTCGCGTGAGCCGAAGAGGGAAGGGATAACGACAAGCGTCTTGGCATCTGCGGGCAGCCCGTCCTTGAAATCGAAGCCGATCAGCGTTGACGGTTTGAGGAAGAGCAACGCGATCGTATTGAAGAGGCCCACCGCGCCGTCCGCCGCGGGAATGGCGAGAATGACCAGCAGCAGGGTGAGCGAAGCGTTCGAAAGACTGGCGTCGGCCAGCGCAACCGCCGCCAGCCACAAGAAGAAAACCGTCAGGACGACGACGGGAACCGCGAGCCCCAGCCATCCCGCCTGCCGGTAGAGACGCAGGAAAAGCTGGCCCAGGCGCGGCCGGTAGCCGATAGCCTTTTCCAGTTCGGGCCGCCGCGACCCGGTGAGGAAGAAACCGATGTCGAGCGGCGCGCCCTTTCCATCCGAACCGGCGGCGGGATCGGCGCCGCCGCCCGCAGCAAGCTCGACCGCCTTCTTCGCCACCGTATATTCGGTCTGGTCGGAGCGGCGGGCCAGTTTCTCGATCGCATTGCGATACTGGTCGCGCGACTGGAAATCGAGGTCGGAGAAGTTGGTGTTTTTGCGAAGCAGCGAATCGATCTGGCTGACGCTCTCGAACCAGGTCGTCCAGTCGGTATCGTTGATCATCCTGAGTCCACGGACGATGTTGCCCATCGTCACGTTGCCGCTGGAAAGCGTCTGGTGCTCGGCGACGATCGATTCTTCCGCGTCGGTGCCGGATTTTTCCAGTTCCGCCTCGAGCCAGCTCAGCGCCCGACCCGAGTTCTGCGAACCGTCGCGCAGCCGGTAGAGAAGCTGAGTGGCGAAAGTGGTGTCGCGCGCGTGCCGCGTATAGGCGGCGAGAAAGCGCTCGCGCGCCGCCTCGTCATCCGTGGCGAGGACACGGTCCGCCACCTCGTTGGCCATCTGGCGCAACTCTCGCGAGCGGTTGACGCGCAACGCCAGGCGACGCAGATTCTCCGTCAGCACGAAGCGTAAAAGCGTCGGCAGCGCCCATAATTCGCCGATCCTTAGCGGCTCGACGGACTGGAAGCCCTGCACCATGGAGCGCAGGCTCTGAAGCATCACCGTGCTGTCGGTATGGGAGACGTAAGCCCAGGCGATGGCAAGCACGCGCGGCACGCTCCGACCGCCCGGCGTCTTCACCGTCGGCAATTGCCGGTAGAAGCGCGGCGGCAGGTTGCGCTTGACCTGATAGATCGCCTCCTCGATCAGATAGTGGTTGTCGAGGAGCCATTGCGCGGCGGGTGTGACGGTTTCGCCCGTGCTCTGCGCCGCGTCGGTGACACGGTAGACTTTGAGGATCGTGTCGCCGATGGCGTCCAGACGCGCGTGGAAATCGAGCCCGTCGAGCGCCGGGTCGATGACAGGGCCGCCGCCGGCGAGCCGCGCCCCCAGTTCCAGAAGCGCTTCCTCGTGGAGATAGGTGGAGCGGATCGGCAGATCCGCGTCCGCAGGCATCGGATGAAGGGTTTCAGGCAGCGGGGCTGTCTTGTTGTCTATATTCATCAAAAAGGCATATCCGATCGGCCGGATGTCCCCGGCGGCTTCCGGTAGAACCTATGGCATAAGCCATCAATGTCGAACCACAATCTTTTTCAGGCGGAGCCAATCCGCGCATGCTCCCTCACCGCCAAGTCCCCCTCGCATCCCGCCACGTTGAGCCAAATAAGGTCGCGCGGCGCATCGAACGAGGCCCCGATCCGAGCCCCGAGCTCCAATCGAAGCCCTTCGCAGGCCACTCGAAGGGTTTACTATCGATCGATCCGGAATGCCACGAATCTCCGAAGCGTCACACCGGCCGACACGCTCTTGGGAATTCCAAGAGTCCACGCTTCCTAGCGCGAGCATACAATTTTGGTTGCCGGCGAACGGCCTGCTCTGCGGGTATCCAATAAGCCAGCAGCAGGCCATGGGGACAGGTGGTCTGGCCCGCATTGCCGGAAAGTTCGCAACACAACCATCGGCTATGGCCGCAAGCCGTAATCCGAAAAAATCAGCAGAAACAGGATCGCGATCCACACAAGGCCCGAGCCCGCGAAGAGATGGATCGTCGGCCCCTTCTTTTCGAGCTCCATGAAAATAAAGGCGATGAAGGCGACCGTGAGGGCGGCGACAATCAGGTGAAAGCCCGTCTTCAGGAAAGGCGAAACCGGCAGGAATGCCGCCCCGATGTTGAGCGCAAGCGCTATCAACAGCACCAGCAGCACCCAGGCGGGCCGGCGGACGATCGCTCCGATTGTCGGCATATTCTTGTCGTTGCGCTGTGTGGTGCCGCTCATCCTCCCCTCCCCGGCAGGTAGATGACGACGAAGACCACGGTCCAGATGATGTCGACCAACCCCCAATAAAGCGCCGTCGCCCTCACGGCAGGCGTTTCGGCGAACCATTCGGGATCGCGCGCGCCCGCGATGGCAAGGCGCGTCACCAGCGCGATGCCGATGATCAGGTGGACCGCGTGGATGGAAGTCAGGATCCAGTAAAAGGCGAAGAACAACTCCGCGCCTTCGATACGGAGCTTGAAGTCAGGACCGGGCCAGAGATGCTGGCGAAAATCCTCGCGGTACTCGAAGCCCTTGAGGACCAGAAAAGCCATACCCAACAGCGCCGCTAGCCAAAGCATGGTGCGTGCGAAAAGCCCAAGCTCCGGCCAGCGCGCCGCGCGTGGAACGACCGCCATGACCGCGCTCGATACCAGCAATATCGCGGTGTTGATCCCGCCATACCAGAGATCGGTTTCGGCGCCGGCTTCCCAGAATGCCTGCGGGTAGAGCGAGCGGTAGATCGTATAGCCGGCGAACAGGCCGCTGAAGAACAAAAGTTCGCTCGCCAGGAACGCCCACATGCCAAGTTCCACGGCCTGCCGCTGCCGCACGATGTCCTTCCACGGCTCGCGCAGCGCGCTGCTTTCCACAGGAGCGACACGTGCCGCGGTCATTCCTGGTCCCCATCCGTCTGCGCGGTTTGCATGCTCCCGGCGATTTCCTCCTTCTGATCAACGTAGCCTTCGTGGTGATAGTCGTAGGGTCCGTGCTCGACCGTCGGAACGCGGTCGAAATTATGCTTCGGGGGAGGCGAAGGCGTTTGCCATTCGAGCCCGGTCGCCTGCCATGGATTGCCAGGCGCGCGTTGTCCCCATCGAAGCGACCAGATCATGTAGGCGAACGGCAGCAGATAGGCGATCGCGAGCACGGCCGCGCCCGCCGACGACAGAACGTGATAGACTTGGAACTCGGGCGGATAGGAACCGTACCGGCGCGGCATCCCCGCCCATCCCATGATGAATTGCGGGAAGAAGGTGAAGTTGAAACCGAAGAACATGAGTACCGCGGCAAACCGCGCCCATGTCTCCGGGTACATGCGCCCCGTGATCTTCGGCCACCAGAAATGCAGCGCCGCGAAGAAGGCGGATACCGTCCCGCCAACCATCACATAATGGAAATGAGCGACGACGAAATAGGTGTCGGTCGCCTGGACGTCGATCGGGATCGAGGCGAGAAACAGCCCGGTTAACCCGCCTATAGTGAAGAGACCGACGAAGCCGAAGGCATAGAGCATCGGCGCTTCGTAGGAAATCTGTCCGCCATAGAGCGTCGCCGTCCAGTTGAAGACCTTGATGGCCGACGGCACCGCGACGATGAACGACAAAAAGGAGAATACGAGGTTGGCATAGGGGGACTGTCCCGAAACGAACATGTGGTGTCCCCAGACGAAGAACCCGATCAGCGAGATCGCCGCCAGCGCATAGACCATAAAGTCGTAGCCGAAGAGCCGGCGTCTGGCGAAACACGGGATCACCTCGGATACCACCCCCATCGCCGGCAGGATCATGATGTAGACCGCCGGATGGCTGTAGAACCAGAACAGATGCTGGAAAAGCAGCGGATCGCCGCCCTCGCTGGCGTTGAAGATCGGCACGCCGAGGAAGCGCTCCGCCATCATCAGGGTCAACGTCATCGCGAGAACGGGCGTCGCCAGCACGATGACGATGCTGACCGTGTACATAGACCAGACAAACAGAGGCAGCCTGAACCAGGTGAGCCCCGGCGCGCGCATCGTGTGAATGGTGACGATGAAATTGATGCCGGTGGCTATCGTGCCGAAGCCGGCGACGAAGACCGCGGTGGCGGCGGCGATGACATGGCTGTTCGAATAGATCGACGAATAGGGCGTGTAGAAGGTCCAGCCCGTGTCGACGCCGCCGGCGAGCAGGACATAGATGGTGAAGGCGCCGCCGATCACGGTCAGATACCAGGAAAAGAGGTTGAGCCTCGGAAAGGCGAGATCGCGCGAACCGAGCATCAGCGGCAGCAGGAAATTGCCGAAGGTCGCCGGTATCGAGGGCACCAGGAAAAACCACACCATGACGATGCCGTGCAGCGTGAACAGACGGTTGTATTCGTCGGCGCTCACGAAGTCCTGGGCCGGTGTCACGAGTTCGATCCGCACCAGCGCGATCGCGATGCCGCCGACGAAGAAGAAGACCGTCAGCGTGAGGGTGTAAAGGATGGCGATCCGCTTGTGGTCGGTCGTGAAAAGCCAGGAGCGCAGCGTGTGCCCGGCTCCCAAATAACCCTTGTCGAAAGTGCTCTCGTCACGCGCCGACGTCTTGTCGAGGACCGCATCGCTCATTGTGTTGTCTCTTCCCGGTCTCCGGAGAACGATTTGATGAAGGTCACGAGGCTGAATATCTGGTCCTCGGATACGGTTCCCTTGAAACTCGGCATGATCGGCGCGTATCCGGCCACGACCTGTCGTGCCGGCTGAAGGATGGAATCGCGCAGATAGGCTTCGTCCGCGCGCACCGTGCCGCCACCGGCAAGCTGGACGTAGCTGCCGTAGAGGCCGGCCAGGTCCGGCGCGCGCCGGTGGCCCTTTTCGAAGTGGCAGCCGGCGCATCCGAGTTGTGTGAAAAGCTGCCTTCCCTTGCCGGCAAGATTCTCCGCTCCCGGCTGCGCATCGAGCCATGCCTGGTATTCCGCTTTCGGCATGACGACGATGCGGCCGCCCATCCTGGCATGGTCGGACCCGCAATATTCGGCGCAGAAGAGATCGTAGGAGCCTGTCTTGTCGGCGGTGAAGCTTTCCGACGTGTAGCGGCCCGGCAGTACATCCTGCTTGATGCGCAGGGCCGGCAGGAAAAACGAATGGATCACGTCCTGAGAGATCATGACCAGCCTCACAGGAACATCGGCGGGCACATGCAGTTCGTTGATTTCCCGCACGCCATTCGGGTGCTCGATCTTCCACATCCATTGCTTGCCGACGACGTGGATTTCAAGCGGATTGGAAGCGGCTCCGATCGTGGTGAGAAAGGATGCGGCGGCGAACCAGAAGATAAAAATGAAAGCGAAGAGCGTCGCGACGGTCCAGCCGATCTCGATCTCGCGACTGACCCATTCGGGCAGTTTGCCGCGCGGGGCCGGCGAGCCGCTGCGGTAGCGTATCCCGAACGTCAGGAGAAGCGCGACGACCAGTCCGACAATGACGACGGAAACGCCGATCAGCCCGAAATAGATCCAGTCGACGTGGCGCGCGTGCGCCGACGCCGCGGCGGGAAGGAAAACGAAATGGCTGTCCGCCGTCATCCCGCGTCTCCGCGGCTTTCGCGGCGCGCTATCGTCATGCCTCCAATGCCGAGGATCAGCAGCAAAACGATACCGAAACCGCCGATCCGCAGCCATCTGAGGACGCTGCCATTATAGACGCCGCTTGCCGGATCGAGGCCGTAGCAGAGCAGCCTGATATGATCTCCGATCGTGCCGAGACGGTTGCGCGAGGCCCCGACAAGCGCCAGCCGCACCTTGTCTCCGGTGATGTTCATGGAGGTCAGGACCTGAGCGACGCGGCCGTCCGGCGCGATGGCGAAGGCAGCGGTCGGATGGGCAAACACATCGTCCGCCTTGTCATACGTGTAGGAAAAGCCGATGGCCTTGGTGACGGCCGCTTCCGCCTCGGCCGAACCGCTCAGGAAAACCGCATCCTTCCTGACCGCTCCCTCGTCGATATGAGCGGCCTTCATCGCCGCCGCGTCGCTCGCGCGGTCGCGCGGATCGAAGCCGACGACGACGAAATTGAAGTCCTTTCCAGGCGTCAGTCCCGACTTGTCGGCCGCGTCGGCGGCCATGGCGATCGCGGTTCCGCACAAGGTCTTGCACGTGAAGTCGGCGATTACCATCAAACCCGGCTTGCCGCCGAAAGCCTGTCCGAGCGTCGTTGGCATGCCGGTCGAGGTAACGAACCGCACACCGAGTGGCAACCGCGCGTTCACGGGCAGATCGATCCCGACCTTGTCGAGGTCGGCCGGCGTCAGCGCCGCCAAAGCTGGCGCGACCGCAAGAACGAGGCAGACAAAAGCGAGGAGCGCCGCCTTCATGGCGTGGCTCCCTTTTGATCTGGGGCGCTGCCAGGCAGCGGATCGAAAGCCGATCGGCCGCGGCCGGCGATGATCTTCATGGCCTTTTCAACGGGAATGGCGGCGATGCCTGCTGATTTGTCGATCCAGCCGGACTGCTGGAGTTTCCGCTGCTGCATGTTCAAGAAAGCCTTGAAGTCCGCCTGCGGACTGGGTTGCAGACGGGGTTCGGGGAAGGTTTCCGGCGGTTGCGGCTTCGGCGCGACGGCAAGGTAGACGGGAAGCAGGATCGCCATCACCATGATGGCGAAGAGCAGGAAGCCTGTGATCGCGGCGCCGACGGTCCAGGGCCGCGCGAATTCGGCCGGCTCGAAGGAAGGCGGGCGCGTTTCAACCATGCCCCGCCTCCTCGCCGATGCGGCGTAAGAGACCACCGGTCTGGCCTTGCGCTAAAACCAAGACCATGGCGGACAGGATCACGGCAACGGGCGCAAGCACCCAGGCGGTCGGGCCGAACAGCGTAAGGACAAGCCAGCCGCGATAGAGCACGATGCCGGCAAGCACGAGCAGGGCCACGCCGCGCAGTCGGCCGATCGAGCCGCGAACCGGCTCGAAAGCGAGCAAGAACATCGGCACGACCAATCCGACCAACAGCGAAGCGACCATAAGAACGATGCCGGCCGCGTTTTCGCGGGCCAGATAAAATTTCACCGTGTCAGGCAGATCGCCGTACCAGATGATCAGGAACTGGAAGAAGACCATGTAGCCCGCGCCCATGATCATGGCGGCCATCAGTCCGGCAATGTCATAGGTCGCCTTGCGAGGAACGTCCCGTGCCAGGGCTGTCGCCAGGGCGAGCGCGGAGAGCATCCAGACTATGATCGTCTCCGTGCCGAACGCCGAAGAGGTGAAGCCCGGCGTCAATGCCAGCACCCAGTCATAGGCGAGGAACGTCGTGACGACCGCGTGGAAGACGAGGCCGAGCCCGGCGACGATACGGCCCCGCTGTCCTTCGCTAGGCAAGAGATCGAGCGCCAGCACGCTCCAGCCGACGAAGGCCACGATTGTCCTCAAAACAAGGAGCGGGGCATTGAGGTAGAATGCCCCGACGGACGGATCGAGCGCGCCGGACGCCACCCAGGGATAGAGAAGCGATGCGGAAAGAAGGACCGGAACCGCGCCGATGCCGACCACGGGAATGAGCAGCGAAAGGGCGGTCAGCGTCGGTTCAAGGGTCGAATACCAGACACCGCCGGTCAGGCGGCCGATCAGCTTCAGGCTAAGTGCACCGACCGGCACGCCGACGACGAGCACGAAGCCGGAGAGCCATGCGGCGGCGGCATCGCGCAGATGGAAAAAGGCGCCGCCAAGGAGGACCGCCGCCGACAGGACAGCCACGATGAAGGCTAGGCGCCGCCCTCTCATTGCAGCTTCACTCCCGCAGCCTTCACGTCGGCGAGGCTGGCGTGCCTGGAGAGTTGGAGTGCACGGATATAGGCCACGATCGCCCAGCGGTCGGCCGGCGCCACCCTGTCCCCATAGGCGTACATGACGCCGAAGCCATTCTGGATGACATCGAGGAAATGGCTGGCCGGCGCCTTCATCAGCGCCCCGGAATGATAGGAAGGCGGTGCCGGGAAACCGCGCTTGACGACGATGCCGTCACCGTCGCCGTCGAAGCCGTGGCAGGGCGCGCAGAAAATCTCGTAGCGTTCCTTTCCACGTTGCAACAGCGCTTCCGTAACCTGCGGAGGATTGGCCAACGCTTCCCGGTACGCCAACGCCGATTGCGCAACCGCGCCTTCCGGCGGCTGCTGGGCGGAAGAGCCGTTCGGGAAGATGTCTGCCTTCGAATAGGTGTCGTATCGCGGCTGGTCGTCCATCGACTGCCCGCAGCCGGAGAGCACGAAAAGCAAAACCATGGCGCCAGGGAACGGCCTCACAGTTCCCCCTCCCCAATCGTTGCCGCACCGGTCGCGGCAAGCAGTCCGGCCAGCGCGTCGCGCGCGCGCGTCGTCGGCGGCGCCGCAACGGCGAGCAGGAAGCGGTCCTGGCTCGCCCGCCCGGAGAGCGGCGTATCGAAGAAGGGGTGGTTGAGCCGCGGCAGGCCGGTCGACCACAGCATGGCCGCGAAACCGAAAACCCCCGCCATCAGAACCCCGAATTCGAATGGAAAAAGCGGAAACACCGGCCAGCTATTGTGCGGCCGTGCGCCGGAATCGAAGGGGAAGGCGATAGCGGCGCTATACCATTCGATGAACCAGCACAGCGCCGCCGTGCCGAGCCCGCCGACCAGCATCGCCGCGCGGACGCGGAAGGGGCTTGCGCCGAGCAGCGCGCCCAGCCCCTCCACCTCGTAGGGGGTGAAAGCGTCCAGGACGTGATAATCGCGCTCGCGCAACTGGCCGATGGCGTTGACCAGAGCCTCTTCATGTTCGAATTCGGCGAAAACGACGGTCTTCATCCCGCGGTCTCCTCATGCACGAGTTGGCGAACCTCGTGCATCGAAACGACAGGGAAGAAGCGAACGAACAGGAGATAGAGGAAGGCGAAGAAGCCGAGCGAGCCGGCAAGGATCAGCCAGTCCCAGAGCGTCGGGTAGAAGAGCCGCCACATCGAAACGACATAGTGGTGCGAAAGCGTGTTCAAGACGATCAGGATGCGCTCCAGCCACATGCCGATATTGATCAGCACCGAAATCGCGATGATGGCAGGCAGGCTCCGGCGCGCCGCGCGGAACCAGAAAGCCTGAACCGCCAGGCAGTTGCAGAATATCATGGTCCAGTAGAAAGGCGCATAGGCGCCGGCAAAGCTGAAGGCGAGAAAGCGCCGGTCCGCGCCGCGTCCGGAATACCAGCCGCTGAACCATTCCGTGGCATAGGAGAGCAGCATGACCGTACCCGCCATCAGCATGATTTTCGCCATCATGTCGAAATGGCGCATGGTGATCAGCGCTTCGAGGCGCAGGCCCCAGCGGACCGCCACGCACAGAACGGCGACCATGGCGAAGCCGGAATACATCGCGCCGACGACGAAGTATGGTGGAAAGATCGTCTCCTGCCAGCCCGGCATCAGGCTCGCCGCGAAGTCCAGCCCGACGATGGAATGAACCGAGCAGACGAGCGGTACGGCCAGCGCCGCCATGGTCCGGTAATAGGTCTGGTAGATGTGCCGATGGCGGGCGGAATTGCGCCAGCCCAGCGCCAGGGCGCCATAGGCGACGCGCTTGGCATGCGTCGTGGCGCGGTCGCGCAGCGTCGCCAGGTCGGGGATCAGACCCGTGTACCAGAAGATGATCGAAAAGCAGAGATAGCTCAGGATCGCCCAGAAATCCCAGACGAGAGCGCTGCGCCACTGCGGCCAGAGTCCCATCGTGTTGGGATAAGGAGCAAGCCAGTAGAAATAGAGCGGACGGCCCATATGCACGATCGGCATAAGGCCGGCGATGGCGACCGCGATCAAGGTCATCGCCTCGGCCAGCCGATTGATCGCCGCGCGCCATCTCTGATGCGTCAGAAGCAACATGGACGAGATCAGCGTCCCGGCATTGCCGATGCCGATCCACCACACGTAGTTGGCGATCGGGAAGCCCCACACCACGATGGAATTGTTGCCGAAGATGCCGATGCCTTCGACGAAAAGGTAGAACATTGCGCCGAAGAAGACGACTGTCAGCAAGGCCGACGCGACGAGGGCGATCCACCAGCGCCGCCAGCGCTCGCGATCGAGCAACGGGCCGGTGACGAGCACGTTCACAGCCTCGCTCGAATTGACGCGGGTAAACCGCCAGTCCTCATCCGGCCGAGCCGTGCCCCGGTTTGAGAAGCCGGTGCTGTCGGCGACAATCGTCATGCGCCTTCTCCCGCAATCTCCGGATTGGGATTGCGCACGCGGGCAAGATAGGTGGTGCGCGGCCGCGTTCCGAGTTCCTCGAGCAGGGTGAAATGGCGCGGATGGGCGCGCAGTACGCTTACCTTCGAGCTTTTGTCCTGAAGGTTGCCGAAGCTGATCGCCCGCGTCGGACAGGCTTCCTGGCACGCGGTCACCACGCCGCCGTCAGGGATGGGCTCGTCGGTCTTTTCTGCCTCGCGCCGTGCCCGGCTGATCCTTTGGACGCAATAGGTGCACTTCTCCATAACGCCGCGCGCACGCACCGTGACGTCGGGGTTGTTGCGCGCCTTGGCCGGATTCTCGCCGAGCGACTTGTACTCTTGCCCGGAATTATAGGCGAACCAGTTGAATCGGCGAACCTTGTAGGGGCAGTTCGACTGGCAGAAGCGCGTGCCGACGCAGCGATTGTAGACCTGGACATTCAGCCCCTCGCTATCGTGGACCGATGCCTCCACCGGACAGACGGGTTCGCACGGCGCCTTCTCGCACTGCATGCAGGGAACAGGCTCGAAGCCAGGCCGCGGCGCAGCGGCGCTGCCCAACTCGTAACGGTCTATCCTCAGCCAGTGCATGATGCGCCCGTTGGCGACTTCGTCCGGCCCGACGACCGCGACATTGTTCTCCGACTGACAGGCAATCACGCAGGCGTTGCAGCCGATGCACGCGGCCGTATCGATGATCATTCCCCAGGAATAGGGATCGGCGGCCGGCCCCGGTGCAAACAGGCTGGGCGCCGCTTCCGTCCCCTTTTGCGCTTCCGGCAGGGCTTCGCCGGCGGAAAACTCCGGCAGAAGCTTTTTAAGGTCGCCTTCGAGCGTGAAATGCATCTGCGTGGAGGGGACCGGCGACCGGCGGCCCGTCCGGCGCACATCGACGCCGACAACGACCGCAGCGAGCCTGCCGGGTGCGAGCAGCCGGGCGTTATAGCCAAGCTGACTGCCGATCGCGCCGGCGCGAAGCCTGCCATAGCCCAGCGTCAGGCCGACGACGCCCCTCACCTGCCCTCGGTCGACACGGACCGGACCTTCGATCGAACCGTCGGCGGAGGTCACGGAGACCATATCGCCGTCCTCGACGGACAGCGATGACGCGTCTTCGGGCGCCAGCGACACGACATTGGTCCACGTGCCCTTCGACAGCGGCTTGGGACATTCCTGCAGCCAGGCATTGTTGGCGAAGCGGCCGTCATAGATGGTCGGGTCCGGCCGCAGCACGGCCACGACGCTTCCGGTAGTCGGCGCTTCCGGGATCGAAGACGGCGTCTTCGTCGACTCTCCGCCCGGCGCGACCGAAGCGGAGCCCTGCGCGGCGTTTGGTGCGCGGCCCGAGACGACACCTTCCACAAGCGCGCCTCGCCACCAGTCCTCGAATGCATTATCGGCCTCGTTTTGCCGCCACGTCGCACGCACGATGTCATAACCGGAAGGCGCCGGGTGGCCGGCGTAGAAAGCAAGGATCTCGTGCTGCGAGCGCGTTTCGTAGAGCGGCCGGATGAGCGGCTGGACGATGCCGACGGTACCGTCCAGTGAACGCGAATCCGACCAGGCTTCGAGCGGATGCGAAAGCGGCAGGTGCCAGCGGCAGAGTCCGCCCGTTTCATCGTCGTAGCAACCTGCATGCACGGCGAAGGGCACGGCCTGGAGGCGTTTTGCGAATGCGGCGCCGGGCGCGGCATCATGGGCCGGATTGCAGTCGAGCACGAGCAGGTTCTTGATGTTGCCGGCGTCGAGCGCATCGAGGAACGCGCCGAAATCGTCAGGTCGCGGCCCTCCGCTGGGGTGGTCGATCCAGTC
>JAKDNM010000173.1 GCA_030456445.1 Hyphomicrobiales bacterium
ACGCTCTATCGCGTCGCGCTTGTCATGGTCTGGTCGACTGTCGGCATCGGGCGATCCTCATGCCCTGCAAGAAGGAACATCATCGCCAGGCTGACGACGAAGGGCAGGAAGAGAGCGGCCACGGCCGCTTGCAGGATAAGGGCGTTTCGCCACTGGCGTGCTTTGCGGGGGTTCTTCATCATTCACTCGCAAACGCCCAGCCGCCCGCCAGAGAGCATGGGCAAAATCCGTTAAGTCTTCGCTGCGTCCTTCGTTAACCCGGTTAATACCGCACCCGGACCTGTTTGGCGAGACGGGAGCGCTCGGGCCGCGGGATATCCGGCCGATTCCGATCGCTGCGGCTTCGCGGGATCACGGGCAGCTTTCAACGCCAACAAATCTTGAAAGGCCCGAAAGGAACATCTTACCGCCGGCGATCATTTCAGCGTCGAAGGGAAAACCCGGAGGGGAAGACAAACCGAAAATAAGGAGAAGCCCCATGCTTCGCACATATGCAATGGCCGCGATGATCGCCGCTGGCACTCTTGGTGTGGTTTTCGCGGCCCCCGCACAGGTAAATGCGATGCCGTTGGCGACGATCCATTCCGACGGCATGCCGCTGGTTAAGGTTCGCGACGGCTGCGGCCGTGGTTGGCATCTCAACAGATGGGGCCACTGCGTGTTCAATCGCCGGCATCACCACCGACATTATGGATCGTATCAGTCCAATCGCCACGGCTGGCACCGGCCGCATCACCGGCATTGGCGGCATCACGATCGCCGTCACAACTGGCGACAGGCGTACGAGCGCCGTCACTGGGGCAACTAGCTCCCATTGACGGGGGTTACTGGATTCTGTCGGAACTTCTTCGACTCCCGTCCGTTGAGAGCCGCCGCCACGGGCGGCGTCTCAGGTAACTACCCCGCTGCCGAGGTCTTCACAGGTCGAGGCGGTGGGGTTTTTGTCTGATGTTTCACTCAAGGGCCGCATTCTAGAACAGCGAACCCTGTCCGCCGCCGGACTTGTCGCGCAACGCAAGCTTCGGTCGTGCCGCCGCGCTGCCCGCGACCGCCATGACCTTGCCGTCGGCGAACTCGATGTCGAGCACGTCGCCGGTGGAAACCGAAGCGGCTCGCTTCACGATCGCGCCTTCGGCATCCTTGACGACGGCGAACCCGCGCGCCAGAACCGAATGGTAGGAGAGCGTGTCGGCCAGCCGCCATGCCTGCGCAAGCCGCGAGCCCGCGCGCTCCAGCGCAAGGTCCGCGGCCTGATCGGCGCGGCGACCGAGTGCCGATACCGTCTCCGCCAGCATCCTCTTGCGCCGGATGAGCGCCACCGGCGAGACACGCGCCGCATCACGATCGAAGCGTGAGCGCCGCAGCCTCACTAGCGCCAGGAAGACGTTGGGCAGCCGGTCAGACGCGCGATCGGTGCGCCGTCTTGCGTCCGTCACGCGTCTCGTCAGCAGGGAAGGCGACAATCTCAGGCCACGATAGCGCGCGCGCTTCTTCTCCGTGTTCGCCGTCAGCGCCCGGCCAAGCCGGCTCGCCGCCTCGTCGAAGCGGCGGCGCGGCAGCGCCAGAAGCTGGTCGGCTGAGGGCAGCGCCCGTGACGCCGCCCTCAGCGCTTGCCGGTTGTGATCGGATAAACGCACAACCGCGCCTTGCAGTCGCGCCGAGAGGTTGGCAATGCGCGACTCCATCTCCGCCTTGACCGGCACGGCAAGTTCGGCGGCTCCGGTCGGCGTCGGCGCGCGGATATCGGCGACGAAATCGATCAGCGTCCAGTCGGTCTCGTGGCCGACCGCCGAGATCAGTGGAATGGCGGAAGCAGCCGCCGCCCGCGCCACCGCCTCGTCGTTGAAGCCCCAGAGGTCTTCGAGGCTGCCGCCGCCGCGTGCCACGATCAGCACGTCGGGACGCGGGATAGGGCCGCCGGGCGCCAGCCGGTTGAACCCGGCGATTGCGGCGGAAACCTCGGCGCCCGTCGTCTCGCCTTGTACCCGCACCGGCCACACTATGATGGTGAGCGGAAAGCGGTCGGCGATGCGGTGGATGATGTCGCGGATCACCGCGCCGGTCGGCGAGGTGACCACGCCGATCACGCGCGGCATGAAGGGCAGCTTGCGCTTGCGTGAGGGGTCGAACAGGCCTTCGGCGGCGAGCCGCCGCTTGCGCTCCTCCAGAAGCGCCATCAGCGCGCCGGCGCCGGCCGGCTCGATGCTGTCGATGACGATCTGGTAATTTGATTTGCCGGGATAGGTGGTCAGCCGGCCGGTGGCGATGACCTCCATCCCCTCCTCGGGAAGGAATTTCAACCGGCTCATCGTGCCCTTCCAGACAACGGCGTCCAGCCGCGCCCGGTCGTCCTTCAGCGCGAAATAGGCATGACCGGAGGAATGCGGCCCACGATAGCCGGAGATTTCGCCCCGTACGCGCACATGGCCGAAGACGTCCTCGACCGTCCGCTTCAGCGCACCGGATATCTCGCTGACGGTGTATTCGGCCGCATTGGTTCGAGAATCGCTTTTCATGGGATCGGACATGCATGGACTTGATGATCTCCGACCCGTGCGGTCAAGAGTTCCAGGCGAAAGGCGCTATCGACCGGCCGGGGGTCGATGGTCCGTTTCCCCGATCAGGCCGATGAGCGAAGCGAGGTTCTCGGCGCTTACCATCCCGGCAGGACGTGGCTTGGCCTCTGCCGCCGCCCGCGCGCCGCGGTGAAGGCGGCGAAATCGAAACTGCCGGCATCGTCGGGTGTGGGAACCGAAATGTTGTCGAGGCTTTCGGCGATGTGCCGCGCCAGCGCCTCGACGATTCCGGTATGGCCGGTATGGCCGCGCATGATGCCGATCTGGCAGTCCGGCAGCCGTCCGAAGCCGTCCGCTTCGCCGAGCACCCGCATGCCGGGCCTGAGCGCGCATTCCGGGAGGACGGACAGCGCGAGCCCCGACAGTACCGCCGCCGCCACCACCGTCGCCGACCAGCTCGTGAACAGCACGCGGTAGTCACGCCCCACGCTTTCGAGCATGTCGCACGCCGCCTGCCGCCAGATGCAGCCCGGCCGGCCGAAGGCCATCGGCAGCACTTCCGCCTCGTGCGTCGAATGGTTGGCCGAACAGACCCACAGAAGCGGCTCGCGCCGTACCACTTCGGAATGCCGCACCTCGTCGTTCTGCGTGACCAGCGCGATGTCGAGCGCGCCGCGCCGGATCAGCGCATCGAGATTGGGGCTCGGTTCGCAGATGACGGAAAGCTCCACCCTCGGATTGGAGCGGCCGAAGCGCGCCATGATCTCGGGCAGGAAGCGGTCGGCGTAGTCGTCGGGCGTGCCGATACGGATATGCCCTTCGAGTTGCGCGTCGTCGAAAGCGGCGAGCGTTTCGCGGTTGATCTGCATCAGGCGGCGGGCATAGACGAGCAGCCTGTCGCCCTCGTCGGTCAGCTTGTTGGTGCGGCCCTCCTTTTCGAAGAGCGGCTTGCCGATGCGCTCTTCGAGCCGCCGCATCTGCATGGAGACGGCCGATTGCGTCCGGTGCACGTCGTCCGCCGCCTTGGTGAAGCTGCCGGTGTCGGCAATGGCGATGAAGGTCTGGAGCTGGTCGAGATCGAGCGGCGTAGCCATCATGGCTCCTATCAGAATAGTTGATGCTAAAGATTAAAAACATTCGTTCGATTAATCAATGGGACGGTGGCATAGTGCAGTGGTCCACTGAAAGGTGCGAACGATCGCGGATATGCGCATCCTCCCGGCGCTCCGCGCGGATCGTTGGCGCCGTCACGCTGAAGGAGAAATGAGACATGACCTCGCTCGAACACACCGCCCTGCCGATGAACGCTTCATCGCGTCCGGCGATCTTCGCGCGTGCGCTCCAGCGTTTCTTCGCCTTTGCCCGCGCGTTGAAAAATCGCCGCCAGATTTACCGCCTCGGCGCCATGACGGATATCGAACTGGCCGATATCGGCCTCACCCGCTCGGATCTGCACGTGGCCGTGCGTTCGCCGCTCGGTATCGATCCAACCGCTCGTCTCGGCTCGATCGCATCCGCCCGCGAGGATGCCGCGCGCCTAACCTGCTGAGCGGAACCGCTGAACAAGATCGCAGGCATCTCACTCCCCTACCGGCTCCCACCGGTTGCCTGCACGCTGCCCGGCCCCGCAAGGGCCGGGCTTTTTTATTGGCTTTTGCCCGTTAACGATGAGGACCGTCGGCGTAAACCTCCCTCATGGTGAGGTGTGAGCGAAGCGAGCCTCGAACCACGCGCCAGCGATAAGAGCCTGAATGCCGGCGAGCCTCACGCCCGCCTATCCATGCCCTTCATGAACTGGTCGAAGATCGAGCCCATCGCCTTTTCATGTTCGTCGCGGACATTGCTGCCCGCCTCGAACATCTTGCCGAAGAGGTCCCCATAGGGATTGCCCGGTTGGCCACCTGGATTGGCCTTGGGGGCAGGGGAAGCCTGCGGGGAGGGCTGCGTTGCCTGTCCGCCGCCCAGCATGTCCTCCAGCATCTTGCCCCATGGATTGCCGGCCATGCCGGCCGATCCGGCCTGTCCGGCGCCGCCGCCGAACATGCCCTCCAGCATCTTGCCGAAGGGATTTTCCGCCCCTGCACCGCTGCCTGGCGCCGAGGCTTGGGTATTCGGTGCGCCGCCGCCCATCATCTGCTCCATGATCTGGCCGAGAAGACCACCCCCGGCGCTCGAACCCGCGCCCGACATCTGCCCGGTCGATTGCTTGAAGAGCCCGCCCATGATCATGGACGCGATGACGGGCAGCATCTGGGCAAGGATGTTCTGGCCGATACCTGTCATCTGCGCCGCCTGGCTGGTGACCGCGCGGCTCAGATCCTTCGAGCCGAACAGGTGGCCTAAAATGCCGTTTCCCTCGGCCACGCCCTTGGGCGAGTTGGCTTGCGCGGCATCCTCGAAATATTTGGCATGCTGGCCGTTCGCCATCGCCTTCATGAAATCCGCCATGCCGTAGGGATCGGAGGCGTTGCGCTTCAGGCCCTGGCTGAAGGCCGGCATCAACGCCTGCAGGGCCGCCTGTGTCTGCTGATTGGAAAGCCCGAACTGGCGCGACAGCGCCTCGATGCCGTTGCCGTTCTGCGCATTGGCGATCATGTCGAACAGGGGAAGCATCGCTTAGTCCTCCGGTCAGTTTCGCTGGCGGTCAGTTTCACGGGTTCGGCGAAAGCCTAGCGCAATTCCGTGCGGCCGCCTACCGGTCGTCCGTTGCAACCTTCGCCCTACGTAAAGGAACTGCATGAAGCGGTCCTGCCATCTCACCGGCGGAAGCGACGTCGCGCCGCCGGCGCCATCGTCGGCGCAGCGACGCTCTCCGCCGCCATGCGCTTTTTCGACACAAGACGCTCGCGGTAGAGCGTATAGAGGCCGGACCCGGCAATGATGGCTCCGCCGAGCAGCATATAAAGGTCCGGCACGTTGCCGAACACCAGGAAACCGAGCGCAAAGGCCCAGATCAGCGTCGTGTAGCGAAACGGAGCCACTGCCGATATCTCGCCGGTGCGCATCGCCTTGATGATGAAGATATAGCCGACCACCATGAAAGAGGCGCATGCCAGGAGAAGGCCCGCCAGTTTCGGCTCCATCGGCGACCAGCCCCCCATCGGCTGTATCAGCAGCGCGCCGCAAAGCGTTATGGTCAGTGCGGCGACAGCGGAAACGAGCAGCGTCGGGACCTCGTTTGGAATGCCACGGGTTGCCAGATCGCGCACCGTACAAAAGGCGACGCACAAAAGGACGAGCAGCGAGAAGGCGTTGAACCCCTCCGTGCCGGGCCGGACGATGATGAGCGTGCCGCAAAATCCCATCGCGATCGCCACCGACCGGCGCCAACCGACCGACTCGCCGAAGAACAGCGCCGCGCCTACCGTAACCGCCAGCGGCAGCGCCTGGAAGATGGCTGCGACATTGGGCAACGGCAGATGCGCCAGCGCGATGATGTATGTAACCGTGCAGCCGATTTCGCCCACCATCCTGACCCAGACCATCGGATGGAGCAGCCCCTTGATGTTCCTCAACAATCTCTGCTGCCAGGTGAGCAGCAGGACCATGAACGTCGCGAACAAGCCGCGGACGAACATGACCTGGCCGACATTGATCGATTCCGACGCGAATTTGACGATCGTGTCGTTGAGGGTGAGCGCGGCCATCGCGAGCACCATGTACACCGAAGCACGCTGATTGTCGGAGATGAACAATTGGTCTCGCCGGGCGCCCTGCGGATCGTCATTCGCCTCTAGCAGCCC
>JAKDNM010000007.1 GCA_030456445.1 Hyphomicrobiales bacterium
GAAATGCGGCATACTCGCAAGGGTATCGGGGGTTCGAATCCCCCCCTCTCCGCCATCGCGTCTTCGCTGCGTAAATCTCTTAAAATTCAGTAGCTTAATGGAAAGGCCAAAAAGGTCGGTCCCCCACGTTGGTCCCCCAAAATTGGCCATTTGGCGGCGGCCCGCACCTCGCGTAACATCCAGCAAAGACACATGGGGGCTGGAGGCGCATGGAGGTGGGGCTAGGAACAATTGCCGTAGGGGCGGTCATGGCTGCGCTTGGCTATTTCGGAAGACGGTTTGTAGAAAAGTCTGGCAGTATCGAGAGTATCGAACGCGCCGGGAAGCTGGTAACCCTCCATGAGGATATGCAGAGGTTAGGCCTGAGCGTCAGCGACCTGAATAGCCTCGAAGAGCAGTTCTTCACACGAAGGCCTAGACTACGAAAGATCGAGGACGCAATAGCTCTTGAAGTGAGGGAGGATGGCCGGATGGCATTTGAAACTCAGGCTGACATGAATGCTAATGCAGGAGCGGCGTGGAAGCGAAGCGAGGAGGCGTTGAACGAGGTTCTAGCCAGACTTAAGGAAATACTCCCCGCCGACGAGTTTGACGAGTTTTGGCACGTGCAGGAGCAATGGAAAGCGTACTCGCTCCTTCAAGCTGAATTGTATGGAAAGCTATTCGAGGGCGGGTCCATGCGGCCCATGATCGTCGCCGGGGAATTGGAGAGAATGACTATTCAGCGTACCGCAGAGTTGAGAGACTACCTGAACATGAAGAATGGACTCTGAGAAGGGTGCAATCTCAGGAGGATTGGACGCGCTCTAGTACCCTCTTGACCTGCATCGGGGTCCACTGGCCTCCCCTTGATGTCGCCACCTCCATGTCGTTAAGCGTCCCGGCGATGGTGGCGAGGGTCTGGCCTGCTTGCCGCATGGGGCCGATGATCTTCATCACCTTCTCGGCTTCCAGCTTGGCCTTGGCTTGGATGGCCTCATTGCGCTTCATGGTCTTGTCCCGGAGACCTCCTAGCTTCACGCCCTTCTCCTTGGCAACTTGGAGTGCGGCCCTAGTGCGCCGGGAGATGAACTCTCGTTCTTGCTCGGCAAGGGCGGCATAGATGTGAAGCTGGAAGTTGTCCGCAAAGGGCATGGAGGCAACGCGAAGGCGGACCCTCTTGTCTTCCATGATGTTGGCGATAAAGGAAACCTTGCGGCTTAGGCGGTCCAGCTTGGCGATGAGGAGTTCCGCTCCCGTCTCCCTCGCTTTCTTCAACGCGGCGGCTAATTGGGGCCTATCGTCATCCTTGCCGGAAAGAACGTCCTGATACTCCCCGATCACCTCCCAAGGCTCCTCAGAGAAGTTGGCGAGGAAGATGTCTATATCCCGCCTCTGGGCCTCTAGACCAAGGCCGCTCCTCCCCTGATCCTCAGTGCTAACCCGCGTGTAAATGACGTACTGCTTCATGGCCCCAAGCCCCATTTCGATTGCTTCAGGGCATCATAGAGGCCGAATTATCTAATGTCAACGTTGGTTGTGAGTGTTATTTGATGGGCGATAGGGGTGAGCATAGGGCTTTTCCGGTAGGCGAGACTTCATGCTTTGCTTTCTGGTAGGGCTGGAGGGGCCGTGCGGGGGGAAGTCCGTCCGCTGCCACGTATATACTGAGTGTCGCGTGAGCGGCCCCTTTGCGGCAATCCGGGGAAGGCCCTAGGAGTTCGCTTCGATCCCGGACAACATTAAGCTCTATGTCGCTGCCCGAATGCCCGCCATAGATGTCTCAGCATATGATCCTCCCCAACCCCAGATGGAGCATCGGTAGGCGGCGGGCAATCCCCATCCCCCTCCTTCCCGAATAGTCCACCTTATGCCGCTCCTCCAAGCCAAAGACCTCCGTCTTCCCTCGGGGATAACCTCGCTTACCAGTGACGGAATGGAAGAGCTGGAGCAGATGCTTGTCCATGCTCGCCGCACCGCTGACGAATGGAACGACTTCCTCGACGCCTTCGTCGATGATCAGGAACTCATCGCTCGCATCAAAGCGAAATCTCCGCGGTAACAACCGGGCGGTTACGATAGGCCAGCGCCAAGCGAAGAAGCTTTGGGCTGACCCCAGGTGCGGGACTGCCCACAAGGTCCTGCCATCGCTGGCGAAGCTTGGAACCATCGAGCTTCGCCAGCATCCTCACCTCCTCTGTGACATCCATATCAGGAAGGCTCACCGGCACTTTCATCGATCCGATAGCGGGCGCTACGCAGTCCAACTTCACGCCTATGACGGAAGAACGATATCCCTGTTACCAGATGAGTTCGCGCGCGAGACGGGCGTACCCGCTTCGAAAAACCCGCTTCAGGCATCCTTCGGCAGCACCGAAAGGACCCTTGCAACGAAGACGCGAAAGTCCTGCATGAAGGTGCGAAGGAAGTCGGCCGTGCTGTCGTTGGTGACTTCGCCGTCATCAGTGATCAGTCCCGGCTTGAACTGGATATAGGCCTCTGGGGCGTTCATCTGCGGAGAGTTGCAGAAGCCCAGCACGCTGCGCAAATTCTGCTGGGCGACGGCGGTGCCGATTGCGCCCGGGGACGTGCCGATGACGGCTGACGGCTTGCTTCTAAACGAATTGGTTCCGTAGGGGCGGCTCGCCCAGTCGATCGCATTCTTCAATCCGCCCGGGATCGAACGATTATATTCAGGCGTGACGAACAGCACCGCATCGACGGCGGCGATTGCCGCCTTGAATGCCTTGCCCGCGGGAGGGTAGTCGGCGTCGTAGTCGTAGCTGTAAAGCGGCAGATCCTTGAACGAGATTTCCGACATCTCGAATTCCGGCGGTGCGAGCCGCACGAGCGCCTTGGCGAGCTTGCGATTGATCGATTCCTTGGCAAGACTGCCGATGAGATAGCCGACTTTGTGGGTGGTCACGAGTTCCTCCTATCGCGAAGAACGATTTCTCTGCACGCAAAGATGTAGCGGGCTGCCCGTCATTGTCAGCCTTCGCGCGCCGATTGTCCCATCGCACTTTTCCGGCGACGGCAAAAAGCTTGAACGTGCCGTCTCGTAAACATAGCCTGCATCCGAAAGGTTCAATGGGATCCGGGTGATGCGACTTGTCGGGATCATAGCGATTTGCGCGATCCTGTTCGTGCTGGCGTCATTGGCTGCGGTTTATTCCTATGGCCGTTTCGCCGAACGGGCCCGCGGCGTTCCTTCCACGGCCTTGCCGGTCGCGGTGGATGAGACGCTGCTCGACAGGATCGTGGCGCCAAGGCTCAAGGAACATCCGGACAAGAGCGGATTGCTGCTGGTCACGAGCAATCTCCAGGCATTCGCGATCCGAGCGCTTGCCGCGCGTAGCGCCGAGCGAAGCCTGGACCTGCAATACTACTACTGGAAGGACGATCTGACAGGCGGCCTGCTGGCGCGCGAATTGATCGCGGCTGCCGATCGTGGCGCCCGAGTACGTGTGCTTCTTGACGACATCAACACGAAAGGGGACGATTCCACCTATCTGGCCCTCGACAGCCATCCCAACATCGAAATCCGTCTGTTCAATCCGGCCCGCAGCCGGGCCAACGACCTGCGCCGCGGCGTCGAGATGGCGCTCCGCGCCTTCAGCGTCACGCGACGTATGCACAACAAGGCGTGGATCACCGACGGCCGCCTGGCAATCGTCGGAGGACGCAATATCGGGGACGCCTATTTCGGCGCGGCCGAACTCTCGAATTTCCGCGATATGGATCTCATGCTGCTCGGACCCGTGGTGCATCAAGCCGAAGCCGTCTTCGACGATTATTGGAACAGCCGCGTCGTACTCCCCGTCAGCTCGCTTTCCGTAACCCGGAAAGGCGACCTGCAAAGCTTACGGACGCGTCTGGAAGACCTGGCTTCGAGTAGCGGCGCGAAGCCATACCTGCAGCGATTGCGAGAGGCGAAAAGCACGGAATCCGTGCTGGCTGAACAGAGGTCCATCCATTGGACCGCCAGTGCAAGGATCGTGTCCGATCCGGCGGAAAAGGCGATCAGCGCAGCGAAGGAAAACTGGCTCCTGAACACCATTTTCCCGATCATTAACGCAGCGGCGCGCGAGCTGCATATCATTTCACCCTATTTCATACCTGGAGATCAAGGCGTCGCTGCCCTGAAGAAACTAGCCACCAATGGCACCAATGTAACCGTGCTGACGAATTCGCTAGCGGCAACAGATGTCATGGCGGTGCATGGCGCGTATGCGCATTATCGGGAGCCGCTGCTGGCAGGCGGCGTCAATCTGTACGAATTGCGTCCGGAAATCGTCCGCCAGGACATCTCCCTGTTCGGATCAAGCGGCGCCAGTCTTCACACCAAAGCCTTCACCGTCGACGGCAAGTCGGGTTTTATCGGCTCGTTCAATTTTGATCCGCGTTCGATATCGCTTAATACCGAAATGGGTGTTCTTTTCGAGGATAGAGTCCTGACTGCGGAGGTGAACGCGGTATTTGCGGATGAGATATCGCCTGCAAGCAGCTACAGGCTTCTGCTCGAAAACGGTAAGATCGCCTGGCAGGATGGAGGCGACTCCAACGTGAAAATGTTGAGATCAGAGCCCGAAGCGAGCATCTGGCGGCGCCTCGCGGCAACCGTCATCGGGTTCCTGCCGATCGAGTCGCAATTGTGAAAGGATGCCGAGAGAGTGCCCCAACTGTTCACGTGAGCCCCTTTGCGGCATCGTCGGAGCACGATCATGATGCGGTCTTAGTTGGCTTCGCCTGAGAGGACGCGTACGCATGCGATGTCGTGATGGCTGTCGACTGGTAGCGGCGCGAGCGCTGGGTCCATCGTCGCGCAGCACTCCCCGGCGATCGGACATCGGCTGCGGAACCGGCAGCCCGTCGGTATTGCGTCGGGCGAGGCAGCCTCGCCATGAAGCAGAATGCGGTTCTTACGATTTTCGCGCTCGCGGACGGGATCGGGAACGGAAATCGCCGACAGCAGCGCTTTCGTGTAGGGGTGGCGCGGTGCATCGTAAAGCGTGTCGGCGGGGGCCTGCTCAACGATCCGGCCGAGATACATCACTGCGATCCGATGGCTGATATGCTGGACCACGGACAGATCATGGGAAATGAAGATCAGGGCGATCTTGAGCTCGGCCTGCAAATCCTCCAGCAGATTGATGATCTGCGCCTGAATCGAGACATCCAGTGCGGAAACCGGTTCGTCGCAGACGATGAAGTCCGGTTCGACCGCCAGCGCACGCGCGATACCGATGCGCTGCAGTTGTCCCCCGGACATCTCGTGGGGGTACCGTTTGCGGAAGGACTGGGCGAGGCCAACCTGGTCAAGAAGTTCCTGGATTCGCCGCGATCGTTCCTGCCTGTTGCCTAACGCGTGGATGCGCATCGGTTCCTGCAGGATGTCCTCGATGGTCATACGCGGGTCCAGCGACGCGTAGGCGTCTTGGAAGATCATCTGACCTCGCCGTCTAGCCTTCAGCCGATCCTCGCGAGAACGGAAGGACGAGATGTCGTCTCCGTCCAGCATGATCCGTCCGCCACTCGGTTCGATGAGTTGAACGAGCGCATTTCCCGTCGTACTCTTGCCGCAGCCGCTCTCGCCGACAAGACCGAGCGTCTCACCCCGTGCCAGCGTGAAGGAAACGCCGTCGACGGCGCGGACCGTGGATGGCTTGCCGAAGGGCCGTAGAGGCGGGCGGTGAAAGGTCACTGAAAGATCGTCGACGCGGAGAAGCGGCTCATCGATCATTCCACACCTTCCTCAGCGGGGAGGTCTGCCCAGCAGTAGGCGATATGGTTCTCACCGAAATTGCGGCGCGGGGCCGGCTTGGCGCCGCATTCCGGCGTGGAATATGCGCAGCGCGGTTCGAAGGGGCATGTCTTCGGGAGATCGATCAGGCTCGGCGGACGTCCCGCGATGGCCTCGAGACGCTGTCGGCGGCGATCGATCCGCGGCACGGATTTCATCAGGCCGCGTGTGTAGCCGTGACGCGAATGCGCGTAGAGCGACATTGCATCGGCCGATTCCGCCAAGCGTCCCGCGTACATCACGTTGACCCGGTCGCACAGTCCAGCGACCACCCCGAGATCGTGACTGATCCACATGACCGACATCCCCGACTCTTCACACAACCTCATGATAAGGTCGGTAATCTGCGCTTGAATGGTGACGTCGAGCGCGGTCGTCGCCTCATCGGCGATGAGCAGTTTCGGTTCGCAGGAGATAGCCATCGCAATGCTCACCCTCTGCCGCATGCCTCCGGAGAACTGATGCGGATAGTCATCGAGGCGGCGTTCGGCGCCCGAAATCCCTACCCGACCGAGCAGTTCCACCGCCTGTCTTCGCGCCTGCCTGCGCGAAAGGCCAAGCCTCCAGCGCAACTGCTCGATCAACTGGAAGCCGATCGACAGCACGGGATTGAGAGACGTCATCGGATCCTGGAAGATCATGGCCATCTCCCGTCCCCGCAGACGACGCATGGCCGCTTCATCCAACCCAGTCAAATCCCAGCCATCGAATTCCATGCGCTTCGCGGTCACACGCCCGGCAGGCGCGACGAGGCCCATGATCGACAGCGCCGTCATGCTCTTACCGCTGCCGCTCTCACCCACGATGCCGAGGATTTCTCCCTGATGAATGTCGAAGCTCAGATCGTCGACAGCGACGACACTTCCCGGGCCGCCGGGAATTTCGGTGCGTAGGCCTTTTACCCGAAGTAGAGGCTCGCTCATTGCGATCGTCCCGGCGTCGCGCCTTGTGCCGCCGATCCGCGCGCAGTGGCTCGGCGCAGCGTCTGCCAGGCTCTCGGATCGAGTGCGTCCCGCAGTCCGTCGCCGATGAAATTCACCGAGAGAACGGAAACGAGGATGGCGATGGATGGTCCGAAGAGAAGCCAGGGCGCGTCTTCGAGAAAGCGCCGGGCTTCGTTGAGATCGCGTCCCCAACTGGGCGATGGCGGCTGTGCCCCAAGTCCAAGAAAACTGATGGATGCTTCCGAGACGATGGCGCCGGCGAAGACGATCGTGATCTGAACGACGATCGGAGCGATCGCGTTTCGCAGCACATGCGTCACAAGTATGCGCACCCATCCCGAACCCAGAACCCGGGCGGCCTTCACATAGGTCTCCTCGCGGATACTCAGCGTACTGCTGCGCACGATGCGGGCAAAAACCGGAACGCGCACCAGGGCGAGCGCCAGCATGACGTTCTCGATGGACGGTCCAAGCACCCCGACGATCGCGACAGCAAGAAGCAGTGGCGGAAACGTCAGAAAAGCGTCCATGATGCGCATCAGGGCGTTGTCGACGCGGCCACCTGCGAAGCCGGCCAGCAATCCAATCGGCACGCCGACGAGTGTCGATGCGACGACGACCAGGAGGGCGACCATAAGTGAAACCCGGCCGCCATAGAGCACGCGAGACAGCACATCCCGTCCAAAGTAGTCCGTCCCCAGCCAGTGCGCCATGCCCGGCGCCTGCAGCTTGTCCGAGAGGCTGATCGCAACCGGATCGTAAGGGGCGATCAGCGGAGCGGCGAGACACGCCACCGTGATGAGCACGAAGCAGACGAAGCTGACCAGCGCCGCACGATTGCCAAGAAACTGACCACTCGCCAGGCTCAGCGCACTATTCGATCGCTCCGGGGGTGCGAAAGTCACGGCGCTCAATAGCGTATCCTCGGGTCGAGAAGCACATAGAGCGTATCGGCGACGATGTTCGCCAGTACGAAGAAGACCGCGGTCATCAGCGTCAACCCCTGAACGACCGGAAAATCACGGTTAACGACCGCCTCAAGCAGTGCCGAGCCCATGCCCGGGATCGCAAAGATGAACTCGATGGTGATCTGTATGCCGATCAGATATCCGAACTGGATGGCGCTGATCGTGACCACTGGGATCATCGCGTTCTTCATGCCGTGCACGACGATGATCCACCATCCGGGCAGCCCCTTTGCACGCGCCGTGCGTATGTAATCCCGCGAGAGAACGTCGATCATCGAAGACCGCATGAAGCGTGTCAGCAAGCCGATTTCCGCTGCGGCAAGCGCGACGCTAGGCAGGATAAAGGGCGAATATATCTGCCAGAGCGTGTCGCCGACACGCGCGCGTGATCCGATACCCGTAATGGGAAACCAGCCGAGCGTCACCGAAAAGACATAGATCAGCACCAGCGCCAGGACGAAGTTCGGTATGGCGATGCCCCCGATCGAAAGGCCGGTGATCAGATAGTCGACGAATGTGTTGCGGCGCAGAGCGGAGAATATCCCTGCCGGAATTGCGACGACCAGCGTAAGCCCCATCGCAGCCGCAGCCAGTCCGAGGCTGATCGGGAATCTCTGCTCGATGATGTGGAGTACGGGCTGGCTCAGGCGAATCGAATTGCCGAGGTCTCCTCGGATCGCGTCACCGACCCAGATGAGATATTGCATGGGGAGCGGTTGATCGAGGTGGAACTGGGCGCGAAGCGCAGCCACCGCATCCGGTGACGTCTCCATGCCCAGCATGATCTGCACCGGATCTCCGGGCGTTATATGCAAAAGCGAGAAGATCGTCAGGCTCGCCACGAAGAGCACCAGCGGAAGCTGGATCAGCCGTCGCGAAAGATAGACCCAACTGCTCATGTTGCGACCTCCTTCCGGATACGCGGTGGAGTGCCGGCGGATCGGCCGCCAGTCCACTGCCCCGCTTGCTTACGACCAGCGTGCGTCCTTGAACCATTCGGCGTTCGCCTGCGGGCCGGGCTCGAACCCCTGCAAACCCTTGCGATAGGCGCGTATGAGATTCGGATTGCAGTGGATGACCAGCGGTTGATCCTCGAGCGCGACGCTCGTCACCTGATCGTAGAGCCCGATACGTTCGTCGGTATCGCTCGATGCCCGGGCCTCGTCCAGAAGCTTGTCCATCTCCGGATTGTCGTAGCCGGCGGTCACGTTCCCCTGGCTGTGATAGAACCACCAGCAGGTCGCGTCGGTATCCGGCGCAACGATGGTGATATCCTCAAGATGCTGCTGGAAATTCTTGTTTAGCCAAAGATTGTTGAAGCTGCCAATATCGAGATTGCGGATCTTGTAAGTGATGCCTATCTGGCTGACCATGGCGGCCACGAGTTCGAGTTCACGGCGAAGCCAGTCCTTGTCGGAGCAGATCACCTCCACCTCGTAGCCGGAGACGCCGGCCGCCGCCATCAGTTCCTTAGCCTTCGCCAGGTCGCCATTCTTCGGGTAGCGCAGAGGTCCTTTCTTGTAACCCATGAAGCCCGGCGGAATCGTATAGTCGGTCGGCAGCGCTTCCCCGTTGTAGATCTCCTTGACGATTGCTTCGCGGTCGATCGCGTAGGAGATCGCCTGGCGCACGCGCTTGTCCTGAAACGCCATGCCGTCATTGCCCTTGAGGCAGAACTGCTGGTAGTCCCAGACCCAGCCGGGCGTGCTGGTGTAGACGAGATCGTCGTTGGACTTGATCTCCTCGACGTCTTTGGTGTCCGGCTGGCTGATGAAATCGAGCTCGCCGCGCTCCAACGACTGCAGCCGAACCTGCGAATCCGGGATCGCGCGGAAGACGATCCGATCTAGCTGCGGCTGGTTGGGATTCCAGTAGTCCGAATTGCGCGCGACGATGATCTCATTGCTCGACGCCTGCTCGACCTGAAACGCGCCGGTTCCAATCGGGGTGAGGTTGTAGGCATTGCCCATCTCCTGATGGGCCGCCTTGCAGATGATGTTTCCGCCATAACCCATCGTCACGCCGGGGAAGGCGCCGAAGGGCTGCTTCATCTTCGCTTCGACGACGTATTTGCCGTCGGCTTTGATGCTTTCGAGCGGAAACAACGCGGTACCCGTCTGAAAGCATTTGTCCTGCAGGCATGTCATCCACGAGTAGACGACGTCCTCGGCGGTCATTTCGCCGTAGCCCTTGTGCCACTTCACGCCTTCGCGCAGCTTGATGCGCCAAGTGAGCGCGTCGGGGCGGCTCCACTCGACGGCCAGTTCGGGAACGACGCGTTGTGCTGCGTAGTCGGGCCGCACGAGCGCGTCGAACACGTTGCGCATGATGATTCCGGCGGCATTGTCGGTCCGCTGGAGGGGATTGAGATTGGAGTATCCGGCACCGAAGCCGCCGTAGACCAGATCCTTCTTTCCTTGCCCGATCGCCGGTATGGGAAACTGTGTCGCCGCGGCGAACGCTCCGGCGCCGGCCAGAAACGAGCGGCGGGTGGGGGTGAAAAGCTTTGCACGGCGCGTTGGGAACATTCGTTTTCTCCCTTGGTGAAGCGTCAAGGACTGCACGTGTCAGTGGGCGACCCCGGTGCTCGGAGCCGTCGCGAAAAGCTGGACCATGTTCTTGAGAAGCTGGGCGATCGCCATGGAGCTTTCGCCTTCGGCGCCGTCGACGATGAAGCGCTTGGTGCACATGTGCGCTTCGAGGCCGCCAGCAGCAAGACACGCCTCGACGATGCGCCGTTCCTGCTCGGGACCGTGGGCGAGGTCGGTCCGCCCGATCAGATAGCTGAGTTGCGCGGCGATGCCCGACGCGCCCCAGTTCGACATCATGCAGGGAATGAGCACGTCGGTCGCCACTGTGCAGGCGTTGGTTTTTCCAGCCGGCATGATTTCCCTGACCGCCGATTGGATGCGCCCGAACCCGATCTCGTTTCCGTGGTCGCCGATCCCGATGCTGCCGACACCCCGTCTGGCGGCTTCGGAGAGAAGTGGCGCCAGATCGACGATCTCGGTCTCCGGCCCCTTGACGATCCCCGTCGCGTTATAGACGCGCCCGTCGCTTGCCGGACCCAGCCGCTCGATACAGACAATCGCCTTTGGGTCATAGCGCTCGAAGATTTCAGCGGACCACGCCTCGACCTCCTCTTGACGGTCCGGCGCGGTGAGAAGCCCTGCGCCAAAGCCTCGGTCGATTGCAAGGTCGATCGGGTGGATCATGACGTCCGCCGCCTCGCTGGACGCGCGGATCGGTCCCTCATGCTTCTTCTCGCAGAGATAGACCGGGACGGCGTTGAGCCCCCAGTACAGCATGCGGGCGAGAACCGCGGCACCTGGCGGCCCGTCGGATTCGCCCGTCGGCATCTGCGGCGGATAGCCGGCGCCGGTCAACAGGAAGACGGTGTCACCTTTGGAAACGGCTTCCTTGAGGAGTTCGGCTGCTCTTGCCGTCAGAGGACGGCCGCCGCCCTCATTCAAAGCCGCTTCATAAAGATCGACGAGAAAGCCGTGCGGCATACCTGGATTCTTGAGTTCAACCGTGATCAAACGGTCGACCATCTGGCCAACGATATCACTCATTCACTGTCCTTTCCTCAATGCGCTTCGGATATCGCGGCTCCTCGATCCCGACATATTTCCGACGCGCCTTTGTTGCTCGAATATTGAGAACGAACGACAATTGCGACAAGTGATGAGTTCACTCTGATAGTTGAGTCACCCTCAACTATCGAAAGTTTGCCGCGCTTCCTCTGCCAGCCAGCGGCGCATCCGGCGAATCTTCGGACGGTTAGCCCACCCTGGCGGGCACACTGTGAAGAAACTACCGTGCTCGGGAACGGTCATCGGGAACGGAGCGACCAATTCTCCGCGGCGCATCATCGGCTGCATTAAGCGCGCGCCCGCGATCGCGAACCCTATACCGTTGGCCGCCGCGAGCATGGCGAGATGAGAGGAGTCGACATGGATCGTTGCCAACTCCGAACCGAGCTCCGTTCCCGTGGATCTGAACCACTCGCTCCACGCATCTGACGGGCGCCCGTCGGAAACGAGGAGTGTATGGCGAAACAAATCGGCCGGCTTGTCGAATGGTCCGTGTGCTGCAAGGTACGCCTTGCTGCAGACTGGGAGCAACTGATCCTGGAACAAGAGTTCGCAATGAAGGTCAGGCCAATCGTGGGGACTGTGCCTAACCGCCATATCGATCGCCTCGCGCGCGAAATCCACATAATGCGGTTCGAAGGAAAGGCGAACCTCGACATTCGGGAACGCCTCGTTGAACCGCCGCAGTCGCGGAAGAAACCAGTTGACAGAGAAATTCTGGAGCATGCTGATGCGAAGCGGTGCCTGGGTCTCCTGCTCATGGATGTCGACGACGGCGGCCGTGAGGTTTCGGAAGGCATCACGGAGGGCTGGAAAAAGACGCTCGCCACCCTCCGTCAGAACGATCCGACGTCCTTCCCTTCGGACGAGCTTGACGCTGAGATCCTCCTCAAGCTGGCGAATCTGATGACTGACCGCTGAGGGTGTGACGGCAAGGTCGTCGGCCGCGCGTGCGATGCCACCGCAGCGAAAGACGGCTTCGAAAGATCGAAGACCGACGAGACTAGGCAGGCGCCGTGAGATTGGCTCGCTCCTTCCTAAAAGTCTCCGGGCAAGCCGATACTGTAGTTATTCTCACTATTCGACGAATGCTTCGCAATTGATGCGGCGCGGAGAGAGCCCGTACTGTTGGCGACACCTCACCGCACAAAGGAGCAAGGCAATGGAAGTGGTCGCTTACGACGCAATCGACAAGGTTCAATGCGTCGAGATGCGTCGTCGCGGGTTGCCGCGAGGCCATAAATGGGACCTCTACGAGCTCGCGCGCGAAACCGAGAACGAACCGCTCGTCCTCGCCGCTGCCCGCAAGCTCGTCGGGGACCGCAAACATGTCGGAATCCTGACCGGGGCCGCCGTACCGGAGCATATGCCCAAGGGTGAAAACGACGGGCCGTTCGGTGCGGTCGTGCTCGCTCGCGCTCTCCTCATGCTGGGAAACAAGGTGACGATCATCACTGATCCGGAACCAGCACCTGCAATCGAGGCACTTCTTGCCTTCCTGAAACTCGACGTCCCAGTCGCGGTGTTCGAACTCGGTACGGCGGACCGCCAGGCGGAATTCGCCGCCAAGCTGGACGCGCTCGTCACGATCGAGCGTCTGGGCGGCAACGGCAACGGCCATCTGCACGGGATCAGTGGCGTTAGCCGCGACAGCTTTCGCGTCAATTTCGATGCCCTTGTGAACGAAGCTAATCGTCTCGGCAAAGTCACGATCGGTATCGGCGACGGCGGAAACGAGATCGGTTTCGGCAAGATCTATGAGGCGCTGAAAACGCGTCTGCCCGAGCTGAACAACGAGAGCAAGACCCCCTGTGGCGGCGGCATATTCTCCGTCGTTGCGACGGGCACGCTCGTCATCGGCAGCACGTCCAATCTCGGCGCGTACGGCCTGTGTGCGGCTCTGGCGATGCTGTCCAACAACACCGAGCTCTGTCACACACCGGAATCCGAAATCGCGCTGCACTATATCGGGGTTGGCCTCGGCATGTCTGATGGTGGCACCGGCCGGTGCATAGCCGACTGCGACGGTATCCCGGCCGAGACCAACGCAGCGGTGGTCCAAATGATGAAGACCATCGTCGAAATGGAACTGTCGCCGCCGCGTCAGCGCGCCTTCTAGGCGCCGGGGCCCACCGGGGCGGGCCGCCGGATTGAGGCAGGCCTCTACACCCCCCTCGGCTACTCCCCCGGCGTCGTCGTGCCCGGGAGCCAGTTGTGAAACGATCGAGAGGATCGCATGAAACGAGACGTTTCCACCCCGCTTATGCACCGTATCGTAACGCACGGCGACACAGTCTATATCAGCGGCATCGTGGCAGAGGATCTTTCGCAGTCGACGGGCGGTCAGACCCGTCAGATCGCCACGACGCTCGACAAACTTCTGGCACGAGCCGGGGCGGACCGGACGAAGCTTCTTTCCGCGCAGATCTACATGACGGACATGACGGCGAAGAGCGAGATGAACGCGGTCTGGTCTGAATGGCTCGAAACCGACCACATGCCGACGCGCGCGACGATCGGTGTCGCCGATCTTGGCCCCGGTGTACTGATCGAAATTATCGTAACCGCCGCGGTGGGTTGATCCGGTCTCTGCCCACCGGTACGCGTTACAGATCGCGGCGCCGATCAAGCGAGATGACACGCGGCATGACGATCCTTGTCGATCGGACGCAGCCGCGGCTCCTCGTGACGACATCTTTCGACAGCGATCGGACATCGGGGATGGAACCGGCATCCGGCCGGCGGATTCATGGGGCTCGGCAGGTCGCCCTTAATCAGAGCGGCGCGGCGCACGGTCTGGGGCCGCGCGGGCGGCACCGCCGCCAGAAGCGCTTCGGAATAGGGGTGTCTCGGATCGTCGAGAAGCGGTCGGGCCGCGCCGCTTTCCACGATCTTCCCGAGATACATCACGACAACCTTGTCGGCTACATGGCGCACGACGCTCAGATCGTGCGAGATGAAAAGATAGGTCAGTCCGAAGCGCTCCTGAACGTCTTCGAAGAGATTGATCACCTGCGCGCGTACCGACACGTCGAGCGCTGACACTGGTTCGTCGGCGACGATGAATTCCGGCCGCATGACGAGTGCGCGGGCAATGCAGATGCGCTGGCGCTGACCTCCGGAGAACTGATGTGGGTAGCGGTCTGCATAATCGCCACCAAGACCGACCAGGTCGAGCATCTCACGTGCCTTCTCGCGGCGCTCCCGCGATCGGCCGACATCTGCGATGACGAGCGGTTCTGCGATGCTCTCGCCGACCGTCATGCGTGGATCGAGAGAGCCCATCGGATCCTGGAAGACCATCTGGAACCTGGATCGAAGGGCGCGCATACGCTCACCGGCGGCATGGGTAATGTCCTCCCCGCCGAAAATCAGAGACCCGCTTTCAGGCTCCAGTGTACGGATCATCACGCGTCCGAACGTCGACTTTCCACATCCGGATTCTCCAACGAGACCAACAGTCTCCCCCCGCTTGATGCTTAGCGAAACGCCGTCGACGGCGTGCAGCCATTCGCGCGGCTTGCCAAAGAGCGTTCGCCCGACGGGGAAGCGCTTGATGATATCGGTGGCTTCGAGGAGTACGGACCCCTCCGCCGGCAGTGCTTTTGCGTCGGCCTCAGTCATGGGGATCTGGTATTTCATAGTCGAAGGGCTTCAGGCAGGCGGCGGCCTGGTCGCTGCCGACATCCCAAAGATCCGGAAGGATGGTCTCACAAACCGGCCGGCGAAAGCCGCAACGTGGTGCGAAGCGGCAGCCGGGCGGCAGCAGCAGCGGACGCGGCACGGTGCCTTCGATCGTGCTGAGTTTCCTGTCGGGATTTTCCGGATCGGGCAGGCTTGCAATGAGGGCCTGGGTATAGGGATGCACCGGACGATCGAAGAAGGCGCCGACCGGGCCCGTTTCGACGATGCGTCCGGTATACATCACCGCCACCTTGTTGGCGAAATCCGCGACCACGCCGAGGTCGTGGGTGATGATGACGACCGACATGCCGCTCGATTTCTGCAGTTCAACGAGCAGGTCGATCATCTGCGCCTGGATCGTCACGTCGAGAGCCGTCGTCGGCTCGTCGGCGATCAGCAGCTCCGGTTCACAGGAGATCGCGATGGCGATCATAACGCGTTGGCGCAGTCCGCCGGAAAGTTCGTGAGGATAGGCCGCAAGCCGACTCGCCGCCGCCGGCACACGCACCCGTTCGAGCAACTCGATCGCCCGCTCACGCGCCTGTGCGCGCGACAGGCCGAGATGGACCCTTAGGGGCTCCATGATTTGCCAGCCGACGGTCTGAACGGGATTTAGGGAACTCATCGGTTCCTGGAAGATCATGCCAATCCGGCGCCCGCGAATGCGGTTGAAGGCGCGTTCGCTCATCGAAAGCAGATCGGTACCGCCGAGACGGATCGATCCGTTCGAGACACGTGCGGTCTGCGGCAGAAGGCGCATCAGAGACAGCGCGGTAACGCTCTTGCCGCAACCGGACTCCCCGACGAGGCCGAGAACCTCGCCCTTCGCGAGTTGAAAGGAAGAGCGCTCCACGATCGAGAGGTCGCCAGCACGACTGCTGAACGCGATCGACAGATCACGGACGTCGAGAAACGGCGCCATTATCTCATCCACGGCTCGCTCCTTTCGGATCGAGTTCCTCGCGGAGACCGTTGCCGAGCATGTTGATGCCCCAGACGAGAATGACAATCGCAATACCGGCCGCATTGGCGATCCACGGCGCCACGAGCAACCGGTCGCGGCCTTCCGCGAGTATATTCCCCCAGCTTGGCGTTGGTGGCGGAATTCCGAGGCCGAGAAACGAGAGTGCCGTCTCCGTCAGGATCATCTGCGCAACCTGCAAGGTGGAGATGACGGTCAGCACCGGGACGAGCTGCGGCAGGATATGGCGGCGCAAGGTGTAGGCGACGCCGGCGCCCTGCGAGACAGCGGCCTCGACGTAGGGCAGTTCTTTGATCGACTTCGTCATTCCGAAGATCACGCGCGCATAGATCATCCAGCTCGAGATGCCGAGAACGACCACGAGATTGAACAGACTGCCTCCCATGGTGGCAACGACGAGGATGGCGAGCAAAATCGCGGGGACGGCCAGCTGCGCATCCGCGATCCGCATGATGAGCGCTTCCTGACGCCCGCCCTTGTAGCCGGCGAGCATGCCGAGAACAGTGCCGACGACACAGGAGAGCATCATAGCGGCCACACCGACGATAATCGAGATCCGTGAGCCGTAGACGAGCCTCGAAAGCACGTCTCTGCCATAGGCGTCGGTACCGAGCAGATGATTGACCGTTCCATCCTGTCGCCAGACCGGCGGCAGGAGGCGATCGAGAAGATCCTGCGCATTCGGGTCGCTCGGCGCGACAAACGGTGCGAAGATCGCGACGAACAGGATCGCGACGACGATGACGGTGCCGAACGCGATCTTTGTCCGTGGATTGAAGATTGGCTTGCGCATCAATTCAATCCAGCCGGATCCGCGGATCCGTGAAGGCGAGCGTGATCTCAACCAACAGATTGACCGCGATGACGACAATGCTGATCATGAAGACACCGGCGATCACGACCGGCACGTCGCGTTGAAAGATGCTGCCGATCAGTAACCTGCCGACGCCCGGCCAGGCGAAGATCGTCTCGGTGATGATAGATCCACCGACCAGCCGGCCGACCTGCAGACCGAGGAAGCTGACGATCGGATTGAGTGCGTTCGGAAGGATATGGCGAAACAGTACGCGGCTCCTGGATAACCCCTTCGCACGGGCTGCGACCACATAGAGTTCCTGCATCGTCTCCAACACGCTCGTACGTGTGATCAGGATGAAGTTTGGAACGACGAAGGCGGCCAGTGTGATCGACGGCAAGATCAGGTGTCTGAGATCGCCGGTACCGGACGTCGGCAACCAATGGAGATTGAGCGCGAAGATCTGGACGAGGAGGATTCCCAGCCAGAAACTCGGCATTGATTGTCCGGCGACGGCGAGACCCGAGATGATGAAGTCGGCAGTCCTGTCCTTGTAAACCGCGGCGAGGATCCCGCCGAGGATCCCGAGGACCAGCGATACTGCTAATGCCGTGACCATCAGTTCCCCCGTCATCGCCAGGCGATGCAGCACGATGGTCATGGCCGGCGCGGAGAACTGGAGCGAGCGGCCGAAATCGCCCTTCAGCACATCGAGAAGATAGTAGCCGAACTGGACGAGAACGGGGGAATCGAGATGAAGCTGCAGGCGCAGCAGATCGACCTGTTCCGGCGTGCGCGTGATACCGAGATAGATCTCCACTGGATCGCCGGTCAGTCTCAGTACCGCGAAAATCACACCGAGGACTATGACCAGAGAAAGCGGTACGGTTAGGAGGCGGCGGATAACATAGTTCAGCATCGGAACTCTCGTTTCGCGAAACCTGTCACCCCGGTCCGACGAGATCGTCGAAACGGTACGAGATGTGTGGGAATCGCCTAGGCGATCACCGCCATTTTCGATGTCTCGGTCGCCGACGTAAGCAGCTCGGCACCCTCCGCCTTGACCTCGAAGGTGTCCTCCACCGTATAGCGGCGCCCTGTTTCGTCCGTCAGGATCGGTTCAAGCGCGATCACCATCCCCGCCTCCAGAAGCATGTCGTTTCCACGATGCAGCATCGGATTGTCATGGCCGCCGAGAATCGACAGACTGTGCCCCACATGGTCGCGCCGGTAGCCGGAAATGCCGTTCGCGGCGTAATATTCGACGGCGGCGCGATAGACTTCTTTCGCGGCCATGCCCGCCCTCATCGCCGGGCCGATGGAATGGACGCAGCCGCGCACCCGGCCATAGATTTCCGTCTGCCGCTCGTCCGGCCTGCCGACGACGGCCATGCGCGCAATGTCGCTGCCATAACCGTCGAACAGGCCACCGACATCGATCCGGACGACGTCACCCGGATCGAGGCGCTTTGAAGGAGACGGATAGGGATGCGCGTGGCGGGCATTGTCGCCGACGGTCACGATGTTATGGCGCATCACCTGAGCGCCGCGATCATGCATTCCCTCGAGAATTGCGGTCGCCAGCGCACGTTCGCTCATACCCGGACGCATAGCCGCGAAAGCGTCAGCGACGGCATCCTCGGTTGCCCGGGACGCTTTCGCGATCAGCCCGATGTGCTCCGGCGACTTGACGGCCCGTGCCGCCTCAATGGCCCGATCCGAGGCGATGAGGCGCGCCTTCGGAAGCCGCGCGGCGAGTTCTTCGTAGAACTCCGTCATCAGGTATCTCTTCTCGACCCCGATCGTCGCCGAACCCAGCCCCTGTTCCTCCAGCAGCGATGCGAGCAATTCGATCGGCGAGCGGTCGAACTCGGCGTAAGTCTCGATACGACCGACATGGCACTTCGCTTCCACCGCGCTCACTTCGTTCTGCGCACAGATCAGGAAGTCCGTTCCGTCGCGCACGAGTCCGCAGACTGACAAGCGCTCACGGATATTGTCCTGCAACGCGAACAGCGAGCCGGAGAGGTAGAAGACGTTCTCCATGCTGAACGCGAGGAGCGCGTCGAGACCGTCGCGCTCCATCTCCCTCAGCAGACGGGGATCGTTTCTAACGTTCGTCATGGATCCACTCCCTCAGATGACGAAGATTTCCTCGTTGTCGAAAGCATCGGAAAGGAGGACCGGGCCGCTGTCGGTGATGGCGACAAGATCCTCCATGTGGAGTCCCTTCTTGCCGACCCACCGCACCCGGGTCTCAACTGTCGACACCATGCCGGGTTCGTAGGCGATGTCCTCGTAGGGGTTGATCATCGGGCGCTCGTGGCCCTCAAGGCCGATGCTGTGACCGTTGTGGGCGTAAGGAAAGGGAATGCCGTGCTTCTCGTGAAGACGAGTCGCCTCCTCGAAAAGCTGTCGACCGCTGTTTCCCGGTCGCAGCATGTCGATGATGCTGTGATGGATCTCGCGGAGCCGCTTCCACATCTCGACCTCGTCGGTGCTCGGCTTTCCGACCTTCGCAGTGCGCCCGACATTGGAGAGATAGTCGTTGTAGTGGCCACCGGAATCGGCCTTGACGATGTCGCCTTTCTCGACCCGGTAACCGCTCGGGCCGGCATGGGGATATCCCGTGTTCGGGCCGGCGTTGATGTGGTTGAACGCAACGTCCTCAGCCCCCGACAACAGGATGTGGTCGGCCAACCGGCGCACAAGGCTCCATTCGTCCTCGCCGACCGTGACGGTAGCGTAGGTGGCGAGCATCGCCTTTTCTGTGCCACGAAAACCCTTCTGAAGAAGATCGCGTTCCTTTTCAGTCTTGCGCATGCGGACCTTGCGGAAAAGATTATCGCAGGCCTCGATCTTCAGATTGGGAAGCGCGTCGGTCAGTTCACGGACATACTCCGCGGCGAGATATTCAAGCTCGCAACCGATCCTCGCCGAGTCGAGCCCAAGTTCCTGGAGCACGTCGGCGGCCAGGCGCGTCGGCTTGGTCACGAATTCCTTGTAGCTGCGGATATCGGAAATCCAACTCTGCTGTCGGATATAGCCCTCTTCGACCTGGCACAGAACGAAGACCGGATCTCGACCCTTCGGCCATATGATCATCGCGAGGCGGTCGCGAATGCTGCGTTGTGTGGCGATCATCGCGTCGCCGGCATAACGCACATTCTCGGGCGAGACGGCGATGACGGCGTCGTAAGGGCTAGCTTCGATTGCGGCCTTGAGGCCGGCGACATCGCCGATGGCGTCTTGAAAGGATTTCACGGATTACGGGTCCTTTGCTCGATCGTGTTGATGCGTCAGGAAAATTGGACCGCGGCCGGCCCTCGTCAGCCGAGCTTTGCGTCGGCCAATCTCTGGATCTTGTCGGATGGCGGCAGCCAATCTGTCAGTCCCTTCGCCGCTCCGTAGATCGACGGCAGGCCGAAGAGGAAGATCGATGGCGCCTCCTCGTGCATCAGCGCCATCATTCGGTGATACGCCTTCAAGCGCGCATTCTCGTCGACCGTCGAACGCGCCTCGACAAAGAGCTTCTCGTATTCGTCGCTGTGCCAGAAGGACCGGCCGCTCGCTTCAGTAAACCACACGGTCGCGAAGTCGGCGTCACCGAGACTGTACCAGCCGACCATGTGGATCGGACCCATGTCGTGTGCGGAGGTCATCTTCGAGAAGACACCCTGCTCAACGACGTTGACGGTCGTCTTAACGCCGACCTCCCCCAGCATCGCGGCACAAACGTTGCAAATATCCACATCGGCAAGGTATTTGCCAGACCGCGTGGTTATCGACGTCTCGAACCCGTCTCCATGACCCGCTTCTTCGAGCAGAGCTTTAGCCTTACCGGGATCATAGGGATAAAATGAGAGATCGGGGTTGAAGCCAAAGGTATTCGACGTCAGCATCTGCCCCTGCAGGACAGTTCCATTGCCCATCAACAGGCGCTTCAGAATCTTTTCCTTATCGATCGCGTAGTTGAGCGCCTGACGGACGCGCTTGTCGTCGAATGGCGGCTTCGTAGTGTCGAAGGTCAGCAGGAGACCGACGGTCGATTCCACCGAAAGGACTTCCGCATTGTCCGACTGCTCGACGCTCGGCTGAAGATCGACCGGCAGTTCCTCGACGATCTGCGCTTCGCCTGCCAACAGGGCCGCCACACGCGTCGAGCCTTCGGGGATCTGACGCAGCACGAGCCGGCCGCTCGGCGGCTTGCCGTCCCAATAGCCGTCGAAGGCGGTCAGGCTGTACCGATCGCCCGGCACCCACTCCTCAAACTTGAAGGGCCCGGTACCGACCGGATGCGCGGTCATGCCCTCGCGGCCGACCTTCTCGACGTAATGCTTGGGCTCGATCGGGATGTCCGACAGGCCACGCGTCAGCGTCGGGAACGGACCTTTGGTATGGATCAGCACGGTGGTGTTGTCGACGATCTCCGTCTTCTCGACCTGGCTGATGCGCGCTTTCGTGCCGTAGAGGGAATCGGGGGCAAGGATGTAGTCGAGCGTGAACTTGACGTCCTCGGCGGTGAACGGCTTGCCGTCATGGAACTTCACGTCCTTGCGCAGTTCGAAACGCCAGACATTGTCCCCGACGGCTTCCCACTTTACAGCAAGTCCGGGCTTCAGATTGCCCTCATCATCGCGCAGCACGAGCGGCGTCATGGTCTGCAGCATGAGGTTTTCCGCGGAGAAGCTGCTCATGCCCATCAGGAGAGAGTCGGGCAGTCCTTGGACGCCGACGACCAGCGAGTTTTCCTGGGCATAAACTACGCGCGGCACGGTGGTTGCTATTCCAAGCGCCACGCCGCTCTTCAAGAGGCTGCGACGGCTGATCGCTGACCATATGTTCTGCATCGCTCTGTTCCCTTTATTGAAGTGATGCTTGGCGGCTGGACGTGTGCTCCCTTTTCGTCAGGAGCGTCCACGTGCCGGCCGAACCGCGTTCCTTTCCTTCTTTCTAGATTCATGCGCGGCGAAAGTCGCTTCCATCACTCTTTGACCGTTGCGGACATGCAGCGCGGAAAGCATGGAAGCGCGCTCGTCGTCGCGCCCGTTCACAGCCTCGAAAATCGCCACTATCTCCGCGGCTGCTTCCCGCCCTCTTCCCGGCTCGTTCAACGTCACGGTACGCAGCAACTGGATGCGATTGTGCAATAGGCGCAGCATCTGCCCGAGCACCGCGTTTCCGCAGCCGCTGACGAGCACTTCGTAGAAATCGTTCTTTGCACGGCGCAGAGCCAATGGGTCACCACATTCCTGAGCAACCTGTACAGCGCGCGTTCGAGCCTCGAGCTTTGCCATCGACGTCTCGTTGGCGCTGCGGGCGAAATTTTCTGCCGCCATCGCCTCGAGCCTAGCGCGCACCTCATATGTCTCACGCGCGTCGTCTATTGAGAGTTCGGAAACGACGGTGCCGCGACCCGGCACGTTGCTCAGGAGACCTTCGGCGTAAAGCTGGCGGAACGCCTCACGCAGCAACGGGCGACTTACACCAAGGCGCTCACAGAGATCCCGTTCAACCAGACGATCGCCAGGCGTCAGCCTGCCTTCGGAAATCATCTCGCGCAGCCCATCCTCCACCTGCCGGCGTATCGGCGCGGGCATGCGCATGAGCGCGAACGGCTTCACAGTGGCTTTTTGGTCAGACCGTCTGTCCATTTGGCCACGCTAGCGCGTATGGCGAGGGCTGTCCATAGGTATTGTCTGGGATTGCAGAGAAGAGGAGAGGCGGGGTGCCTGCTGCGGCATCTGACGATCGAGCGGCCGGATCAGGTCTGGTCCGCGGATGTGACCTATAGAGCAACGCTCCAAGCCAGATCGTTTGCCATCTGCCGGTGCTGACATGGCCGGGACCTTCCAGAGCCCCGGTAATGTCGACCCTTCGTCAGGAATGGTTCGATTGAGACAGGCGCTCCTGGAAACGCTGGAGAAGCTGAAGGAACATTTTTGGCCGCGAAAGCACGGATTGGGGCTGGAACAACAGGCCCGCAGCGGCTGCAGTACGATGCTCGATCGCGAGGGCCGCTCCATCATCATCGATCCAGACAGCATGCAGGTCCGGAGCCCCGTCGGCATCGCTTAGCATTTTCCGGCAATAAACGCCGACCTGTCCGCCATTCGCGGAAACAGGCGGTATGAGATGTCCTGGCACGCCCTGTTTCACGTTGCAACGCACTCCGTGCCTGGGCTGGTCGATGACCATCGAGCGCGCACCGTAATGCTCAGCCAGGGCGAGCATGCCGTGGCCGAGGCCGATCACCGCGCCGCCTTGTGCCAGGATCTGCGACACCAGTTCCTTTGCCGATTGAAGCGAAGGATCGTCAAGTCCCGGAGCAAGAACCGCGATCCGGCTTTTCCATTTCATTGAGCCTGCGGTTGCGTGGTCGATAACACTGCAGCGCACGCCCCGCGACGATAACAAACCGGACAGATAGCCAAGAAACGGGCCGCCAAGATCGACGATCACGACTTGCAGCATGGTCGCCGTTTCGGGGGCTATCGCCGCTGCGCTTGTCTCGTCAGTATGGCCGCCGCCGACGACCTTGAACATCGCCGCGGCTTTGGCGAAGATTTCCCCCTCCTCTTCTTCAGGGCTGGAATTGTGCAGCAGGCTCGCCCCGACGCGTATCTCTGCGATACTTCCGCTAAGGCGCATCGCGCGCAAGATAATGCCGGTGTCGATGTTTCCGTCGAAACCGAGGCGGCCAATCGCTCCCCCGTACCACCGGCGAGGGGTACCCTCGCGCGCCTCGATAAACTCGAGCGCTTCCTTGCGCGGCGCCCCGACCAGTGTTGCGGCCCAAAGATGCGCGCTGAAAGCGTCCAACGCATCGAAGGGCTCTGCCAATGTGCCGCGAATATGATCGACCGTATGGATGACATGGCTGTAGAGTTCGATCTGGCGGCGGCCGACCAGTTCGATGGAGAGCGGATCACAGATCTTCGCCTTGTCGTCGAAGTCGAGATCGCTGCACATCGTCAATTCGGCATCCACCTTGCGCGAGCTCAGAAGATCCAGGATTCGGTCGGCGTCCTCGAAAGCGTCAGCGCCCCGGCGGACCGTACCCGCGATCGGACAGGTCTCCACGACCCTGCCGGTAACGCGAACGAACATCTCGGGTGAGGCCCCGATGATATGTTCGTTTCCGAAATTTGCCAGAAAGCAGTATGGGCTGGGGTTGATTTCCTCCAGCTTGCCGAAGATGTCAGACGGCAGCATATCAGTCTGCCGGAAAAACGATTTCGAACCAACGACTTCGAAGAGCAGGCCGTTCGCGCACGCATCGACCGCGTCGGACACTATGCTTTTATAGTCGATCTCATCGGCTGGCGGTTCCTTCGCTTCGGTTTCCGCTTGGGAAATTTCCGCAACAAATCCGGCTTGCCGATTTGGGCTCGACTTGTCCGCGAAGCGGAATTCGTAGTCGTATGTCACCGACTTTGCGAAATCGGCGCCCTCGCATACGGAGATACTGTCAGGGATATAAAGAACAATGTCGCTTTGATCGATGTCACGTGGCTGCTGAAAATCAATTTTATATTTTCGAAGCGCCATATCGTGCCCGAATGCGCCGAAAAATCCCCAATGATCTTCATCGGCGTTGAAAAGTCCGGAAATAATAGTGCGGATTATCGGGAGAGGATCGCCTACATCGTCCAGAAGAAGCGCCCTGCGGCTGAAAGAGAGACGGTCGAATTTCGACGAGAGCACGGTGCCGATCGCAGCGATCAGGACTTCCCCACTGTCGTTCAGGGCATCAAGCCTTATCTCTCCATTCCGCAAGCATAGCTTGATGGAAGGCCGCGTGAAACCGATCCACTTCGGCCGGTATCTTCCGGGATAAGTTGTGCGGCATGAAAGGAGCACCCCTTCCGCGGAATCAAGTTCCCGTCTGATACGATCATATTCACCGGTCGGCCTCCGCACCCGGCGAGTGAGCTCGACGCCGCATGGAAGTAAAAATGTATCGATCGCGTCGTCTCGTTGCGCCATCTTCAAACATCCTCATTATCTACCGATTGACACCCGCAAGAAACATAGGAAAGAATAAACTGTAATTACATCATGAAATATAGTAATTTATCTATTTCTTTTGTTGAAATTTATCTCGATCCTGTGTCCAATAACATTTAGTCCAAAGCATATCATAAAATATATAATCCCTGCGAAGAAGTATCCTTCCCAGAGCACGTTCCCCCATGTCACGTCTCCGATCGCGAGCTGGGTTGATCCCAGGAGATCGTGAACGCCAACGAGGATCACCAGCGATGTATCCTTGACCAGAGCCACCATCGTGTTGATCAGACCAGGCAGCGAAATTGTCAGCGCTTGCGGAAAGACGACAAGCTTTTGCGTGTTCCAGTGCGACATGCCCAGGGCATATGCGGCTTCGCGTGTCCCGGTAGGAACCGCATCCAACCCGGCACGAATGGCCTCGGCCATGTAGGAAGACGTGTACAGGCAAATCCCCACCATAATTCGCAAGAAAAGATCGGCGCCTGCCCCCGAAGGGAGGAAGAGCGGTAGCAGGATCACGGCGACGAACAGGATTGCGATCAGCGGCACTCCGCGCATGAATTCCACGTAAACCGACGAGATTGCGCGAATGACCGGCCGTTTCGATCGACGCCCCATGGCAAGAAGGCCGCCAAAGCAAAACGAGATGCCCACTCCGATGCTGAACAGCAGCAATGTCAGCGAAAGCCCGCCCCACTTCTCCACCGCGACCGGAGTCATCCACGGGAGCCGCCCTCCAAAAGCGTTGAAGCTCAGAAAGGTCGACAGAAAATAGATGGCTACGGCCAATGCGATTTGATACCGGCGTGCCAGTCGGAACGCGCCCAACAGGCCCAACGCCGACAAGATCATTGAAATGTCGACCTGCCATCTCAGTTCCAGCGGGTAGAAGCCATATCCAAGCTGCCCGGCCTTTTGGGAGATGAATACCCAGCAGGCGCCGGCGCGCCGGCAATCCGTCGGAGCTGTGCCGATGAAGTCCGCGTTGAAAACCGCCCATCGGAGGAAGGGGATCCCCGCGCCGATCAGTATGATCAGGGCGAGGATGGTCACCGCGCCCGTGCGGCGGTCGGCGAAGCTTCGCCTCACGAATTCCAGAGCGGAAATCCGCAGCCGCTCCTTGTAGCGGCCGGCGATCGACGTGCCAGCTTGAACGGTCATCGGCGGTGCCCGGCGGCTTCGAGCTTATAGGCATAGAGATGCATCAATCCAGCGGCCAGAAGGCTGATGATCAGGTAGACGGACGTGACGATCGTAAGGGATTCGATCGCCTGCCCGGTCTGGGTCAGAACCGTCTTTCCGATGATCAGCATCACGTCGGGAAACGCGATCGCCGAAACAATCGCCGTCTGCTTGATCATGTTCACGTACTGGTTCGTCAGCGGCGGGATGATGACGCGTATCGCCTGAGGGAAGATGACAAGCCTCGAGATGGCCGAACCGCGCAATCCGAGCGCCTGTCCGGCTTCTGTCTGGCCGCGGTCGACGCCCTGTATGGCGCCCCGAAGCAGTTCTGCGATGAATGCCGACGCGTAGGTGCACATCGCCAGGACAACAGCCATCAACTCGGGAATGGACTGGGCTCCGCCCCTGATCCCCAAACCGGCGCGAACCGGCAGGTCCCATCTTGTTGCCGCCAAGGCGATGACCGTCGCGAAAAGCGCCAGCCCAAGCAGAAGCGACAAGTCTATACGAGCGAAATTCGACGTAGGGTTCTGCTTTCGCAAGCGTCTTGAGGCGATCATCGGGATCACGGCGAACAAGCAAGCTGCGATCCAGCCCGACCAGGCCAGTTCGGGCCAAGGGACGAACAGCCCGCGATTGTTCAAAAAGGCGGCCTCATCGAGGACGAGTCCGTTTCGCACGCTCGGGAGAGCTGCGAAGACCGCGAAATACCAGAAAAGGAGGTGAAGGAGGATGGGCGTATTGCGAAACAGGCCAATATATCCCGCTGCCAGTCCCGACGCCAATGGGCTCTTTGACAGACGGAATGAAACCACGGCGAACGCAAGCAAGGTGCCGAACAACATGCCGGCAAGAGCAAGAAACAGCGTGTTCGTGATCCCGACGAACACGGCCATCCACAACGGGCTGGCCGACGTGAAGGGCAGAAGCGAAAACGCGACGTCGAAACCGGCAGGACGCGATAGAAAGGCAAAACCGGTGGTGATGCCCCTGGCATTGAGATTGGCCGTGGTGACAGAAACGACATACCAGCCTCCGCCAACCACGATCAGTACCAGGGCGATCTGGATGAATACGCCGGCCAGATCGCCTTTCGAGAACGTACGACGTACCCAGCCGACCTTGGGCAAAGGAGCGTCTGGGTGCGCGTACATTTTATCCGCCAGAATTCACGATGCTTATCGGGACGACCGGGCTTACTGGAACGACGGAGCGATCATGGCACCGCCATTCTTCCAAAGCGCATTGAGGGTCTTTTCCCTCGGGATGCTGACCTTTGCGCCGGAGCCGAGGTTCCGGTCGTAGATCTCACCATAATTGCCGACACTCTTGATGATCTGGTAGCCCCAATCATTGGGCAGGCCCAGCATTTTGCCGAAGTCTCCTTCGACGCCAAGCATGCGCCGGACTTCGGCCGGCGCGTTGGCGTCCGCCTTCATCTCATCCACGTTCTTCGACGTAACGCCGAATTCCTCGGCGCCGATGAGCACGTAGCCGGTCCAGCGCACGATATCACCCCAGTTGTTATCGCCGTGACGGACGGTCGGACCGTTCAGCGACTTGGAGATCGTGTCGTCGAGGACGACGAAATTGTCGGGATTAGCCAGAGACGACCGATAGGCAAAAAGCGTCGAGCGATCCGACGAGAAGACGTCGCAGCGTCCGCTTTCGAAGGCGGCAAGTGCCTGATCGCGGGCGTCGAACACGACCGGCTTATACGTCATGCCGTTCGACTTGAAATAGTCGGCTACGATCACTTCGGTCGAAAGCCCCGTCTGCGTGCAGACGTTCGCTCCATCCAGATCCTTGGCTGACTTGACGCCGAGGGACTTTGGAACCATCAGGGCATGGCCGTCGTAGAACAGGATGATCGGGAAATCCAGGCCAAGGCTCGTGTCGCGCGAGAACGTATCTGTCACCTCTCGAGAGAGGATATCGACCTGACCCGACTGCAATTGGGGGAATCGGGCCGAAGGGGTCGCAGGAAGGAACTTGACCTTCCCGGCGTCACCGAGCACAGCGGCGGCAACCGCGTGACAGAAGTCGATGTCAAAGCCTGTGTATTTTCCTGTCGAGTCTGGCGAGAAGAATCCGGGGAAATTCTCCCCGACACCGCAAAGCAACTCCCCTCGTGCTTTCACGGCTGCAAGCGTCTCTTGCGCCTGAGCCCCATAACTCCATGAGACCAGCGTCCCCAGGACGGCAGCCAACACACCATAGCGCATATAAATTTCTCCTCTTCGGTCGGCAGGGCACAGGGTGTGCCTGACTACGCACCAGACCATTTACGTGGGATTCCGTCACGATCGAAAACGGTGACGGAATATGTCATGAGAGCATAAACCGCGATCGTAATTCAAGGAGTTACGCGTCTGCTCGCCGATATCGGGGTGATCTTTTCCAGCGCTTATAGCCTGACGACAACTCGTACCATCGAATTGGAGTTCGCCGACCGTCGCCCGGTGATGCAAAAAAAACGGGAATGTGTCGTGCGGTCCCAACGACTGGAAAACGGCGAACGGCAGAGGTCGAAATGGGTGTACCAACATCAACCTTCGAATGCGACGTAGCTATTGTAGGGGCCGGCTCGGCCGGTGTTGCCGCGGCTATCGGCGCGTCAAGGACGGGTGCGAGGGTGATCCTTGTCGAGCGCTATGGCTTTGCCGGCGGCGCGGCGACGACCTCATCGGTTCTTGCCTATTGCGGCCTGTTCGTGAATACGGCGAATGCCAGGCGCGTGGTCGGCGGGGTTGCTACAGAGGTTCTTGCCGCCTTGGAAAAGCTGGGCGTCGACACCGCGCCAATCCGACTCAGGTCGACCGGAAACTGGATCGTGCCATTGAATCCGGAAGCTCTGAAGGTCGCCCTCGACCGTACCGTGACGATCAGCGACATCCAGATGTTTTACCACGCGACGCTTTGCGGTGTGACCGTTGCCCGTGACATGGTGGCGGCGATCGACATTTGTGGCGACTTCGGTGTGGCGAGGATCAAGGCGCGCGCCTTCATCGATGCTTCAGGTGAGGGCAATCTTTGGCATTTGGCAGGGCATCAGAGGCGGGGCTCCCAGCAACCCCTCCAGCCCGCCTCCCTGCCTATACGCGTTGGCGGAGTGGGCACCGGCTGGCAGAAAAATCGCGACGCTTTCAGAATCGCATCGGAAATCTACAACGCCCAGGATCCGACAATCAGAGCCCGCTCCAACGGCGGCGTCGTTCTTGAAATTCCGAGCAGTTCCGAAGTCTGGTGGATGGCCCTGGATCTTGATGCCGATCCAACGGATGCCGTCAGTTTCGGTCGGACGGAAGTTGCCGCACGCGATGCTTCCTGGCGCCTTGTTTGCGCTCTCCGGAAAGCGGGAGGGGCATTTGGCGATGCCTACGTCGCTTTGACCGGGCCGCGGATCGGAGTCAGGGAGTCGCGCAGACCTGTCACCGTTCGTCAGATTCAGGCGGAGGAAATTGTGACCGGCGCTATCCCTGACGGCGCGATCGCCCTGGGAGGCTGGCCGATGGAAATCCATTACTCACCTGGGGTTCAAGAATACATCGCAGTGGGGGGCAAGGGCTTTTTCGGGATTCCGATGGATGCCCTGCGCGTGGCAGGAATCTCGAATCTGCTGGTCGCAGGACGCCTCATCGGAGCCGATACCAAGGCTTTCGGCTCCATTCGTGTGATGGGCACTGCTTTTGCCACGGGGCAAGCCGCAGGGGTCTATGCTGCCCACATGGTGGCTTCCCCAGATGCAGTCCGGTTCGCAGACGTGAGAAGGTCGCTGGAAGCACAGGGCGCCATTGTGGATTTGTAGGCAAACCTACAACCCGTCTTTATCCCGAAACCGGTTCTCACTTTCGGGAGATATGCTGTGGCCATCGGGTTTCTGCCCGCTTTGCAGGAATCCCGCGCGCTCGCCCTCGACCTCAGCGCGCACCGCCTCCTTCAGAAGCTGGCCGAAGGAGGAAAGCCCTCGCTCAGCGTGGGTATGCACGAAAACACTCATCTTCGGCGCGTCCGGCAACCTTTGTATGGTGAGTCCCGCACGCTCGAAGCTTGCCGCGGTGAAGCTGTCGACAAACGTAAAACCCAGTCCTACCTGCACCATCTGGCAGGCCGTCTCGGCGAAGCGGACGATCGTGGTAGGGTCGTAAACAATACCGCGGGCGGCGAGGTAATCCGATATTGCACGGCCGTGCGGCGTCGTTGACTCGAACCCGATCAGATTTCCGCGCATCAGTTTAGCCAGGTCGGAAATCATGTCTGGCTCAGGCGCGGAACCGCTCGTTCCGGGCAGCACCACCACGATCTCGCCGGATCCCAGCACTTGCGTCGAAATCGATGGGTGATCCTGCTTGAAAACGCCTATTACCATCTCTCCTTCGCTGAAGAGCAGATAGTCATTCACCTGATTGACCGACAAGGTGTCCAGCCGCATGACAAGCTTCGGATAGCGTTTGCGAAGATTTCGCATGGCAATCGGAACAATTTGAGCGGCCAGGCTTGGAGACGATCCGATACGAAGAATCATGCCATCGCCGGATGACATCCTCTTGATGGAGGCCTGAAGTTTTTTAATATTACTAAATATACTTGATACTTCTCCGTAGATCATTATGGAATTATAGGTCGGCTGGAGCCTTCCCTTTGATCTCTCAAAAAGAGGTAATTTTGCCTGATCCTCGAGATGCCTCAGGACGCGGCTCACGACAGGCTGCGATACGTTCAGCATTCTTGCCGCCCCGATAACCGATCCCGTCTCCATTACGGCGTTGAAGACTTCGATTTGTCGAAGCGTAAACATCACAGCGGGTCTTTCAATGTCCTGAGGGCATACGGTAGGGAGTAGACGGTCGTTGTCAACGCAGAGGCCTGATCCTACAGGTTCCTGGCATCAGAATTTGGGGTATCTACGTGGTCTCTCCGCAATTCACCTTCATCACGAAGGAATTTTCCCTGGATGCCAGCATGCTGGCAGGGCTGTGCCGAGGTGCACTGACAAGCAGCAGTTTTTGCATGCAGCGTTCCGCCGGCGCCGGCTCCGATGCCGAATTCACCTATTACGGCCTGGATATCGAGCCCGTCGATCAGTCCGGCGCCTCGCACTACGTGGGTGGCTCGCTTGATCTTTCCGGCCTTCCTCGAAACGCCCCGTTTGCAGGCGGCGTCTTCGTCTATCTGCCCTATGAGTTCGACGGGAAGCGACCAGGTTCCGGCACCATTTTCTGGCTCGTCACGACTCTCCTGACTATCGATCATCGGTCGAACAAAGCCATTATGGTCCATCTGGCCTCAGGAAACCCTGACAAGGACGCGGAGCGTAAACGGCTGGCCGACCGGTTGAGCGCCATCGGTCGCTTGCAGGTCGACGGCGCCCCCCGCACGGAGACGATAGACGACGATTGGCATGCCGACGTATCCGCCGCTGACTATTCCAACTCGGTAGGCAAGATTCAGGACGCTATCGCCCGTGCCGAAATCTCCCAGGCGATCCTGTCGATCGGCTTCTCGAAATCGACTTCGACAACCGTAACGCAGGTATTCGAAGCATTGCGCAAAAAGCGACCGTCCCCGCACGTCTTCATGATCAAGTCCGATGAGCTTTCGCTCGTTGGGGCCTCTCCGGCCATGCACTTGTTGAAGCGGAACGATACCATAGTGATTGAGACGGATGCCGGGACCCGTCAGATCGGCAAGACCGCCGAGGAGACCGAAGCCCTCCGAAACGAACTGCTGAACTCGTCCAAGGACCGAGAGGAGCAGAAGATGCTCGTGGACGAGACGTTCACGGATCTGCGGGCCATTGCCGTGGATTCCCGCGTTTCAACGCCTGTCGAGCTTGAAGTCCGGCAATTGGGAAACGTGATGCATCTATTCACGGTCCTGGAGGCGAAATGCCCGAAAAATTTGGGCCCGATCGATGCCATCGTGTCCTGCCTGCCTGCCGCGGCGGTAACCGGGAGGCCAAAGAAAGCTGCAATGGCCGCGATCCGCTCCGTGGAACGGGTCAAGCGCGGCCCATATGGAGGTGTCGTTGGTCTGGTCGGATTCGATGGATCGGTCGATTCCGCCATCATTCTCCGGTCGGCTTGGCTGAAGGACGGCTCGATATCGATGCGCTGTGGCGGCGGCATCACCCATGCTTCGGTGGCGGTCGACGAATACAACGAATGCCTGAACAAGGCTCGGGCAATAATGGATTCCGTCAGAGAAGCGGAAGGTGCTTGAGCAAGCCGCCATGGAGTGGGAATTGAAAACAGTTCCTGCTCCCCGGACACGGTCGTCACAAATCCGGAAAGTGCATCGGCAAGAAACTCGATCGGTTTTCGCCAGAACAATTCCACTTTTCGCCGGTTCGCAAAAACGCTTCATCGTTTGTTTTCACGCGAGGAAAACCCAGTGTCGGATATCAGTATATCGGGCGAAACCCACCTCAATTTCATCATCGGTGACCCGATCGTTCAGGTTAAGTCGCCCTCCGGGCTAACCCAGGCATTCGCAGCCAAAGGGTTGAAAACGGTTGTCCTGCCCGTGCAGATCGGTACGGACAAGCTGAGCCCATTTCTGGAGTCCGTCACCCCTGTCGGCAATCTTGACGGAATCATCGTGACACTCCCGCACAAACTTGCGTGTGTTGCACACTGCACAACCATCAGCGATAGGGCGCGACATCTGCAGGCGGTCAACGTCATGCGGCGCAACCTTGATGGAAGCTGGCATGGCGACATGCTCGATGGAGTAGGCTTCGTTGAAGCGGCAAGGCGCACAGGCTTTGAACCTGTCGGGCAACGGGCACTGGTGGTCGGCGCGGGCGGTGCCGGATCAGCTATTGCGCTGGCGCTTCTGGAGGCTGGCGCTCGTGCCATCTCTGTGCATGACAGCGAACCTGGCAAGCGGGAAGCACTCATCGGCAAACTTCGTCGGATTTCTCCTAATATCGAAGTCGGCAGCAACGATGCGACAGGCTTCGATGCGGTGGTGAACGCCACACCGGCCGGAATGAAGGGCTTTGTTGCCGATGCGGTCGACCTACGGAGTTTGTCACCCCATTCTTTTGTCGGATGTGCGGTTACCGACCCTGCGGTGACACCGCTCATTGCGCAGGCCCGCAAGATTGGCTGCACGACAATTACGGGCATAGAAATGTATGCGGCGCTTGAGAGCCGAATGCTTGAGTTTTTCCTGGAAGGCTTAGCCCCACCTCATTATCACAAGGTGGTGACTGCCACGAAGTGACAGCTGTGGCTCGTCGAGGAAGAGCATGCCGAGTTCGGTGACCCGCGAGCGGGCGATCACCGTGCGCTAACGCATGGCGGATTGAAACTGTCCGTCGCCAGAACATTTGGCGTGGACCGCGGTGTAGATTAGCGGAGTTTGAGCCTCGCCTGGTGTTTGATGTTAGGCGGCGATCCGAGCGAGTGCTTTCTTTGTTAGCCAGGGGTCAATTCCCTGTTCCATTTATTTGAAATCCCTGTTCTGAGGAGTAGGGAATTGCCGGACAACCAATTGATATTGCCCGCTAAAGCATCTCCAAGTCCAGCGGAGATCGTCAAAGCCAGCGAGGTTCCCTGCTATTTCCCTGTTTTCAGGGATTTCGTGATAGAGACTGGTTCGCCGGAGACTGCGCACACCGCCAAATTCTTTCGTTAAGTCATTGTTTTAACATACTTATCTGGATGATTATTAACTCATCCCCACTTTCTTCCCCAATGCACGGATCGGGTCCCATCTCCGAGCGACCGCCTGACTCGACCCACCCGGGGTGTACCCCCATGTACTTCAGCGGGTCCTTCCGATTGCCTGCCTACTAGTGGGTCGTACCGTCCGGCCGACCCGCTCCACGAGCGGGTGTCCGAGGTTCTGCTCGAGCTTGTGCAAGCGTTGCGCCAGCGCAGCCGGCGTAAGACCTGTCCTGCGCGCGGCTTCCGAGATGGAGCCGCAATCGGCAACGGCCACGAAACTCTCGACAAAGCGGGTATCCATAATTTACCGTTTCTATCTTCTGAAGAAGTCAAAAGCCAGATTTTCCAGCTTCTCCGGTGCGGCTATCATCCCACGGGACAACGATCCCGAAACCCGAGCGAGAGAGCCAGGCCATGTCCGTCGAAGACAAGTTCAGAAAACTGGGCGTCGAAAACGCACCCGGGCAGCAGGTGCGCCAAGAGGCTGCCGGGATAGAGAGCCTGCTTCGCGGCGAGAAGCTGGAAGGACGCGCGGTCGATTTCTCGCATGGCGACGTCGACGCACACGAGCCGACGCCCGGGTCGTTCCGGCTCTTCTCCGATGCAGTCGATCTCGGCGGCGCTCAGGCCTACACCGAATATCGCGGCGCCCGCGCCATACGCGAACGGGTCGCCGAACGTCTCGCCGCCTTCACGAGCGCGCCCGTCGACGCTGCGGAAGGCCTGATTATCAGCCCGGGCACGCAGGGCGCCCTGTTCCTTGCCGTGGCGTCCACGGTGGCGAGCGGAGACAAGGTCGCGATCATGCAGCCCGATTACTTCGCCAACCGGAAGCTGGTGGAGTTCTTCGAAGGGGAGATGGTTCCCGTTCGGCTGGACTATGTCAACGCCGACGAATGCCGGGCTGGCATCGATCTGTCCGGCCTGGAAGAGGCTTTCCGGGCCGGAACGAATGTCTTCGTCTTCTCCAATCCGAACAACCCCGCCGGTGTCGTCTATTCCGCCGATGAGATCCGTTCCATCGCGGAGCTGGCCGACAGGTACGGCGTTACCGTGATCGTCGACCAGCTCTACTCGCGCCTGCGCTATTGCGGCGTCCGCTACACGCATCTACGCGCGCAAGCGGTGGATGCGGAGAATGTGGTGACCATCATGGGGCCATCGAAGACCGAATCTCTTTCCGGCTACCGCCTGGGCGTGGCTTTCGGCTCGAAGGCCGTCATTGCGCGGATGGAGAAGCTGCAGGCGATTGTCAGCCTGCGTGCGGCCGGTTACGCGCAGGCTGTCCTGAGGAGTTGGTTCGACGAGCCGGAAGGCTGGATGGAGGACCGTATCCGGCAGCACGAGGCCATCCGCGACGACATACTGGCCGTGCTGAACGGGATCGAGGACGCCTTCGTGCGGGCGCCCCAGGCGGGAAGCTATCTGTTCCCCAGGCTTCCGCGCCTGTCGGTATCGCATGCCGATTTCGTCAAGATCCTGCGCCTTCAGGCTGCCGTGGTCGTTACGCCAGGATCCGAGTTCAGCCCTCATTCCAGCGACTGTGTGCGGTTGAACTTCTCGCAGGACCGCACGGCGGCGGTCGATGCGGTGAAACGCATGGCCGTTCTCATCGAGCGATATCGGGCATGAGAAGCGGCAAGATGGTGGGACGAGAAGACCGGTTGCCTTTGCATTGAAGTGCTGTTTCGGGGCTGTGCCGTCGCTCCCCGCGCTTTGCGTGCGCCTCGCAACATTAGAGGGTGCTTCACTCATTCCAGCCTCCTCTCGTGACCATGGCCTGAAGCGCCATGATCGGATTGAAGGGGCGGGAATGAAGTCAGTTCCAGGCCGGCACGAAGGAGTTGACCTGACACTTACTAATTATATAGTAAGCATATTACGCACATGGCTCTCAACCGTCGTGCCGACGGCCTTAAATCAGGAATGCCCGCGCCGATGCCCTACTCCACGCTTGCCGTCCGCCAAGAGAATGCTGTCGCCATAATCGGTCTGCGTCGTCCGGCGCGACGTAACGCCCTTAATCGTGAGGCGCTGGGAGATCTCGAAAGCGTGCTGACGGCGCTGAGGGATGACGAGTCGGTCAAGGCGGTGATCCTCACAGGGGATGAGACGGCCTTTTGCAGCGGGCAGGATATCAAGGAACCCGAACCGCCGGACTATCTCGACGCCTTCAACAGCGTCATGACGCAGATCGAGAATTTTCCCAAGCCGACCGTTGCCGCGATTGCCGGCTGGTGCATCGCCGGCGGGCTTGAAATGGCGATCTGCTGCGATCAGCGTGTCGCCGTGTCGGAGGCCAAGATCGGTGATTTCCACGTGCGGATCAATTCGATAGGCGGGGGCGGCGCGACCGCGCGCCTGCCGCGCCTCATCGGCATGGCGAAGGCAAAGCGGTTGATCTACACGGGCGAGATCGTGGACGGCGAAACCGCGCTGGCGCTCGGCCTTGTCGACTGGGTCTGCCAATCGGGAGAACAGGTGACGATTGCCAGCGCGCTGGCAGAAAAGATGGTGCCGTCGGATCCGCGCACTTTCAGTTACGCCAAGCGCTCGATGCACGAATGTATCGAGATGCCGATTGCCGAGGCCGTCGATCGTTCGGTCGCGCTGCAGCGCGAGTTGCAGGCGCGGATTAACGCGGCGCACTGACCGCCGCCGGCCGACATGGGCTCAGAGACCGTTTGAAAATGCGTGAGGCCGGGCTGGAAACGGCGTTCGGCTGTGCTCCGATGCTCACCTACTTGAAGTACGCTCCGCTTCGGTGCTCGCCAAACACCGTTTTCGCCTCGGCCTGACGAATTTCAAACGGTCTCTCACCGCACCCCGATCTCGCGGCCGGCTTCAGCAAACGCGCCCAAGGCTGTATCGACGTCCTTTTCGGAAAGCGCGGCCGATAGCTGTACGCGGATACGAGCCTGGCCTTGCGGCACCACCGGATAAAAGAAGCCGGCGACATAGACGCCGCGGCGGTCAAGCGCGGCGGCCATGCCCTGCGCGCGCCGGGCGTCGTTCAGCATGATCGGCACGATCGGTGTTTCGCCCGGTAGCAATTCGAAACCGGCCGCCGTCATGCCTGAGCGGAATCGTCCGACCAACTCCCCCAAATGGGCACGGCGATCGTCCGCCGTCTCGGCGATGTCGATCGCCTTCAGGGAACCGGCGGCCAGCGCAGGCGCCAGGGCGTTGGAGAACAAGTAAGGTCGAGCGCGTTGGCGCAGCAGGTCGATGATGGGTTGCGGACCGGCAATGAAGCCGCCCATTCCGCCGCCGAGCGTCTTGCCAAGCGTGCCGGTGACGATCTGTACCCTGTTTCCGACACCCGTCAGCGCGGGTGTGCCTCCGCCGCGCGCGCCGAGATGGCCGTGCGCATGGGCGTCATCCACCATGACCAGCGCGTCGTAGCGTTCGGCGAGATGACAGATTTCTTGCAGTTTCGCGGTATAGCCGTCCATGGAGAAGACGCCGTCGGTCACGATCAGCACGAAGCGGGCGCCGTCGCCTCTGGCCTTCTTCAACTGGTCCTCAAGCTCGGTCATGTCGGAGTTGGCGAAACGGTAGCGCCGGGCTTTGGCAAGCCGGATACCGTCTATGATGGAGGCATGGTTGAGCGCGTCGGAAACGATCGCGTCTTCGGGGCCCATAAGGGGTTCGAATACGCCGCCATTGGCATCGAAGGCGGCAGCGAACAAAATGGCGTCGTCCCGCCCCAGCCATCCGGCAATGCGCTCCTCCAATTGCCTGTGCAAAGACTGTGTGCCGCAAATGAAGCGGACGGAGGCCATGCCGAAACCGAAATCGCCGAGCGCCTGGCGCGCGGCGGCGATGATTTGCGGGTCATTGGCCAGACCCAGGTAATTGTTCGAGCACATGTTGATCATCTCACGCCTGCCGCCGTGGGCATCGCGAATGGTGAAATGCCCGTCCTGTGGCGTGGTTATGATGCGTTCGCTCTTGCGAAGGCCGGCGGCGTCGATCTCGGCCAGAACATTGTCGAGGTGTGAAAGGAATGCGCTTGTCATGAGCTCTCCGGGATAAACGGATTGTCGGTAAATGGTGTCGCCAGGCTGGTCAGGGACACTCCGAGGCGGCGAGTTGCACGATGAACTCATGGCTGGCCTGAAGCTGTTCGCGCTCGATCGCTTCGTCTGCCTTGTGGGCAACCGCGATCGAGCCCGGGCCGCAGATCACCGTCGGTACGCCGAGGTCGCGACTGAACGCACCTGCCTCGGTGCCGTAGGCGACCTTGCTGTCATCGACCCGACCGAGGATGCGCTTCACCCGCAGGACCTCGGGATGGTGCGGATCGATTTCGTGGGCGGGGTAATCGTACAGCGGCTCGAAACTTATACCGCTATCGGCCACGATCGCCTTCATGCGCGGCTCGAGCATGTCCTTCGCATAGCGCTCGATGCGCGCGAAAATAGCATCCTGGCTGACCGCGATCAGATTGCGGTATTCGAACACGAAGCTGCAGGTGTGCGGCACCATATTTATGGCCGAGCCCCCCTCGATCAACCCAGTCGAGATCGTAGAATGCGAAACATCGAAGGCAGTGTCGATCGGCCCCGTTGCCAGATCTGCCGAGAGGCGGCGGATCTCGGTGATGAGTTCTGCGGCATATTCGATGGCGTTAACGGCCCGGGGCGCCAGACTGGAATGGCCGCTGCTGCCGGTAACCCGACAGCGATAGCTGCGCCCGCCCTTATGTCCGATCACGATCCCCATCATGGTCGGCTCCCCCACCACGCAGAAGCCGGGCTTCGCGCCGCGTCGTCTCAATTCCGCGGTGAGACCGCGAACGCCGAGATGGCCGATCTCCTCGTCATAGGAAAAGGCGATATGAACCGGACGCCGCGATCCCCCGGCAATGATATCGGGCACGGCGGCGAGGACACAGGCGAGGAAGCCCTTCATGTCCGCCGTTCCGCGGCCGTAGAGACGGCCTTCGCGCTCGCTTAGCGTGAAGGGGTCGGTCGTCCAGTCCTGGCCGTCGACGGGAACACAATCCGTGTGGCCGGACAGGATCAGCCCTCCCGGTCCCGCGGCGCCAATGGCTGCCCAAAGATTGGCCTTCTGGCGGTCGGCGCTGAAAATGAGCTCACTTTCGACACCAAGACCGGCGAGATAGGAGCGGACGAAATCTATGAGGCGGAGATTGGATTTAGAGCTCGTCGTATCGATCGCGACAAGCGATGCCAGTATCTCTTCAATCGCTGAGTTCGACAATTCAGGTTCCAGAGCCGATCACGCCGGCGGATCGAGCTTCTCCATGTCCATGATCCTGCGCCGCCATTCGGCCGGAACCTCCGACGCCTTCCCGGTCTGCGCATCGACGTGAACCTGGACGCCCGTACCCTGCGCGATTATCGCGCCATCGCTCTGGCGCACGAGAGTGAAAGCCCAGCCGGCACTGCTGCGCCTGATCCACGGAATCTTGAGGCGGACATCGATGATATCGCCGAAATAGCCCGGTGTACGATAGGCGACGGTTATCTCCGCGAGCACCCAATGTTTCAGGTCGCGCGGTATTTCCATTCCAAGGATCGTTGAATAATAACGCACGCGTGCCTGCTCCACATAGAGCAGGATCGCTGCGTGATTGAGATGGCCCGAGGCGTCGAGATCGGAGAAACGAAGCTCGATGGCGGTGTCGGGAAAATAGAAGGTCTCGGCCGGCACGACCGCCTTTTCCTGCATGCTCATGCCAGCTTCGCGGGCTTCTTGGGTCCGCCGCTCTTGCGCCGCGCGCGTTCGGTTTCGGCCTCCTGCGTGAAATGCGAGAAGACGTGCGCCATGAAATGATATTCGTAGGCGTTGCGCTGGCCCATCATGTCGAGCGTCCTGTTGATGGAAGCTTTGGTGAGTTCCAGGGAGATCGGCGGCTGCGACGCGATCTTCAATGCAAGATCGCGGACTTCGCGGTCGAGGTCGGCACGAGGCACCACGCGATTGACGAAGCCGAGCTCCATGGCGCGTCGCGCATCGATGATCTCGCCTGTGAAGAGGAATTCCTTGGCGCGCCTCGCGCCGATTTCCCAAACCTCGAAGAGGATTTCACCGACGGCGGCGTAGCGGGCCAGAACCGGCATGCCGAACTTGGCGTCCTCCGACGCCACGACCAGGTCGCACATGGCGGCCGTCATCATGCCGGCCGCGATGCAGTGGCCGTGGACCTGGGCGATGGTCGGTTTGCGGGTATCCCGGATCGCCAGCGATTTCTCGAGATACATGCTCCGCTCGGTATGGAGGCGGGCTTCCGGCGTATTGTATAGCGCAAGAACCTCCGGATCATGATCGACCTGCGACACGTCATGACCCGACGAGAAGGATGGACCTTCGCCGCTGATCACGATCACACGGACATCCGGGTCGGCGTCGGCCTCGGTGACGGCGTCATGCAACTGGCTGATGACGGCGAGGTTCTTGGCATTGTGCTTCTGTGGCCGATTGAGGCTGATCCGCGCGATCGGCCCGTCACGCCATGCCTTCACCAATTCCTCATGACCGGAAACCGCTACCACCATGAAAAAACCCTCTATGCTTCGATGTATTTTACTATACCATCAGTAAGTGAGAGGGTCAATCCAGGAGAGAATATATGCCGGAAAGAATCGAGAGCATGAGCGCGCGGGTGGCGCTCGTGACGGGCGCCGGCCAAGGCATCGGCGCGGCCAGCGCACGCAAGCTGGCTGCGGCCGGCGCGCATGTGGTGGTGACGGATATCCAGGAGGAACGGGCGCGTGCCGTGGCAGAGGAGATCGTCGCAGCCGGACAATCGGCCGAAGGCTGCCGGCTCGACGTGACGGAGGCGGGCGACGTTACCGCGCGGGCTGACGAAATCATGCGACGGCATGGCCGGATCGACGTTCTTGTAAATAATGCCGGGCTGTTGCGCACCTCTGCCGTGGGCGACATTCCCGAGCCGGAGTGGGACGCCGTGCTGGCTGTGAATCTAAAGGGAACTTTCCTTTGTTCACAAGCGGTTGCACGGCATATGCGTGACGCCAGGCGCGGCAGTATCGTCAATATTGCGTCCCTCGCGGGCAAGGCGACGAGCACGCTTGGCGGGGCTCATTACACCGCGGCGAAAGCCGGTGTGCTCGGTTTGAGCAGGCATCTCGCGCGTGAGCTGGCGCCGTTCACCATCAACGTAAACGCGGTCTGTCCGGGCATCGTAGACACGCCGATGGTGGAGTCGAACATGACCGCAGCACGCCGCAAGGCGGTGCTGCGGTCCATCCCGTTCGGCCGCTTCGCCGATCCTGCGGAGATCGGCGATCTGGTGCTGTTCCTGTCGTCCGACGCATCGCGGTACATCACTGGCGCGTCGATCGATATCCATGGCGGCGAGATGATCATTCAATAGGTTCCGATGTCGATGACAAAACCATTGACATCGGCCTCACGATTGATCAAGATTTACCAACTAACGAGTTAATAACCTGAGGGGCGCCGACCGACTACCCGGCCTTGCTGCATGGGATCGGAACCGGCGCGAGGCGCGGTGCCTTGAGGCAGGCGGCGACGTCCCTTCACGACACTCATTCGGAGGATCGGCTCTATGAAATTCGGCTTTCTCTCGGAGGGAGATCCTCGCGTCGGCCAAACCTACTCTCAAAGATATTGGGATCTGGTCGATCAGGTGATTCTTGCTGACAAGATGGGTTTCGACGTGTTCGGCACGTCCGAGCAGCATTTCGCGCTCGGCATCGCTTCCATCTCGGCGCCGGAATGCCTCTACCCTTATCTGTTCGCGAAAACCGAGCGGATCAGGTTCCGGCACGCGGTGGCCCTCACGCCGTATCTGATCAACCATCCGCTGCGTATCGCCGAACGCGTCGCCACCCAGGACATTCTCTCGCGGGGGCGAATGGAGTTGGGCACTGGCCGCGGCAATACGATGCTCACCCTGCGTGGCTTCGGCGTCGACATCGAGACGACCCGCGACCAGTGGGAAGAGGCCGTCGACCTGATCCGGGCGGCCTTCACCCAGGATCCGTTCACCTATCAGGGCAAGTTTTTCCAGGTGCCGCCGCGCAGCCTGGTCCCGAAGCCTCTGCAATATCCGCATCCGCCGATGTTCGTCGCTTCCACCGGGCCGGACTCGCTGCGCCGGGCCGCGCAAAAGGGCCTTGGCGTGATCACCAGCGCGGTTGAACGCGGCTGGAGCTATGTCGAGGACGCTATCGCCGTCTACAAGAAGGAGATTGCGGAGGCCGAGGCGTCGGGCATGCATGTTAACAACACGATCGCCGTCAACACCACGGCGCATTGCGCGCCGACCGTACAGCAGGCCATCGACGAAGCCGGCCCGACCATCGTTCACGAGCGCAAACTGGCGGGTGACGCCTTCGCGCGCCTGTCGACCCTGTCGCCGGATTACGCTTATTTGAAGAAGATTGTCGACGTCGGCGACAACCTTGGCGACCTTGACTATCTGCGCAAGGATTCCGGGTCGATCATCATCGGTGATCCCGACAATTTCGTCGAGAACATCCAGCGTTTCGCCGACCTTGGCGCGGACGAGGTGTGGTTCCGCCTCGACTCTCTGCCCCATGAGTTGATCTGCCAGTCGATCGAACTGATCGGCCGCTACGTGATTCCCCAATTCAAGGATCAGCGCCAGATCGTGCAGCACCCCGAAATCATGCGCAGGAAGCTGCGGGAGAAGCGTGCCGAAATACAACAGCAGGAAACGGCAAAAGCAGTCCAATAGGGTGGATGGCATGGAAGTCCTCGGGATCGGTACCATCAATCTCGCCGTAGAAGACGCGCAAGCCGTCGGCGACCGGTTCCGCAGGCTCGGCCTGCCGCCGATCACCGACAGCCTGGTTCGCCTGGAGGAGCGCCCCGCCCAAATCCGATATCATACGGTGCCGGTCGGGGGTTCTTCGCTATCGCTGGTCGAGCCTTCGGACGAAACGAGTCCCATCGCGCGCTACCTCGGCAAGCATGGCGAGGGAATATTCTCGATCTCTCTTATCGTTTCGGATCTCGCCGGATTGATGGAGGTGTGGAAGCGCGAAGGCGTGGATTGGGTACTGGAAAATCCGTTGCCTTTCGCGTCTGCCGAGGGCCGCGCCCATAGCGGTAAATGCAACTGGACCAAGCCGAAGAGTACGCATGGGATCCTCTTCGAAGTTATCGAGAGGAACGAATGACCGGCGCCGCCAACCCCTATCGATGGGTGAAGGTGGCGAACCGGGCCGGCGTGCTCAAGGTCACTTTAAACCGTCCCGACTCGCTCAATGCGATCACGCCGGATATGCACACGGAACTGGTCCGCTTGTGGAGCGAGATCGCTGCGGACGAGGAAACGCGGGTGGTCCTGCTTACCGGAGCGGGGCGCGCCTTTTGCGCCGGGGCCGACATGAAGGGCCCGCCGCGCAGCGGCGAGGAGAGGCTTGCCTCGCTGGAGCGCCAGAGGCAACTCGTCGCCGCCATGATGAACCTCGACAAGCCGATCGTCTCGGCGGTCCGGGGGGCGGCGATCGGCAGTGGACTGGCGCTTGCGCTGATGGCGGACATCGTGGTGGTGGCCCGTGACGCCAAGCTTTCGGATGCAAATGTGCGGCTCGGTGTGGCCTCTGGCGACCATGCTGTCTGGACCTGGCCGCTACTGTGCGGGATGGCCAAGGCCAAGCATCTGCTTCTCACCGGCAAGATGTTCAGCGGCGAAGAGGCCGAGCGTATCGGCCTGGCCAGTGTCGCGGTCCCCGCCGAGGAAGTCGATACCGTTGCCGACGAGATCGCTGCTGAATTGGCTCGGGGCCATCAGGACGCGATCCGGTGGACGAAGCGGGCGCTGAATGGATGGTTGCGCCTTGGCCAACCGGCCTATGACGCCTCGGTTGCGTACGCGATGGTCGGAATGCTCGCCAACCCGATGAAAGGGAACGAGGAAAGCTAAAAGAGCGAACCGGAGCGGGCGCTTGAATTGCCCAATACACTGAACATCGAAAGGGAGGAATGAATATGAGGCATATAGCAGCATCGACGGTTTTGGGATTCGCCATGGCCGTGACCGTGGGTACGGCCCAAGCGGAGGACTATCCAACCAAACCTGTCACGCTCATCGTCAACTATCCGGCCGGCGGCGGCTCGGACGCCATCGCCCGCTCGTTCGGCAAGGCATTGGAAAAAGAGCTTGGCCAACCGGTCCCCGTCGAGAACGTTGCCGGCGGCTCGGCGACGCGCGGCGTCACCGCGGTCGTCACTGCGCCTGCCGATGGTTACACGATCGGCATCGCCACCAACAGTCCGCTGACTTTCGCCGCGCACACTGTCGAGGGTCTGCCCTGGGGCAGCCCGGACACCTACGACCTGATTGCCGGCATCGGCAGCCTCTATAATGTGCTCGCAGTCCAGCCGGACGCCTCGTACACCAATCTCGAAGAACTGGTGGCATATGCCAAGAAGCATCCGGGCGAGCTGCGCGTAGCCACCGTCGGCGGCGGCCTCAACCAGTATCTCTGGGATCAGTTCACCGCCAGCGTCGGTATCGAGACACAGATCGTGCCCTATTCCGGCGACGCGGACGGGCTCGCCGCATTTCTTGGCGGGAATACGGAACTGGTCGAACTCACCTGGTCTGGAACCAAGCCGCATATCGACGCCGGCAAGGCCAAGCCGATCGCACTGTTCGGGCCGGAACGTCTGGACAACTACCCCAACATCCCGACTTTCAAGGAACTCGGCTACGACATCACGACCACGAGCGATTACGTGATTTACGCGCCGAAAGGCATTCCGGCGGAAATCCGGGGGAAGATACAGTCGGCCGTTGGCGATGCGGTGAAGAACGACGCCGATCTTCGCAAGGCGCTCGTTAACCGCGGCATCGTGATCAACTATGTTACCGGAGAAGAATTGAAGCCACGTTTCGTCGAGATGTATGAAAATGTCGGCCAGGCCAAGAAGAAGGGCAACTGAGGAACACGATCGAAATTGTGATCGGAGGGTAGAGGCGAGATGAAAGAATTTCCACGCGTCACCAAAATCCAGGTGAGGTGTGCTTCGGCGATCCTCACCCTGATCGGAGTCTTCTATACCTGGGAAGCACTTCAACTCCCGATGGGCAAGCCCATCGGGAGCGGCAGCGGATCTACGCCCGCCATGATCGGCGCGGCGTGGTCCGTCATCGGCGCCTACGTGACGGTTCGCGTGCCCGAGATCATCCTCGGCGAGGACGGCGAGGGGCTGTGGCCAAACGCGGAAGGAACACGCCGCATCGTGATGGTGTTGGCGCTCTGCGCCGGCTTCATCCTCGCGATGAATTATTTCGGGATCATCGCGACATCCGTGGTGTTCCTTTTCATCATGGCGGTCGCTTTCGGAGGGGGGCTTTTCCAGGCCCTGCTAACCTCGGTCCTTCTTTCGGCCGCCCTGTGGCTCGTCTTCGTCCATCTTCTGCAGGTTCGCCTGCCAATGGGAACGCTCGTTTCCACTCTCTTTGGGGGCTGACAGTTTGGACATCATAAATGGCATGATGGGCGGCTTCGCAATTGCGTTGCAGCCGGTCAATATTCTCGCGGCGCTGGTAGGGGCACTCGTCGGCACCGCTACGGGCGTGCTGCCTGGACTGGGCGTTCTTGGCGCCATGGCGGTTCTGATGCCGCTGACCTTCTATCTGGCTCCGGTAAGCGGGCTGATCATGTTGTCGGGCATTTACTATGGCGCGATGTATGGCGGCTCGACGACAGCCATCCTGCTCAAGATTCCCGGCGAAACCGGGTCGGTAGTCACCACGCTCGATGGGTACGAATTCGCTCGCAAGGGCAGAGCCGGCCCCGCATTGATGATTTGCGCGGTTGGTTCGTGCATCGCCGGTACGGTGAGCATCGTCGGCATGTCATTCTTCATGCCGGCGCTCGCCAATCTCGCGCTTAAATTCTCGTCACCGGAATTCTGCGCATTGGCGATACTCGGGATCATCACCCTGGTGCGCATTACCAGCCCGAACCTGGGACAGAACATGCTCATGGTGCTGCTGGGTGCGGGGCTGGCAACCGTGGGCGTCGATGCGGTGGTCGGCAGCACGCGCTTTACCTTCGGCACCGAAAGCCTTGCGCTCGGCTTCGACCTCGTTCCGATAGCACTCGGGCTATACGGCGTTAGCGAACTGCTCAACGTGGCTCAAAGCAGCACGGGATTTCCCAAGGCGCAGTCGGTGGCGCTGCGCGAGATGATACCCACCCGCGAGGAGTGGAGCCGGGCCTGGCCTGCGATCCTGCGCGGCTCGGGTATCGGCTTCCTGATGGGGCTGCTGCCCGGTCCCGGATCGCTGACCTCGACCTTTGCGTCCTACGGTGTCGAAAAGGCGATCGCGCGCAAACACAAGTCGGAGTTCGGCAAGGGAGCCATCGAAGGGTTTGCCGGGCCGGAAGCCGCCAATAATGCGGTAGCGACCTCCGCGCTGATCCCCGTTCTCAGCCTGGGCATCCCGTTCACGCCGAATGTCGCCCTGCTGCTGGGCGCGCTGATGATCCAGGGCATCCAGCCCGGTCCGCTGCTGCTTTCCCAGCATCCGGACATAGTCTGGGGCCTGCTTGCCTCGATGTATGTGGGCAACGTGGCTTTGCTGATCCTGAATTTGCCGCTGGTGAGCATGTGGGTCAGGTTGCTGCGTGTACCCCAGCATATCCTCATCGGCGGGATTTTCGTCATTAGTATCATCGGTGTCTATTCCGTGCGCTCGAGTGCCTGGGACCTGATTGTGCTGTTCCTGTTCGGCATCGTCGGTTTTGTGCTGCGCCGGCTGAAGTTCGACCTGGCGCCGATCATACTGGGGCTGGTTATCGGGCCTGTCTTCGAGAAGGCGTTCCGCGAAACGATCTTCCTCAGCCGCGGCGATCTCACCATCTTTTTCAGGCGCCCGATCAGCGCCTCCCTCCTGGTCATAACGGTGCTCATCATCGTGCTGCCGGCGCTCTACAAGCTCTATCGGCGCCGGCGGATGAGGGGCTATGAATCAACCGTTTGATCCGCGCGCCGGATCGGAGCAAGAAGCGATGAATGAGAATGCGTTACCTTCGGGGACCCGAGCAACAAGCCGGCGCGAACGCTTCTGGGAAGGTGAGCCACGTGTCGAGGCCGAGCAGGTCGCCGGCTGGACGATCCCTGAAATCGTGCTGCAGCGCATGCATCGCGAACCCGAGGGCAGGGTTTACGGAGTCCCCGATGGAAGCGGATACCGCTATGTCTGCTGGGGTGAATTCGGCAGCCAGGTTTCGGAGATCTCGGTCGGGCTGGCGGAACTGGGCGTCGAGGCTGGCGATCGGGTGGCCATCATGGGCGACGCCTGCCTCGGCTGGGTGACCAGCGACTATGCCGTGCTCGGCGCGCGGGCTGTCACGGTGGGAATTTACCAGACGAGTTCAGTCCACGAGATCGCCCACATCTTGCGTGATTCACGCCCGCGCGTCTTCGTCGCGCATCGTGCCGAGCATTTGGACCGGGCGCTCAAGGCGGCCGAGGAGGGCCACAGACCGGATCTTTTCATCCTGATAACGGGCGACGTACCGGCCACTGACAACGACACCGTCACAATCCTCAGTCTCGCGGCGGTGCGCGAAACGGGCAAAGTCGCGCTGACGCGGGAGCCGGCACGGTTCGAAGCCATGGTGGCCGCGCTGCGGGACGGGGATCCGATTCGGATCGTCTACACATCCGGCACCACCGGTAACCCGAAGGGCGCCGTCTACAGCCACAAGAACTGGATGCTGGTTGGCGAACAGTGGGTATTGCGCTTTCCGGCGATCCGGCACGAAGAGATCAAGACCGTCGCCTTCCTGTCACCTTCACATGTTTCGCCGGCGATGCTGATCCAGATCGCGCCTCTGGTCAGCAAGCTGGTCCCACATTTCGTCGTGCCCGGCGAGGGCCTGACCGACGTCTTCAAGTCGGTGCGACCGCACCTGATCGGCATGACGCCGCGGTTTTTCCAGAAGCTTGCCGTGCAACTGGTGCTGGCCCAGGAAAACCTTCCACACCCGCTGCGCTCGCTGCACCGCCTGGCGATGCGCATCGGCAGGAGCTTTATCCACGCGAAATGGCGGGGTGAAACCGCCAACAGGCTCGATCTGGCGTTGCTGACGCTGGCCCGCCGGCTGCTGTTTAGGCCGCTGCTGGCGACAGTCGGCATGGACCAGGTGCGCCGGGCACAGACGGGTTCGGCCATGATGCCGATCGAGGTTGCTGCACTGTGGGCGATCTGGGGCGTGGACCTGCGCGAGGCCTATGGAATCACGGAAGCCGCATTCGCAGTCGCGTATCAGCCCGACCCGTTTCCCCGCCCCGGCAATATCGGGCGTCCGTTGACGCCGCAGCCGGGAACCGAGGTGAGGCTGGGGGAGGATGGTGAGCTGCTCGTGCGCTCGCCCATGGTCTTCAACGGCTATTGGGAGAATGCCGAGGCGACCGCCAAGGTATTCAAGGACGGCTGGTATCATAGCGGCGACCTTGTCGAATGGAGCGAGTTCGGCGACCTGCAACTTATCGGCCGCAAGAATGACGCGATCAGCACGGCCGGCGGCAAGACCGTCAACCCGGCCGAGATCGAGAATGCGCTCAAGGTAAGCGCCTACATCTCGGAAGCGATCGTGATCGGGGCCGGCGAGAAATTCCTGACGGCGCTGGTCGAGATCGAATATGAGAGCGTCGCCGCCTGGGCGCGCAACAATGGTTCAAGCTTCGATTCATATGCGGAGCTGTCGGCCGATCCACAAGTTGTAAGCCTGCTCAAAACCGAGATCGATGCCGCCAACGCGAAGTTGGGGCGCGTGCAGCAGGTGAAGGTTTTCAGGGTCCTCGACGAATCCCTGGAATCGGTTCCCGGAGCGCTGACATCGGGCCGCAAGGTGAAGCGACGCGTGGTGCATGAGCGCTACGCCGCTCTGATCGAGTCGATGTATGACCGGTCGGAGACGATGCTTCTCGTCAAGCATTCCGGCCCCATGGAAGCATTCCGGCAATGAGGGCTGCTTATGTCGACAAGTTTCACGAAGACGACCCGTTACGGGGGCTTGTGATTGGGGAACGACCCTTGCCGGAGGTGCCTTCCGGTTGGGTGAAGGTGCGGGTCAAGTCCGCCTCCATCAACCATCACGATCTATGGTCACTGCGTGGCGGGCGCGCCATGCAGCAGCGAGGCGGCGCCGGTTTGACGGAGGAAGACCTGCCGCGCATCCTGGGAACCGACGCGGCAGGCGTGACGCCTGACGGTCGCGAAGTGTTGATTTATCCGGTTATCATGGCAGCCTCGCAGTCGGCTGCTGCTCCACCCCGCTTCCTCGGCTCGCTGTCCGGCCGCTTCGAAGGAACATTCGCGGAATTTGTTACTGTTCCCGAGTCGAATCTCGTCCCGAAGCCCGCGCAACTCGACTTCGACCAGGCGGCTTGTCTGCCGACGGCCTGGCTTACGGCCTATCGCATGATATTCGAGAAGGCCGGACTCCCGTCCGACGGCTCCATGCTCGTCCAGGGGGCGAGCGGCGGCTTGTCGACCGCTCTCATTATGCTCGGCAAGGCGGCCGGATTCCGTGTCTATGCTACCGGACGCAGCGAATACACACGCCGGTACGCCCTTGAGATCGGAGCGGACGCCGTTTTTGAGCCGGGCGCGCGGCTGCCGGAGCGCGTCGATGCGGTGATGGATTCTGTCGGTCGCGCTACCTGGCAGCATTCACTGAAATGCCTGCGGCATGGCGGTACGCTCGTGGTGCCGGGCGGGACCAGCGGCTATACGGCCGAGGTCGATATTGCGGCGCTTTTCACCAGGGACCTGCGGATCGTCGGATCCGCGATGGGCTCGGTGGAGCAATTGCGCGAACTTGTCGAATTTTGCGTTCGCAACGCGATCCGGCCGCCGATCGATCGGGTGCTGGACCTGGGCGAGGCTCGGGAAGGATTTAAGGCCCTGGAGAAGGGTGAACTGAACGGGAAGGTGGTGCTTCGTTCATGACCACGCAGCCATTGCCGCTTTTGATACCCACGCCGCGGCCGCCGATAAACGCCCTTGCGGTGTTCGCGGGCGGTCCGGCATGCGGTGCTGCCGCCTTGATTTGTGGTGCAGCCCGTGATCCAACGCTTGAAACAGGCATTGGTCAAGAGGAGCTTGCCGTGCGATCTTCGTCAAAATCCCGTACTGCCAGTACGCGTGAGAGAAATAAAGTAGAACAGTCGGATGATGTTTCTTCGGCAAGTCGTCGTGACGAAATACTCGCGGCATCCACCATTGTGTTCTCTGAAAAAGGCTATCGTGCCTGCACTATACAAGACATCGCTAAAAAAATGGGCTTCACATCGGCTGCACTCTACTATTATTTCAACAGTAAGCAGGACATTCTTAGCGAGATCATTACGCGGCCGATTATGAAGCTGATCGTGATGGCGGAAGACGTGGAGGCTGGTCAGGGCTCAAGCACGGAAAAACTGCACGAACTCATCCGACGCCACATCACGATGATGCTGAAGGAGCGCGACCTGTTCAACATCCTTCTGCGCGAGCGCCTGGAACTTTCGCCCGAAGGCGCGACACGGCTGACGGAACTCGAGGAGATGTATTACATCAAGGTGCGGGCGATAATCCGGGCCGGCACGCGCGCTGGCGTATTGAGGCCCGTGAATCCCAAGGTTGCCGCACTGGCCATGATCGGCATGGTGAACTGGGTACTGCGTTGGTATCGCGACTCGCGTGATTATTCGCCTACCGAGGTTGCCGAGATGATGTTCGACATTTTCTACAACGGAACCGTCGAGCCCCAGTCTCTGGTCGCGCATTCCGGCGCGGAGAGATCAGAGCCGCCGGAACGCGCCGAAGCCGGCGGGAAGTCTACAGATTAGCGCCGAACATCATCCCGGCCTGCGCATCGGCGGCAGCCTGCAAGGCTTTCCGCACGGCGAGGCCAAGGCAACACTACCTGCGTCGATCGCCCGGCATCCTCTCCACAGGCCTTTTAGGTTCGCCAAATGTCGGCCGACATCTCTTTCCTGATCCTCGGCCTCGCCGCAATCCTGTTCGGCGGCATGCTCAAGGGCGTCACGGGGGCAGGAGGGCCGCTTGTCGCGATACCCTTGCTCGCGAGCCTCTACAGCATACCTGTGGCGCTGGCGGTGATGATCGTACCCGGCATCGTCAGCAATATCTGGCAGATGCGGGTCAGTCGCCAGGCGCGTGAAGGGCGGTCTGCCTTGTGGCGGATGCTCGTGGGCTGCGCGATCGGAGTCGTTTTCGGTACGATGCTGCTTGGAATCCTGCCGGATACCTGGTTGTTGCTGCTTTTGGCGATCATTATCCTTGCCTATCTCGTTTTGCGGCTGGCCCGGCCTGCGCTGGAGCTGCCAGGTGCCATTGCGAAGCGCTGGGCACTGCCGGTCGGTTTGGTCACGGGTTTCATCCAGGGAGCGGCCGGCATGTCAGCGCCGGTCGGTGTGACCTTCATTACGGCGCAACGCCTGCCGCGCGATTCACAGGTATTCGTGCTGTCGGCGGTCTTTCTCGTGTTGACCGGGTTTCAGTCGGTCTCCCTCACGGCGGTCGGGCTGATGAGCTGGCAGTTGCTCGCGACCAGCATAGCGGCACTCGTGCCTATGTTGGCCGGTATCGTTATCGGCCAGAAACTGGCCCGGCTCTACGGACAGCACTTTTTCGATCGGCTGACGGAAGCGGTCCTTCTGGGGACGGCTGTGTCGCTGATTGCGCGCGCAATCCCGCAGATCGCGAGCTGACTGGAATATCGGTGAACGACCTCCCTGGCGGCTTGACAAAAGCGCCCCTTGCAAATAACTTACTAATCGATAAGTAATTGCTTCGGAGACCCAAATGACCGCATCTACGCCCGGTAAGGATAATTGGGAGCTCAAAAAGGCGTTTGGCAATTTCCTGACCGGCGTGACTGTGGTGACAACGCAAGACGCCAAGGGCGTTTGTCGCGGCTTCACAGCCAATTCGTTCACTTCGGTCTCGCTCGATCCGCCGTTGCTCCTGGTGTGCCTCGATCGCAGCGCGGTCTGTTTCGAGACCTTTGTTGGAGCCGGCCGTTTCGCGGTCAATATTCTCGCCGACGCCCAGCGTTCCATCTCAAGCGTCTTTGCCTCGAAGAACGAAGACAAGTTCTCCGGACTGGCCTGGCATGCCGTCCACGATAGCCCCGTACTGAATGGCTGCATGTCGTGGTTCGCCTGTGACGTCCACGATCGCATCGACGCCGGCGACCACATGATTCTTATCGGGCGGGTGCTTGATTTCGGACACCGTCAAGCCACCCCGCTAGGCTACCATAATGGCAATTACGTCAATTTCGAACTTGAGCGGCATGCCATCGAGGCCCTGCACTCGGCGCCGGTTTCCGTGGGTGCAATTCTCGAGAAGGACGGCAAGGTCCTGCTGATCAAGGGGCGCCAGCGCATGCGTCTCCCGCGCGGGCGCAGCCTGGGTGAGAAAAAAGCGGAACCGGGCAGCGTTTTCGCGGAACTTAAGAAGGTCGGCGTCCGCGCCTCGGTGAGCTTTGTCTATTCGCTGTTCCATGACGTACACGATCGGCTGCACCTTTACTATCGAGGGACGATCGAGGACGGACCGGATCCCGCCAACCCCGACGTTACGCTTGTAGCCTTCCAGGATATGGACTGGGATTCGATGTCCGATCATGCCGCGACACTGATCCGGCGCTATACCAGCGAGCGTGCTGCCAACCGCTTTGGCGTGTTCATCGGCAGCGCCGCTTCCGGCATGGTAAGCGACGTCGGTTCGGATATCCACGTGCATGGCGATGACCAGCTTGGCCAGCGCCATTGTGCCTGATGCGTGACGATGCTTCCGCGATGGATAGATCGTCCGCACACTCCCGGTAAAACCCTTGGTCGATATGAAGGAAAGCTGCATGCTCGTTGCACTGGATTCCAACACCAGTACGGTTGTCATCGAGGAAGCCGAGACCCTGAACAAATTGTCGGCGAGGGTCGTCGGGCCGCACCGGTTCGACTGGCTCCCGGCTGGACTCGTCGCGGACGGCGATGGTGAGCATCTGTGGGCGTCCACCATCTGGCTGAAGGAGATGGCCACTCCCAGGCGCGATTCCGAGATTTGGGCGGCCGACTTCGAGGCCATGGTCAGCTACGCGATGCGCAAGGGCTGGGCGAATCCAGATACCGGAATGGTACGCATCCATATAGAGCCTGTTTCCGCCGCGAATGGCTGAAACAGATCTCGGTGTAAAGGCCCGTGAGCTGGCCAGAAATGGCATTTCCTGCGGCAGGCGAGCCTTGAAAGTATCCGGTCGGCGGCGCATAGTATCGTCGTTACACAGGCCGGGCCCCTCTGGCAGGCGAGGCGTCGCCTGTGATGTCGGTTTGATCGGCAACGCGCTTACGCAGCGCAAATCAGGTCCTCTCTTCCAGTTTCGATATCGCCGTAAAGGCGCGTAGCGTTACGCGCGGCGGTTGCGACCGACGATCCGATGCTCACCTGAGCAATGGGTCGGGGCGTCCGGGCGACGTTTTTGAGATGCGGAATAGCGGGCCGAATTAGAGCATGATCCGGAAAAGTGGGCACCGGTTTTCCGAAAAGATCATGCTCAAACAAAGAGATAAGAGCATGGAGTGATTCAATCCGATCACATCATGCTCTAGCCACCTTGGAGAACTCCGATAGCCGTTTTTTCTGAGACCGGTCTGTGGGCGCTTCTGCAGGTCATCCTGGTCAATCTCGTACTCTCTGGCGACAACGCGGTCGCGATCGGCATGGCGGCGGCGGGGTTGCCGGGGCCACAGCGCAACAAGGCGATCCTGGTGGGAATCGTCGCGGCGACGGTGCTGCGGCTCGGGTTCGCGGTGATCGCCGCGCAAATGCTCGAAATGACCGGATTGCCATTCCTTGGCGGCTTGCTGCTGCTATGGGTCTGCTGGAAGATGTGGAAAGATCTGCGCGGCGAAGCCGAGGCGTCGGAGTTGGCAGTTGTAGGGGTTGGATCATCCGACGCGTCAATCGCTAACAGTCGCCCGGCCAAGACGCTCGGACAGGCAACCCTTCAGATCATCGTGGCAGATGTATCGATGTCGCTTGATAATGTGCTTGCCGTGGCCGGTGCGGCCCGCGAGCACCCCGCGATACTCGTCTTCGGTCTTCTGCTGTCGATAGTGCTGATGGCGGTCGCGGCCTCGCTCATCAGCAGCCTGCTCAATCGCTATCGCTGGATCGGCTATGTCGGGCTGGTGGTTATCCTTTACGTTGCATTCCAACTGATCTGGCAGGGCGCTATCGAAGGAATCCCGCTGATTCAAACAGCGCTTACGTAGCTCTACGCACCGATCGTCGATCTGTCGACGGGCTGCAAGACAGGACCGCCATGGCTTTGTCCTCTGTCACATCGAAGCGAGTTCGGGATTTTCCCTGACGAGCGCGGTACGGAGCTTTTCCAGGGCGCGGTTCTCTATCTGGCGTACCCGCTCCTTGGAGATGCCGAGACGTTCGCCGAGCGATTCCAGCGTTGCGCCTTCCTCGCGCAGGCGGCGCTCGCGGATGATCTTCAACTCGCGTTCATTGAGCGCCCCGAGCGCGGTGTTGAGCCAGCCCGAACGGCGCTCCAAATCGATGGTCTCGCCGACGACCTCGTCTGGAAGCGGCGCATCGGAAACAAGGAAGTCCTGCCGGTCGGAAGCGTTGCCGCCCTCATCGGTCAATGGCGCGTTGAGCGAGGCATCGGGGCCGGACAGGCGCGAATCCATCATGGCGACATCCGCTACAGGAACACCGAGCGCGGTGGAGATTTCCCTGTAGACCTCGGCGCTGGAAAGCATCTCCGATCCTTGGGCGAGGCGGGCTCTCAGGCGGCGCAAATTGAAGAAAAGCGCCTTTTGCGCCGAACTCGTGCCGCCCCGGACGATCGACCAGTTGCGCAGGATGTAATCCTGGATCGAGGCGCGGATCCACCATGTGGCATAGGTGGAGAAGCGCACCTCGCGCTCCGGCTCGAAACGTGCGGCGGCCTCAAGCAGGCCGACATGGCCCTCCTGGATGAGGTCGCTCATCGACAGGCCGAAATGACGGAATTTTGCAGCCATGGAAATGACCAGCCGCATGTGTGCGGTGGTGATCCGATGGAGTGCCTCCTGGTCGTGCTTTTCCTTCCAGCGCACGGCAAGGTCGTGCTCTTCGCCCCGCTCGAGATAGGGGGCCCGCATGGCTGTCCGGATCATGCTTCGCCTAGCCGAATCTTCATTCATCGCGCGCGCTCCTTGACCTCATCGTCGCGCGCCTTAGGTAGTAGTCGATAAGCCGGCAGAGAGGCCGGTGTCCCGCGGTGATGCATCGGCGCACAAACGCGCGTCACCGCGCAAGGGGACAGCAGGACCAACGCGCCGGTACGTGACTCGTTCCATTACAAAAAGTTCATGGTGAATTGCGGCCGTCGCTCGCGACGGGGGCATCGCGGCCATTTCCGGGCAACAAAAAAACCCGGCGTGTGGCCGGGCTTTTCGTTCAGAGAAGTTCGTTCAGCCGAAGCGGCGGAAGCGGATCAGGCCGCCTCCTCCTGTTCGGTTTCCTCATTGTCGGCCTTGGCGCCGCGACGCGGGCCTTTGTTGAGGTTGACCTCGATGAGATGGACGGCTTCCGTCTCGGACACGCGGTTTACCGCGGCGATCTCGCGGGCCATGCGGTCGAGCGCGGCTTCATAGAGTTGCCGCTCGGAATAGGACTGCTCCGGCTGGTTCTCGGCCCGGTAGAGGTCGCGCACGACCTCCGAGATCGAGATCAGGTCGCCCGAATTGATCTTCGCGTCATATTCCTGCGCCCGGCGCGACCACATGGTGCGCTTGACGCGGGCGCGGCCCTGCACGACCTTCAATGCGCGCTCGACATAGTCGGTTTCCGAAAGCTTGCGCATGCCGATGGAGGTCGCCTTCGCGACCGGCACCTTCAGCCGCATCTTGTCCTTCTGGAAATCGATCACGAAAAGCTCCAGCTTGTGACCGGCAACTTCCTGCTCGTCGATCGACGAAATCTGGCCGACGCCGTGCGCCGGATAGACGATGTATTCGCCGGTCTTGAAACCATGACGCTGCGCGGGTTTCTTCTGCTGGGTTGCCATACGCCTGCTACTCCTGTCCTGCGGCCGGCCGCCTTGGCCGTTCTAGATTATCGCGATGTCGTCGGAGAGGGCGGGGTCGCTTGGCCACCGACCAGCCGATGACCAAATAAAGCACCAACTATCCAGCCCAGATTGCCCTGACCCGGATATCGTCGTTCATCTGTCGATGATTGCTGCGGCTTCGCCTTGGATCAACATCACCACCGGGCGGCACCCGGCATCTTTTGTCTTATGTAACATAAAAATGTGAAAGAATCAACAATTTGCCGCAAGCGCGAAGCGAATGCGGTGCAAAATGTATACAAATTTCGACGAAAGTAGAGGAAACGCGGCCTAATCAGCCGGGGCTGTCCGTGGTCAGTCGCCTTCACCCGGATCGGAAGAGAAATACTTCTCGAACTTGCCCTGCATGCCGTCGAATTCCTTGGCGTCGGAGGGCTGTTCTTTCTTGGCCGTGATATTCGGCCATTTGTCGGCATATTCGGTGTTTACCTGGAGCCACTTTTCCAGGCCCGGCTCCGTATCCGGCTTTATGGCGTCGGCCGGGCACTCGGGTTCGCATACGCCGCAGTCGATGCATTCGTCGGGATGGATGACCAGCATGTTTTCGCCTTCGTAGAAGCAGTCGACCGGACAGACTTCCACGCAATCCATATATTTGCACTTGATGCAATTGTCGGTGACGACATAGGTCATCTGGCGGCTCCGGCCTCCGATTTCAGGCGCTTTTGCCGGTGAGGTATCCGCTTTGACGGACGCTTGCAAGGGCGGCATTTCGTGTCGCGGCGCCGGCCGCGAGGAGCTGCCTCGCGTATATAACGCACTAGCAAGTTTTATGATTCTAGTGGAATTCTTAAATTTGACATTCGATCCGGAGGGCGACATCACGCGGGTGTCGAATGTCAAATTCATTCCGCTAGCCGGATTCCCCGTTCAGGCGGTCGAGAGCACGGCGTTCCTTCTTGGTCGGCCTGCCGGCTCCCGGCGCGCGGGCGGGCGGGGCGCCGGGCGTCTCTTCCACCGCCGGCGTAAGGTCCTCATAGAGCGCCCGCGCTTCGACGGCCGGCCCGCGCCTGACACCAGAGCCGAGAATCCTGTAGACCAGAACCCTCCGGTCGAGCGTGACGGTCAGCACATCGCCTTGCTTCACCGGATACGCCGCCTGCTCCACCTTCTCGCGATTGACGCGGACGCGGCCGGCGAGGACGAGCCTGGCGGCAAGAGAGCGGGATTTCGTGACGCGGGCGAAGAATAGCCACTTGTCGATGCGCTGGAGGTCCCCGGCGGTCATCGACGCGAGCGCCCGCCTACTTCTTCAACTGGTCGCGGAGCGCCGCGAGCTTGGCGAAGGGCGAATCCGGATCGAAGCGGACAGGCCGTTCCTCGCGCGGCTTCTGGAAGGCGGGCTTGCCAGTGCCGTTGCGGGCCTCTCCAGGTGCTCCCTTGCGATGGCGGTTGCGGCTCTTGCCGTCACCGTCGTGCCGGCCGGGCTTTTCCTGTTGCCCGGCGCGGCGGTGACCGGCATCGCGTTCGTCGCGACGAACATCGGCATTCGCCCCGCCGCCCTGGTGCCGGCCCTTGCCGCCGCGCTGATGTTCGTGTCGCGGGCCGCGCTCGAACCGCGCCGGCCGCCACAGAAGGATCGGCTTCGGCTCCTCGGCCACCATACCCTCCTCCGTGGAGGCGGGCTCCGTCGCGACGACGACGGTTGGCACGTCTTCTTCGCCTGAGAGAGTGTCGCCACCGGCCTTTTCGGTAGCCGGTGCGGCCGCCTCGGAAGCGTCGTTCGCCTCGGCTTCCGGGGGCTTGGGAGAGGCAGGGGCATCGGTGCCTTGCGTAACCGTTTCGTCGGTCGCCGGTTCCGCGGCCTCGCTGGCGTCGGGCGCAATGGCTTCCGCTGCCGGTGCCTGCCGGTTTTCGGCGTCGCCCGTGTCGGCAGCCGGCTCGGCCTCGCTTGCCGGATCGGCAGTTGCCGCTTCGCCGCCTTCCGCTGCCTCTGGTTTGGATTCCTGCCCGGAAGCTTGGGCTACCGCCTCGACGGTTTCCGCCGCCTGCGCGGCGGCGGCCTTTGCCGCCTCGGCCGCCGCCGCTGCGTCACGAGCGGCTTGGTCGAGCGCTTCGAGCCGCGCGGCCACCTCGGCGGCCGGCTTCGCCTCGGCGCGATAGCCGAGGCCCTTCAGGATTTCTTCCATGTCCTCAGCCTTGGCGCCGAGGATCGACATCATGGCTGGCGTGACGGTGAAGGCGTTGCCGTCGAACGCGCCTTCGGGGCGGGCGCCGGTTCCGGCCTTCCAGGCAAGCGCGGGACGGATCAGGTCGGCGAGACGTTCGAGGATATCGACGCGCACGGCGCGCCGGCCGAGAACACGGAACCCCGCCAGCCGGTAGAAGGCCGGATCGAACGCCGGATCGGTCACGATCGAGGTGCGGCCCGCCGCAAGCGATTGCACGACGTCGCCGAAGCCTGTCCGGTCCTTGGCATCGTTCTTAAGCGCCCAGAGCAGGGTCAGGAGGCCCGCCGGCCCCGGCTTGACCAGCGCCGGCACGAAGATGTGGTAGGCGCCGAAACGAACGCCCAGCCGGCGCAGCGCGGCGCGCGCGTCCTGGTCGAGCGCCTTCACGTCGGTGGCGATGTCGCGACGGTTGATGAGGCCGAAATTCTCGACCAGCCGAAAGGCGATGCCGCGCGCCATTCCCGATAGCTGCTCGGCGGTGGACAGGTCGGTCAGCGGCTTCAGCAGGCTTTCGATCTGGTAATTGACGAAACGCTCGGCGCGCGCGGCGACGTTGTCGCGCGCAGGGCCGGTGAGTTGCTCGTCGGCCAGCAGGATGACGCGCGGCTTCAGCGGGTCGTCGCCGGAGGTCAGCGTCGCCACCGGCGCGCCGATCCAGCGCACCGTGCCGTCGGAGGCGAGCGCAAGATCGCCATTGGCACAGGCGGAGAAGCGCTCGGCGCGTTCGTCGAACTCCTGCGCCAGCGCCTTTTGCGCGGCAGCCCTTACCGCTTTAGCATCCTCGCCTTCGGCGCTCTGGTCGGCCGTAAAGCGGAAACCCTGCAATTCACCGACATGGTGGCCCTCCACCAAAACGGTGCCCGACGACCCTATTTCTGCTTCCGGCATGCTGTTTTCCCGCAGGCGCTTCATGAGGACGGAAGTCCTGCGGTCTACGAAGCGTTTCGTCAATCGCTCATGCAGCGCATCGGACAGGCGATCCTCGATCTCGCGCGTTTTCTCCTGCCAGTGTGTCGGATCGGCAAGCCAGCCCGGCCGGTTCGACACGAAGGTCCATGTCCTGATCTGGGCGATGCGGGCCGAAAGCGTATCGATGTCGCCCTCGGTCGAGGAGGAGCGCTCGACCTGGTTGGCGAGATAGTCCTCGTTCACCTGCCCTTTGCGCACGAGGTCGAGATAAATGGAGGCGATCAAATCGGCATGCTGCGCCGGCGCTATTCGCCGGTAGTCGGGCAGGGCGCAGGCGTCCCACAGCATCGAGACGCGCTGGCGGCTGGTGGCGAGGTCGCTTATGCCAGGCTCCTTCGACAGATGCTCCAGCGCGCGCTGGTCGACCGCCGGCAGCGCCTTCGTCAGGCCGTCGAAGGCCGGCGTCGTCTCGATCGAGCGCTTCAGCGCGTCGAGGCTGGAGAAATCGAAGGAGGCGGTGCGCCATTGCAGCACCTTCACCGGCTCGAAATCGTGGCCCTCGATCTTCTCGATCAAATCGTCTGCCAGCGGATCCACCTGTCCGGTGACGCCGAAGGTTCCGTCACGAAGATGCCGGCCGGCGCGCCCGGCGATCTGGCCGAGTTCGGCGGCGGTAAGATCACGGAACTGGAAGCCGTCGAACTTGCGGTTCTGGGCGAAGGCGACATGGTCGACATCGAGGTTGAGGCCCATGCCGATGGCGTCGGTGGCGACGAGATAGTCTACGTCGCCGGACTGGTAGAGCGCTACCTGCGCGTTGCGGGTGCGCGGGCTGAGCGCGCCCATGACGACGGCCACGCCGCCGCGCTGCCGGCGAATGAGTTCGCCTATCGCATAGACCTCGTCGGCCGAGAAAGCGACGATCGCCGAACGGCGCGGCAGCCGCGTGATCTTCTTCTGGCCGGCATAGGCGAGGTGCGACATGCGCGGCCGCGTGACCGTGGAGACGCCCTTCAGGAGCCTTTCCAGGATGCCGCGCATGGTGGCGGCGCCGAGAAGGAGCGTTTCCTGCCGGCCGCGCAGATTGAGGATGCGGTCGGTGAAGATGTGGCCGCGCTCGAGATCGCCTGCAAGCTGGACCTCGTCGATGGCCACGAAGGCGGCATCCGTCTCGCGCGGCATCGCCTCCACGGTGCAGACCGAGAAGCGGGCACCGGGCGGCGTGATCTTCTCCTCGCCCGTATGCAGCGCGACCTGGGCGGCGCCGACCTTTTCGACCACCCGGCCGTAGACCTCGCGTGCGAGCAGGCGCAGCGGCAGGCCGATCACCCCGCTTTCATGCGCCACCATCCTTTCGATGGCGAGATGGGTTTTGCCGGTGTTGGTCGGGCCGAGGATGGCGGTCACGTCGCGCCCCGAGGGCACGGACTGTATGTCGGGCATGGTCTGGAGATTCATCTCGACTTTGGAGGGTTTTGGGAGAGGACCTTCCCCTGGCCGCGCCTTCGCCGCGGAAGCTGCAACGTATCGCCCGGTGGAAGGCGTTCCGAGCCTGCCATCCACATATAGGAAATCGCGGCCGGTGCAAAACGGCAAACGAGCAAAATTAACGACTGGAACGAGTCTGGAACGAATCGGCGACGAATCAGTGACTCG
>JAKDNM010000174.1 GCA_030456445.1 Hyphomicrobiales bacterium
CCCTTCCTGCTCGACATCTTCGGCGGAAGGCAGACGGCGCGCACCATCCATTTCATCGGCATGGCGCTGATCGTGCTTTTCTTCATCGTTCATATCCTGATGGTGCTGGCGGCAGGACCGCTCAACGAACTGCGTTCCATCGTAACCGGCTGGTACCGCACCGATCCACCGGGGAAACCTGTGCCGGAGCCGGGAGAATAGAGATGGCCAAATTCATGCTCTCCCGCCGCAAATTCCTCACTTCGGCAACGATCGCCGGTTCCGGCCTGATGCTGTCCGGCTGCGATGTCTTCGACGCGCTCGGCGACCGCGACAATGCCGTGCGCAACTTCATCGAAAGCGCCAACGACCTCACCTACAAGGCACAGCGTCTTGTCGTGGGCCGCGAGGCGCTGGCGCGCGAATATCCCAAAAGCGAAATCCGCCAGCCGCAGCGGCCGAACGGCAGTACCGACCCGGACGATCCCAATTACCGTGCGCTTGCAGCCGCCAACTTCGCCGACTACCGTTTCGAAATCGGCGGACTGGTCGAAAAGCCCCTCTCCTTCTCGCTCGACGAACTTCGCAACATGCCGGGCCGCACGCAGATCACGCGGCACGACTGCGTCGAGGGCTGGAGCTGCATCGCCGAATGGACCGGCGTGCCGCTTGCCTATCTGCTCGACCAGGCGAAGGTGAAGCCTAAGGCGCGCTATGTTGTCTTCAAATGCCTCGACACGATCGAGGAGAATCTTTCCGGCGGCATCAAATATTACGAATCGATCGACATGATCGACGCGCGCCACCCCCAGACCATCATGGCCTACGGGCTGAACGGCAAGTCGTTGCCGGTCGCAAACGGCGCGCCGCTGCGCTGCCGTGTCGAGCGCCAGCTTGGCTACAAGATGGCCAAATACGTGAAGTCCATCGAGTTGACCGACAGCCTTGCTCAATTCGGCCAGGGCAAGGGCGGCTATTGGGAAGACAATGGCTACGACTGGTATGCCGGCATCTGAAACGGCGGTGTCGGCCCGGAAAGTTTGGCACCGTTAAATCCGGCTGCAAGGTTGTCTCTCGCGACCAGGTCGCTATATTGGTGGACGATGTCGCAAAAGCGATATGGAACGATCCCATACAATCCGGAACGATGCGGGAGACCCCGATACGATGAATATTTACGAACAGACGCCGGACATGGACACGATGGGCGGACGGCTTTCCCGTGCCCGCGAAGCAGCCGGTCTGACGGCAAAAGATATCGCCTGGCGCCTTGGCGTGAAGATGGCCACGGTTAATGCCTGGGAGCGCGACCGCTCGCAGCCGGCAACGCATCGGCTGAACATGCTTTCCGGCCTCCTCAGCGTCTCGATATCGTGGCTGCTTCACGGCGTCGGGACCTCGCCCATCGAACCGGTCGAGCGCATAAGTGCCGACAAAGTCGCCGGCCAGTTGGAGAAACTGACCTCGTTGCATGAGGAGACGGGGGAACTGATCGGACGGATCAGCAGGGAACTCGGCAATCTCGGCCGCATCAATAAATCGCTTCTGGAAGAGCTGACGGCGGGGGAGTGACATTCCACTTGCCGTGAGATAAGCATTGGCTGTCGGGAGCCTCGGCTCCAACCGTTTGCGGGAGAGCGTCGCCTTGTGCGGCCGCCGAAGGGGAAATCGCCCGAAATCTCTCAGGCAAAAGAACCGTTGACGGGATAGACGCTCTGGAAAGTCGGGGGAAACCCCGCGCCGAAGGTGTAAGCGCCGCCGACAGAGTTCCGGAGGCGCAAGTCTCTCAGGCTTCAGACAGAGGGGCACGGAATGGCCGCGAGAGCGGCTGATCGTGCTTTTCTGGAGAAGCCATGAGCGGTAACGAACAGACCACCAAAACCCTTCCTCTGCAGGATATGCACAAGACCGCCGGCGCGCGCTTCGGCGCCTTTGCCGGCTGGCTCATGCCGATCAGCTATCCGGCCGGCGTGATGAAGGAGCACCTTCATACCCGCGCCCATGCCGGGCTCTTCGACATCTCGCATATGCGGCTTTTCGAGGTGAGCGGCCCCGATGTCGCCGCCTTCCTTGGCCGGGCCTGCCCGCTCGACGCCGACGCCCTCGATATCGGCCAGTCGAAATATACGCTGCTGCTCGATGAGCATGCCGGCATTCTGGACGATTTGATCGTCACGCGGCTCGGGGCACATCGTTTCATGGTCGTCGCCAATGCCGGCAACGCGGCTGCCGACGAGAAGCACCTGAAAGCGGCGGCGCAGGATTTCGATTGCACGCTTGAGCCGCTGGAGCGCGTCTTCCTGGCCTTGCAGGGACCGGACGCGGAGGAGGTGCTTGTCGCCGCCGGTATCGACGCGACGCATCTGGGCTTCATGCAGGGCTTCGAGCCAAGGCCTGGCTGGTTCCTGACGCGGTCCGGCTATACGGGCGAAGACGGTTTCGAGATCGCGGTGCCGGTAGAGGACGGCGCAGCACTCGCCGAAAACCTGCTCGCCGACAAGCGCGTCCAATGGGTCGGCCTCGCCGCCCGCGACAGCCTGCGGCTCGAAGCCGGTCTTTGCCTGCACGGGCACGATATCGATCCGTCCACCGATCCCGTCTCCGCCGCACTGATGTGGGCGATCCCGAAACCGGTGCGGGAAAAAGGCGTCTTCATCGGAGCCGAGGCGCTGGCGAAGAAGACCGCGGCAGGGCCGGCGGAAAAGCGCGTCGGATTGAAGCCGGAGGGTCGCCAGCCGGTACGCGACGGTGTCGAACTCTTCTCCGAAAGCGGCGAACGCGTCGGGCGCGTCACCTCAGGCGGCTTTGGCCCGAGCGCCGAAGCGCCGGTCGCCATAGGTTATGTCGCGACCGAACTCGCCAGGCCGGGCATCCGCCTTTTCGCCGACGTGCGCGGCAACAGGCTGCCAATCACCGTGCATAGCCTTCCTTTCGTTCCTCACCGCTACCGCAAAGGATAACCCTCTATGGCGACCACCTATTTCACCGAAGACCACGAATGGATCAGCGTCGAGAACGGCGTGGCGACGATCGGCATAACCGATTACGCGCAGGAACAACTGGGCGACATCGTTTTTGTCGAACTGCCCGAAAAGGGTCGGGCACTGTCGAAGGGCGATGCGACGGTCGTAGTGGAATCGGTGAAGGCCGCTTCAGACGTTTATGCCCCCGTCGATGGGGAGATCGCGGACGTCAACGACAAGCTTTCGAGCGAGCCGGCGCTGGTCAATTCGGCAGCCGCCGGCGACGGCTGGCTGTGGAAGATGAAGCTTTCGGACGAAGGCCAGTTGTCGGGCCTGATGGACGAAGCCGCCTACAAGAAACTGATCGGCTGAATTCCCGGCACAAATCTCAGGCAGGATCGCAGCATGACCTCTTCCACATTTCCCTTCGCCGTCCGCCATATCGGACCAAGCGCACAAGACCAGCGCGCCATGCTGGCGGCGCTCGGCATCCCCTCCGTCGAAACGCTGATCACGCAGGCAGTGCCGAAATCGATCCGGCTCGACCGCTTGCTCGATCTGCCGCCGGCCGCGAGTGAACCAGAAGCGCTCGGCGAGCTTTCGGCGCTGATGGGCCGGAACAAGGTGCTGAAGAGCTTCATCGGCCAGGGCTATCATGGCTGCTTCGTACCGCCCGTGATCCAGCGCAATCTGTTCGAGAACCCGGCCTGGTACACGGCCTACACGCCCTATCAGGCCGAGATCAGCCAGGGGCGCCTTGAAATGCTCTTCCATTTCCAGACACTGGTCACCGAACTGACCGGACTGCCGATCGCTTCGGCCTCGTTGCTCGACGAGGCGACGGCGGTGGCGGAAGCTGTGGGCATGGCGTTCAGGCATCACCGCGAGAAGCGCGTGCGCGTGGCGCTCGCCGGAGCGCTGCACCCGCAGGTGCTCGATGTCGCGAAGACGCGCGCCGAACCGCTCGGCATGACGATCGCCGAAGGCGAGGTGGATGGCGAGACGGCGGCGCTGATCGTGCCCTGGCCCGACACATTCGGCGTTTATCGCGACCACTCGGCCGCCATCCGCATGGCGAAGGAGGTTGACGCTCTGGTGATCTTCGTCGCCGATCCGCTGGCTCTCACCCTGACGGAACCGCCGGCGACGCTCGGCGCCGACATTGTCGTCGGCTCGATGCAGCGCTTCGGCGTGCCGATGGGTTTCGGCGGCCCGCACGCTGCCTATTGCGCGGTGGCCGACCGGCTGACGCGGCTGATGCCGGGCCGGCTCGTCGGCCAATCCGTCGACAGCAAGGGAAGGCCCGGCTATCGCCTCGCGCTGCAGACGCGCGAGCAGCATATCCGCCGCGAGAAGGCGACCTCCAACATCTGCACGGCACAAGCGCTGCTCGCCAACATGGCCGCCGCCTATGCAATCTGGCACGGACCGGATGGCTTGCAGGCAATCGCGGCCCGCGTGCACGGGTTGGCCTCGCGGCTCCACGCCGCACTGAAAGCAGCGAAGGTGGAGGTTGATGGCAGCGCCGTCTTCGACGCCCTGACAGTCACGGTGAAGGGCGATGCGGAAGCCATTGTCGAGATTGCGGAAAAGGGCGGCCGGCTGCTTCGCGTCATCGGCAAGAACCGCCTCGGCATCGCCTTTGACGAGACATCGACCGAGGCCGATCTTCAGGCAATTGCTTCGCTTCTCGGCGCAGCCTTGCCGGATACAGCGAAGAGCGCCCTGCCCGGCGAGCCGCGCGGCAACAATTTCCTGACCCAGCCGGTCTTTCACGAGAACCGCTCCGAAACGGAGATGATGCGCTTCCTGCGTCGGCTCTCCGACAAGGATCTGGCGCTCGACCGCGCCATGATCCCGCTCGGCTCCTGCACGATGAAGCTGAACGCGGCAGCCGAGATGATGCCGGTAAGCTGGCCGTCGATCGCTAACCTCCACCCGTTTGCTCCAGCGAGCCAGACGCGCGGCTATCGCCGGATGATCGGGCAGCTCGAGGATTGGCTTGCCGAGATCACCGGCTTTGCCGCCGTCTCGCTGCAACCCAATGCCGGCAGCCAGGGCGAATATGCCGGGCTCCTGGCCATTCGCCGCTACCATCTCGCGCGCGGCGAGAAGCATCGCGACGTCTGTCTCATCCCCTCTTCCGCGCATGGCACCAATCCGGCGAGCGCGCATATGGCCGGCATGCGCGTGATCGTCGTCGCCTGCACGGAGAATGGCGATATCGATATCGACGACCTTAAGGCCAAGGCGGCGCAGCACGCCGAAAACCTCGCCGCCCTGATGTTCACTTATCCCTCGACGCATGGCGTCTTCGAGGAAGGCGCCCGCGATATCTGCTCAGTGATCCACCAGCATGGCGGGCAGGTCTATTTCGACGGCGCCAATCTCAACGCCATGGTCGGGCTTGCGCGGCCGGGCGACATCGGCGCCGATGTCTGCCACATGAATTTGCACAAGACCTTCTGCATCCCGCATGGCGGCGGTGGCCCCGGCATCGGCCCGATCGGCGTGGCCAGGCACCTCAAGCGCTTTTTACCGGGGCACGAGGCGCTTGGCTCCTCGCATGCGGTGGCGGCGGCACCGTTCGGCAGCGCCTCGATCCTGCCGATCACGTGGATGTATATCCGCATGATGGGCGCGTCCGGCCTGAAGCAGGCGACGGAGAATGCCATCCTGTCGGCCAACTATATGGCAGAGCGGCTGAAGGCGCATTATCCGGTGCTCTACGCCGGCCGCAATGGGCGCGTCGCACATGAATGCATCCTCGATACGCGGGTCCTGAAAGACAGCGCAGGCATCACCGTGGAAGATGTCGCCAAGCGCTTGATAGATTACGGTTTCCACGCGCCGACCATGTCGTGGCCGGTAGCCGGAACGCTGATGGTCGAGCCGACCGAATCGGAACCGAAACGCGAACTCGACCGCTTCTGCGACGCCATGATCGCCATCGCCGCCGAGGCCGCGAAAGTGGCGAGCGGCGAATGGCCGAAAGAGGACAATCCGCTGGTCAACGCACCGCATGCGGCCACGGACACGCTGGCCGACGACTGGACGCATCCCTATTCACGGAAGATCGCCGCGTTTCCGGACCTCGGATCCGACCCGGCGGCAAAATACTGGCCCCCCGTGTCGCGTATCGACAATGTCGCAGGCGACCGCAACCTCGTCTGCTCCTGCCCGCCGCTGGAGGCGCTGGCGAGCTGAGGGCAGGC
>JAKDNM010000051.1 GCA_030456445.1 Hyphomicrobiales bacterium
GGTCGGTCGCAGCCTTGCGGATGACCTGCGCGTTGATGACGGTGTCCTGCGGCACATCGACAACAAGATCGCCCTGGACGGTAGCCGAGCAGGAAAGGCGGCGGTGCTCCGGCAGCCCGCGCACGCGCTCGTAACGCTCTTCCTTTGGCCCCTTGGGCGAGATGTGGTCGTTGGACGAGACGATCTTGTGCTTGGCGAAATTGCCTTCCTGTATCTCGATCTGGCAGCGCCCGCAGGTGGCGCGGCCGCCGCAGACGCTCTCGACATAGACGCCGAGCGAGCGCGCCGCGTCCAGGAGGGGCGTGCCGATCGGGAAGCGACCGCGCTTGCCGGAAGGCATGAAGAGAACCAGGGGATTAGGCGCTTCGCTGTTCATTTCGCTGCCAGTTTGCCGAGAAGTTTACTTCCCGCCTTTACACTTCATTGCTGCATATGGGGGATAGTCCACCGCGGAACGAGTGGAACGATGTCCGGTATTCTATTTTCCGCGGTGACTACGGGGTTCTTCATGGTTAGGCTCTTCAAGGGGCCATGGCTGAAGAACCCGCAATATCTGGCTGCCGCCATCTGCGGGTCGATCCTCGCCGCCCTGGTACTCCACCTGTTCTGGCCCATCATGGACGACAGTTTTTTCATCGGCGGCGTCACCGGTCTTGCCGGTTCATGGGCCGGCATGGCGCTGTTCGACATGGCGCTCGGGGCGGTGTGAAGCCAGCTGATCGGTCGTGCGTCCTTCGAGGCTCGCTGCGCTCGCACCTCAGGATGAGGACGATTGGCGTTCTCGTACAAGTCCAGAGTTTTGATGCACTGAGTCATCGCAACCGGTTTGCGCAAACGGTTCAGAATTCGAGATGACGCGCACCATCCTCCCTCATCCTGAGGTGCGAGCGGAGCGAGCCTCGAAGGACGCACGGTAAAACCCTTTACCCCGCCGCCCGGCGCGCCTCGCGGCCGCCGCGCCGACGGCCGCCGTTGGAACCGCCCGCGCCTTCCGCCGGCGCGGCAGCTGGCGCGGCTGCCGGTTGGCCGGCTGCGGCAGGCTTGTAGTCCTTGTAGGTCTTGATCCAGTTCATGCAGTCCTTGTCGGTGCCGGCAAGAACGTTGGCGCCGCGAACGGCCTCCATTTCCTGCGGCCGGCAGGGATTCATGATCGCTGAAGTCATGCCCGCGCCGATCACCATTGGAATGAAGGCGCCATTGATGCCGTGCCGGTGGGGCAGGCCGAAGGAGATATTGGAAAGCCCGCAGGTCGTGTTGACCTTCAGTTCCTCGCGCAGGCGGCGCAAAAGCGCGAAAACCTGTCGACCGGCGTCACCCAGCGCGCCGATCGGCATGACCAGCGGATCGACCACCACGTCTTCCGGCTTGATGCCGTAGTCCATGGCACGCTCGACGATCTTCTTGGCGACGGCGAAACGGACGTCGGGGTCCATGGAGATGCCGGTCTCGTCGTTGGAAATGGCAACGACCGGCACGTTGTATTTCTTGATGAGCGGCAGGATCGCCTCGAGCTTCTCTTCCTCGCCGGTGACGGAGTTCACCAGCGGCCGCCCCTTGGCGACTTTCAGCGCCGCCTCGATAGCGCCGGTGACGGACGAATCGATCGAAAGGGGCAGGCTGACGAGCCCCTGCACGATCTCCAGCGTCTGGACGAGCAGGGCGGGCTCGGTCGCGTTCGGGTCCACGGCCGTCACGCCGGCATTGACGTCGAGCATGGTCGCGCCCGCGGCGGCCTGCTCCAGCGCGTCCTTCTTCACGGTCTCGAAGTTGCCTTCGATCATCTCGGCGGCGAGCTTCTTGCGGCCGGTCGGATTGATGCGCTCGCCGATGACGCAGAAGGGCTGGTCGAAACCGATGACGATTTCGCGGGTCGCGGATGCGACTATGGTTCGGGTCATGGTGGTCTCCGTATGATATAAAGACTTCTTTATATCGTTATCTCTTCTTGTTCAACAGCCGTGACGGCGACCGGCTCAGTTTGCCGCCCTTTCCACACGGTCGGCAGGCTGCTCGGTAATTTCATCGTTCAGGATACTGTCAAGCCGATCGGCGACGACCTGGTCGTCGTGTCGTGCTTCGCGTTTCCACGGTCGCCGGTCCTTCAAGACGCCGGATTCGGCCACGATTTCGGCGACATATTCCTCCTGCCGGTAGGCCATGACGTGGACGCCGGCGACACCGGGGATTTCCTTCACCTCGTTGATGATGTCGATGCAGAGCCGTTTGCCTTCCGTCTTCTGATCGGCGGCCCCTTCGAGGCGTTTTATGATGGCGTCCGGGATATGGATGCCCGGCACGTTGGAGCGGATCCAGCGCGCCGTCTTGGCCGAGGCAAGCGGCCCGACGCCGGCCAGGACGAAGCATTGTTCCGTCAGGCCGAGGTCTCGCACGCGCTGCATGTAGGTGCGGAACATCGCCACGTCGAAGCAGTACTGGCTCTGCACGAACTGCGCGCCTGCGGCGATCTTCTTGGCGAGGCGCATCGGCCGGAAATCGTAAGGCGGCGCGAACGGGTTGACGGCCGCGCCGAGGAAGACGGCGGGCGGCGTGGTGAGCTTGCGGCCGGAGAGGAATTTCCCGTTGTCGCGCATGGTGCGGACGGTTTCCAGAAGCGACATGCAGTCGAGATCGAAAACGGGCTTGGCGCCGGGCTGGTCGCCGGCCTGCACGCCGTCACCCGTCAGGCAAAGGATGTTGGCGACGCCCATGGCGGAAGCGCCCAGAACGTCGCCCTGGATGGCGATGCGGTTCTTGTCGCGGCAGGCGATCTGCATGATCGGCGCATAGCCCATGCGGGTCAGGAGCGCGCAGATACCCACCGACGACATATGGCAATTGGCGCCTGAAGCATCGACCGCATTGATGCCGTCCACCCAGCCGTCGAAGACGGCGGCACGCTGGTAGACGTCCTCGGGATTGGCGCTGTCGGGCGGGTTGAGTTCGGCCGTGACGGCGAATTCGCCGCGCTTCAGCACGCGCTCGAGCCGCCCGAGCGAGGAATGGCCGGGCAGGGGATCGAGCGGCAGGTCGATGCCGGCCGGGTTCTCGTCGGGCTGGATGTGGCGGGAAGAGGTCATGCCGCCTCCGTCCTTGCCTTTTCCCGCTCCGCCGCGGCCAGCGCGGTGACGCGCAGCCAGGCCGAGGTCTCGCGCAGGGACTGGTCGACAGGCTTTTGCACGGCGAGGATCGCATCGCCATGACGCATGTTGCGCGAGCCCTCCCATGCCTTGACCCAGACGCAGGGCATGTCAGGTTCCACCTCGCAATTGCCGTTTGCGCGTACGCCGCCGCAGGGGCCGTTGCGGAGTTGCTTGGGGCAGTTCATCGGGCACGACATGCCGGTAGAGGAAAGCACGCATTGCCCGCACATGCGGCAGTCGAACATAAAGCCCTTGACGCGCTTCTCGACGAACTTGACCGGGCCTTCGACCCGGCCATAGCCGATCGCCTTCCAGAGCGGATGGAGGGCGAGGAAAGCGTCGGCGAAGCGCGCATAGAACCATTCGAGGAAGCGCGAATGGCGAACCGACCAGAGCCGTACGGTATAGCTGCGTTGAACACGGCGCTGGGGCGACACGTTGGAGGGCTTGTAGTCGCTTTTCGGCGCCGTCTTCTTGACGATCGTCGCCTGTGTCACGCCGCCGGATGCGGATGGCGGCGTCGCGGTGCCGTCCGCCGGGCCGGATGCGGTCGTGGAGGCGGGCTTCTCAGCCATTTTCCTTGCCGCCTGCCTTGACCAGCGCAACCAGCCGCTCGCGGTTGAATTTCGTCTCGAGGTCGGCGAGCGCCTTATCGGCCTCCGCTTCCAGATCGTCGCCGACGGGAATCGGATCGGCCTTGCGCCATTGTTCGAGATAGTCGCCGGTGGCCGACGCGCCGGTGCGCATGGCGCACATGTCGATCGCCTCGGTAAAGCGCAAGGAGAGTTCGCGCTTGGCGTTCTGCCGGCCCCGTTTGACGATCACCTGTGCCGGTATATCGCGCCAGTAGACGATGATCAGATCGGCCATATATGCCTCGTCTCGTTGTGTTGGATTGAGCATTGCCGCAACGGCCGGAGCGCCGCTAGTTGCGAGACGACGCGCGGGCATTCAAAAGCGACGTGTTACAGTCCCGCCTGCCGGCCCTGCATCTCCAGCCGCCGGGCGATGGCGCGGTTAAGATCGGGCGCGGCGGCGACCAGCGCTTGCGCAGCCTCCGATTGCGGATGGTCGAGAATGTCGCCGGTGCGGCCCCTCTCCACGATACGGCCTTCATGCATGACCATGACGTCGTCGGTGATGGCGCGCGCGACCGTCAGATCGTGGGTAATGAAGATATAGGCGACGCCGAGCTTCTGGTTGAGGTCGGCGAACAGGTCGAGGATCTGCGCGCGAATGGAAACATCGAGCGCCGAGACGGGTTCGTCCGCGACGATCAGCTTCGGGCGCGTGATGACGGCGCGCGCAATCGAGATGCGCTGTCGCTGGCCGCCGGAAAATTCGTGCGGGTATTTTTCCATGTCCGACGGCGAGAGGCCGACTTCGGCGAGCGCGGCGGCGATCATCTCGCGGCGCTCTTTTGCCCCCGGTTGCTTTTCGAGCAGATGCAGCGGTTCGCCGACCAGCTTCTCGACCTTGTGGCGCGGGTCGAACGAGCCGTAGGGATCCTGGAACACGACCTGCATATTTCTGCGGGAGGGTCGCAGCGCCGCCTCGCTTTTGCCGGCGAGCGATTGCCCGAGAAGCCTTATGTCGCCGCCGGTCGGTCGGTCGAGCGCCAGGATCATGCGCGCCAGCGTCGATTTCCCGCAACCGGAACGCCCCACCAGCGCCACCGACTGGCCAGACTCGACCGAGAACGAAACCTCGTCCACGGCGCGGAAGGGTTCTTGCCGGCGCAAGAGCGAAGCACGGCGGCCGGGATAGTCCTTGATGATGGAGGAGACTTCGAGGAGAGGGGCCGAATGACCCGGAATATCGCCGCCTCTCCGAGCCGGCACATGCATCGAGGCCTGCGCGAGTTGCCGCGTATAGGGATGCATCTGTTCGGACAGCGTCCGCGCCGTCTCGCCTTCCTCCATCACCTCGCCATGGCGCATGACCGTCACGCGGTCGGACATGTCGGCGACCACGGCCAGATCGTGCGAGATCAGGAGCAGCCCCATCCGGTCTTCGTCGACGAGGCCGCGCAACAGTTCGAGGATCTGCTTTTGCAGCACCACGTCGAGCGCCGTCGTCGGCTCGTCGGCGACGAGGAGCTTCGGCTTCAGCGCGCAGGCGATGGCGATGACGACGCGCTGGCGCTGGCCGCCCGAAAGCTCGTGCGGATAGCGCGACAGCGGGAATTTCGCTTCTGGCAAGCCGACCCGGTCGAGCATGGTGCGGGCACGCGCCTCGGCGTCCGCACGGTTGGCGCCGGTGTGCCAGCGTATCCCCTCTGCGACCTGCTCGCCGATCGTCTTGACCGGGTTCAGCGCCGTCATCGGCTCCTGGAACACCATCCCGATATCATCGCCGCGCAGCCGGCACATGGCTTGCTCCGGCGCGGATAAAATATCGATGCCGTCGAAGGTGACGCGGCCCGAGGCACGTGCGCCGACCGGCAGGAGTTGCATGACGGTCAGCGCTGTCATCGACTTGCCGGAGCCGGATTCGCCGACCAGTCCCATGATCTCGCCTGCGCCGATCGATAGGTCGACGCCGCGCAGGATAGGGACGCCGCCGATGTCGAGCGACAGCTTCTCGATTTCGAGCAGGCTCATCGCCGGCGTCTCAGCTTGGGGTCGAGCACGTCGGAGAGGCCGTCGCCGAGGAGGTTGAGGCCAAGCACGGTGATGACGATGGCGAGGCCGGGAAAGATCGCCATGTAGGGCGCCACCATCATGCGGGTCTGCGCGTCGAACAGCATGCGGCCCCAACTCGGCATGGGCGGCTGCGCGCCGAGGCCGAGATAGGAGAGGCCGGCTTCCGCCAGCACGCCGAGCGCGAACTGGATCGTGCCCTGCACGAGCAGCAGATTGGCGATGTTGGGAAAGATGTGCTCGACGGTGATGAGCGTCGTGCCCTTGCCGGATGCGCGGGCGGCGAGGATGAATTCGCGCGGCCATAGCGCCAGTGCGCCGGCGCGGGCGACACGCGCGAAAACCGGGATGTTGAAGATGCCGATGGCGATGATGGCATTGACCGCGCCCGGTCCGAAGATCGCGGTGATCATGATGGCCGACATCAGGGCCGGGAAGGCGAAGACGACATCGTTCAGCCGCATGATCGCCTCGTCCAGCCATCCGCCGTGCGCGGCTGCCCAGCATCCGAGCGGCACGCCGATACCCATGCCGATGCCGACTGCGACGAGCGCCACCGCGATCGAATTGCGCGAACCGACCATGATCATGGAGAGGATGTCGCGGCCGAAATTATCGGTGCCGAACCAGTGCATGCCCGATGGCGTCTTCATGCGGTCGGAGACGACGAGGTGCGCCACGTCGTAAGGAGTCCAGACAAAGGAGACGAGCGCCATCAGGGCAATGGCGAGCGCGATGGCGAGTCCTGTCACGAAGGAGCGGTTGGCGAGCGCGGCACGGACGAAGTCACGGAAGCGCGCTTGCGTGTCGTTGCTGGCCATGTCGCTCATCGTGCGTGCCTCAGGCGCGGATCGACCAGCGGATAGGAGAGATCGACGAGGAGATTGATGAAGACCACCGAGGCGACGAGGACCATGATGATGCCTTCCACGACGATCAGGTCGCGCTGCGTGATCGCCTGGTAGACCAGCCGCCCGAGGCCGGGGAGATAGAAGACGTTCTCGATGATGATGGTGCCGGCGAGCAGGAAGGCGAATTGCAGGCCGAGGATGGTCATGACCGGGATCATGCCGTTGCGCAGCGCATGATGGAGCAGCACCCGGCGGCGCGGCAGTCCTTTGGCGCGCGCGGTTCGGATATAGTCTTCGCCGAGCACTTCCAGTAGCGCCGAACGGGTCACGCGCGCGAGGATCGCGGCCTGCGGCAGGGCGAGCGCAACTGCCGGCAGGATTAGCCCTTTGAGGCCCGCCCAGATACCGGTGCTCCATCCGGGGAAGCCGCCCGCCGGGACGAGCCGCAGCCAGACGGCGAAAACATAGATCAGGAGCAGCGCGAACCAGAAATTCGGAATGGCGACGCCAAGCTGCGCGACGCCCATGACGGCGGTGTCGGCCGCCTTGCCGCGCCGCGAGGCGGAAAAGACGCCGATCGGGATGCCGATGACCGCGGAAAGAAAAAGGGCGATGAGAGCAAGCGGGAGAGATACCACGCCGCGCTCGATAATGAGGTCGCGGACCGGGGAAGAGTAAGTGAAGGATTTGCCGAAATCGCCGGTCAGCATGCCGCCGGCCCAGTGCAGGTATCGCACGATCAGGGGCTGGTCGAGGCCCATCTGCCGGCGCAGCGTCTCGACCGAGTCGGCACTTGCATTTATTCCGAGCATGAGCCGCGCCGGATCGCCCGGCATCACTTCCAACACCGCGAAGATGACGATGGAGGCGAAAACCAGAGTGACGATGCCGATGGCAACGCGCTTGAGGATATAAGCGGTCATTGGCTGGTCGCGCAGGAAAAGCAATTGCCCCGGAAGCGGCCGCTCGCCGGGGCAATTGCCGTTAGGGTGATAAGGGTCAGTCGGACCATTTCACCTGCGTCAGGTCGTTCGCCTGGATCGGCGAATTAGCCCACATGCCTTCGAGCTTGGCATCCCATACGCCGATCTTGGGCAGTTCGAACAGATAGACAGCCGGGACGTCATGAGCGAGTATTTTCTGTGCCTCACCGAGAAGTTCGAGCCGCTTGCTCTGGTCGGCCGTCCTGCTCAACTCCTTGATGACGTCGTTGAACTTCGGATTGTCATACTGGAAATAATAACCGGGCCGTGAATAGATGCCGATGTCGGCCGGCTCGGTATGCGAGATGATCGTCAGGTCGAAATCCTTGTCGGTGAAGACCTGCTTCAGCCAGTCCGCCCACTCGACCGGGATGATCTGGACGTCAACGCCGATCTCCTTCAATTCCGACTGGATGATCTGGCCCCCATTGCGCGCGTAGGGGGTTGGCGGCAGCTTGAGTGTTGCCTTGAAGCCGTCCGGCAGGCCTGCTTCCTTCAGATATTCCTTCGCCTTGGCAACATCGTAGGGATAGACGCCGGTCAGGTCGATATAGCCGGCGTCGGCCGGTGAAAAATGCGAGCCGATCGGGGTGCCATAGCCATCCTGGGCCCCGTCGATGATCGCCTTGCGATTGATGGCGGAGGCGAGCGCCTGCCGAACCGCCAGTTTGTCGAAGGGCGGCTTCTTGTTGTTGATCGACATGATGGTTTCGCCCTCGGTCGTGCCGATCACCACCTTGAGGTTCGGATCGCTCTTGAGCTGGGCTACGGCTTCCGGGGGCACGTTTGGGAAAGCCTGGATGTCGCCGGAGAGCAAAGCAGGGACCGCGGCGGCGGCATCCGGGACGACGCGGAAGACCGCTTTGTCGAGGGCAACGGGCTTGCCCCAGTAATCCGGGTTCTTGACCAGCGTGATCTCCGAGCCCTTGGCCCAATGATCGAACTTGAACGGTCCCGTGCCGATCGGCTTTTCCTTGTTGCCGGCCGCCGATTCGGGCGCCACCATCACCGCGTCTCCCCAGCCCATGTCGTAGAGGAAATCGCCCTGCGGTTCGTCGAGCGTCACCTTGACGGTGGTCGGGTCGACAACCGCCACGTCCTTGATGTGAGCGAAGAGCGCCTTCTGCGCATTGACCGATTCGGCGCCGCGCGCCCGGTCGAGCGAGAATTTGACGTCGCTGGCATCGAAGTCGGTGCCGTCATGAAACTTCACGCCCGAATGCAGTTTGAACGTGTAAACGGTGCCGTCTTCGGAGACCGTCCAGCTTTCGGCGAGATCGGGCAGCACCTCGCCTTTCGATCCAATGCGGGTCAGGCCTTCGAAGACGTTGGCATAAACAACTTCGTCGATCGCGGCTGCCGCGCCGGCGGTGGGATCGAGATGCGGCGGCTCCAGCACCATGCCCAGTGTCAGGTCGGTCCGTGCGGCCAGAACTGCGCCGCTCGTGGCCAGCACGAACGCTGCCGCCGTCAAAGCCGTCTTCCAAAACTTCATATTCTTCTCGCTCCCGCAGAGGCCATTCTATCGTGGCGATAGAAGCCTGAATCCGTGCGTGAGTAAATCACGATTCTGCACCGATGACCGAAGCGCGGCGGGAAATGCCGTCAATGGCCGCCGGCGCGATTGAGAAGGACGTCGAGACCGATTGCCATGACGTTTGCCGATTGCACCATGTCGTCGATGCCGACCCACTCGTCGGGCTGGTGCGCCAGGTCCAGGATCCCCGGACCGTAGGCGATGCAGTCATGGAGGTGGCCGATGCGCGCGATGTGCTTCTGGTCGTAGGTGCCGGGTGAGATGACATAGTCCGGCTCGCGCCCGAAGATATGCCGGATGCCTTCGGCCACGGCAGTGACGACAGGCGCATCGCGCTCCGTCATTGTCGGAAGGACTTCCATCAGGTCGTTGATCGTATAGTCGAATTTGGCGCGCTCCCGTTTCAGTCGGTCGAGGATGGCGACGACCTCGCTTTTGACCTCGTCGATCTTCTCCTCGAGCAGGAAGCGCCGGTCGATCACCAGCCGGCAGGTATCCGGAACGGTCGGAGAGGGCAGGCCGGGACGGAAATCCTCCGTCTGGCCCCCATGAATGGAATTGATGTTCATGGTTGAGCGGCGCGCGCCTTCGGGCACGACGGGCATCTTCGTCCGTTTGCGGTCGAGCGCCGGGAAAAGCTCTTCCTCGAAGGCGTGGAGCACCGCTCCCATGTGCCGGACGGCGCTGTCGCCGAGGAAAGGCATGGAACCGTGCGCGATCCGCCCTTTCGTCTCGATCTCGGCCCACCACACACCGCGATGGCCAAGGCAGATGCGGTCCTTGTTGAGCGGTTCGGGGATGATGACGTGGTCGACGCGGGGCCTGGAGAACAGGCCTTTTTTCGCCAGATAGGCGACGCCGCCGAAACCGCCGGATTCCTCGTCCACCGTGCCCGAAATCTCGATGGCGCCGAAGAAATCGGGCGATACCGCCAGGAATGCTTCGACCGCGATGACCGAGGCGGCGAGCCCACCCTTCATGTCGCATGCGCCGCGACCGTAGACCCTGCCGTCCCTGACCACACCGCCGAACGGGTCCACCGTCCATCCTTCGCCGGCCTCGACCACGTCTATGTGCGAATTGAAATGGACGACCGGCCCGGCTCCGCGTCCCTCGATGCGCGCCACGACATTCGTGCGCGGGTAGCGGTCGGTATCGCCGGGCGTGCCTTCTCCGCGGATAAAGCCGACGGTAAAGCCGTGTCGGCGAAGCCTTTCGCCGAGGAATTCCGCGCAGGGAGTATAGGCTTCGCCCGGCGGGTTGATGGTCGGGAAGCGGATGAGGTCGGCGGTAAGTTGAACGAGGTCCTCCGCCCGTTCGTCAATCGCCTTGGCCACTCTGTCGATCATGAAGGGAGGGATGCAGCGAATGCGATCGCTTGGCAAGAGCCTCGATGCCGCCCTCGCGTGATGGAAGGGGTGGAATAGAGTTCCGCTTTCGCAAACCTTCGCGCGATGGGCGGCGTGATTGGAACTTTTGGTTGCAGAAACCGGCCGGTCTGGCCTTTAATGAAGTTTCGTAAGCGTTCGTAGGAGTGGGGGGAGAAAATGAGGGGAGTTGTTGCCGTTATTCTGTTCGGAGCGGCGATCATCTTCGGTGCTGTTGGAACAGGCGAAGCGGCGTCCTTGACGGCCCGGATCGATATTTCCAGACAGACGATGACCGTTTCCGAATATGGCCGGGTCCTTCATCGCTGGAGGGTCTCGACGGCTCGGCGGGGCTACCGCACGCCGCGCGGAACCTATCGGCCGATCAGGCTGCACCGCATGTGGCATTCGCGCAAATACCACAATTCGCCGATGCCTTATTCAGTCTTCTTCCATGGCGGCTATGCGATCCACGGCACCTACGAGACGCGCAGTCTCGGCCGGCCCGCCTCGCATGGCTGCGTCCGCCTGCATCCGCGCGATGCCGCGACGTTCTTCGCCATGGTGAAGGAGGTCGGTGCGGGCAACACGCGCATCGTCGTGGCGAATTAGGCCGCTGGCTCAACGGATTGGAACGCCGTTTTCATTGCAAAGCCATTCTCTTTTGCACGGGTCTTATGTAGGACTGGGCAAGAGGGAGGATTGCTTATGAGCACAGAGCCGCGGCTGGCGCTATCTGAGCCGATCGCCGACGAGGTCCGCAAGACGACCTGTTATATGTGCGCCTGCCGCTGCGGCATCAATGTTCATCTGAAGGACGGCAAGATCCGTTACATCGAGGGCAATCGCGATCATCCGGTCAATCGCGGCGTGCTCTGCGCCAAGGGTTCGGCCGGCATCATGCAGCATTACGCGCCGGCGAGGCTGCGAGCGCCGCTTCTAAGGACAGGCCCGCGCGGCTCCGGCGAATTCCGCGAGATTTCATGGGATGAGGCGCTGGAAACGGCGACCGGGTGGCTCGGCGAGGTGCGCGCCCGCGACCCGAGGAAACTTGCCTTCTTCACCGGGCGCGACCAGTCGCAATCGTTGACGGGTTTTTGGGCACAGCAGTTCGGAACGCCGAACTATGCCGCTCATGGCGGCTTCTGCTCGGTCAACATGGCCGCCGCCGGAATCATGACCATCGGCGGCGCCTTCTGGGAGTTCGGCGCTCCGGATTGGGATCGCACGAAACTCTTCGTCATGTTCGGCGTTGCCGAGGATCACGATTCCAATCCCATCAAGATCGGCATTTCGAAGCTGAAGCAGCGCGGTGCCCGCTTCGTCTCGGTCAATCCGGTCCGCACCGGCTATTCCGCGGTCGCCGATAGCTGGGTCGGCATCCGTCCGGGCACCGATGCGCTGCTTGTGCTCGCGATCGTGCATGAACTCCTGAAGGCGCGGAAGATCGATATCGATTATCTCATCCGCTATTCGAATGCGCCGTGGCTGGTCATCGATGCACCGGACACGGCGGATCACGGCCTTTTTGCGCGCGACGAGGACGGCAAGCCGCTCGTCTTCGAAACCGTGACCGAGCGTGTCGTTGCGGCCGGCGCGACGGGCGCGCGGCCGGCATTGTCGGGATCGCACAGGCTGCCGGACGGGCGCAGGGCCTGCCCCTCCTTCCATCTGCTGGTCGAAAAATATCTCGACCCGAAATATGCACCTGAGGCGGTTGCCGAAGAGACCGGCTTGTCGGCCGCGACCATCCGGGGACTTGCGGCGGAAATCGCGCGCACTGCCTTTGACGAGGCGATCGAGATCGATCAGCCCTGGACCGATATATACGGAGAACGCCACCAGAGCTTCGTCGGCCGGCCGGTCTCCTTCCACGCCATGCGCGGCATCGCCGCCCATTCGAACGGCTTTCAGACCACGCGAGCCTTGCATCTTCTCCAGGTGCTCATCGGCTCGATCGATTGCCCCGGCGGCTTCCGCTTCGAACCGCCTTATCCGAAGCCGCTCGATGCGCATCCCACCCCGCATGGCAGGGCCGAGCATTTCGGCTCCAACAAGCCGCTGTCGGGGCCGCATCTCGGCTTCCCGCGCGGGCCCGAGGACCTGCTGATAGACGATGACGGAAAGCCGTCGCGCATCGACAAGGCCTTTTCCTGGGACGCGCCGATCGCCGCGCACGGCATGATGCATATGGTGATCGCCAATGCCCATGCCGGCGATCCGTACCCGATCGACGTGCTGTTCATGTATATGGCCAACATGGCCTGGAATTCGTCCATGAACACGGCCGGCACGATGAAGATGCTGACCGACAAGGACGAGGCGACCGGCGAATACCGCATCCCGAAGATCATCTATTCGGACGCCTACGATTCGGAGATGGTCGCCTATGCAGACCTGATCTTGCCGGACACGACCTATCTGGAGCGCTATGACTGCATTTCGCTTCTCGACCGGCCGATCTCCGAGCCGGATGCGGTGCAGGACGCCATTCGCTGGCCGGTGATCGAGCCCGACCGTGACGTGCGCGGCTTCCAGACCGTCATGCTCGATCTTGGCGCGCGCCTTGCGCTGCCAGGCTTTGCCGACGCCCATGGCGTTCCCCTTTACAAGGATTATGCCGATTATATCGTCCGCCACGAGCGACGGCCGGGAATCGGCCCATTGGCAGGCTTCCGGGGTAGCGAGGGCGACCGAGCGGGCAGGGGAGCGCCCAATCCCGATCAACTGAAACGCTATATCGAAAACGGCTCCTTCTTTTCCGCACACATCCCGCTCGAGGCGCAGTTCTTCAAGCACGCCAATCAGGCCTATCAGGATTTCGCGGTGAAGATGGGCTTCTTCGATACGCCCAAGCCGGTGATCTTCCAGCTTTACTCCGAGCCTTTGCAGAAGTTTCGGCTGGCAGGGGAAGGCTTGCGCGAGCCTGCCGCACCCGAAAGCCACAGGGAGCGGATCATGGCCGCCTTCGACCCGCTGCCTGATTGGTATCGCCCCTTCGGGGAGGCGGCCGCCGATGAAGGAGAATTCCCGTATCACGCGATCTCGCAACGGCCGATGGCGATGTACCATTCATGGGGATCGATGAATGCGTGGTTGCGTCAAATCCACACGAAGAACCCGCTCTATGTGCCCGGAAAGATTTGCGATGCGCACGGCCTTGTGAGCGGCGACTGGGTCTGGCTGACCTCTCGGCACAGCCGCATCAAAGTCCAGATCCAGCGCACCGACGCCGTCAACGACGGCACGATGTGGACGTGGAACGCGGTGGGCAAGAGGCGGGGCGCGTGGGCGCTCGACAAGAACGCTCCGGAGGGAACGAAAGGCTTTCTCCTCAACCACCTGATCCACGAACTCCTGCCGCCGAAGAAGGACGGTATGCGCTGGTCGAATTCCGACCCGGTTACGGGGCAGGCGGCCTGGTACGATCTCATGGTGCGCATCGAAAAGGCCGATACGGGCGGGGAGGCGGAACCGAACTTTCCCGCTATTTCCCGGCCTGCGGATCTGCCCGAGCCACCGGATGAACTTCGTTACGGTCAGGAGTGGGCATCTTGACCACGCTTCCGTCTCTTCCCACCCCGAAAAAGCTCGGCCTCGTCATCGATCTCGATATCTGCGTCGGCTGCCATGCCTGCGTGGTCAATTGCAAGGAGTGGAACACCGGCGGCTATGGCGCGGCTCTTTCGGACCAGCATCCTTATGGCGCCGACGTCTCGGGCACCTGGCTGAACCGCATCCATACCTTCGAGGTGACGCCGGAAGGCGGCGAAATCGTGGGCGAGGCGGGCGACGCACGTATCGTGCATTTCCCCAAATCCTGCCTGCACTGCGAGGATGCGCCCTGTGTCACCGTCTGCCCGACCGGCGCCTCATACAAGCGCGCCGAGGACGGCATTGTGCTGGTGGACGAGGAAAAGTGCATCGGCTGCGGGCTCTGTGCCTGGGCTTGCCCCTATGGGGCACGCGAGATGGACCTTGCCGCCGGTGTCATGAAGAAATGCACGCTGTGCATCGACCGCATCTACAACGAAACCTTCGAGGAGGTCGACCGCGTGCCGGCCTGCGTTCGCACCTGCCCGGCCAGCGCGCGCCATTTCGGCGATTTCGCGGACCCGAACTCGGCCGTCTCGATAATGGTTGCCGAGCGCGGCGGAATGGACCTGATGCCCGAACAGGGAACGAAGCCCGTCAACAAATACCTGCCGCCCCGGCCGCGCAAGCCGTTGTCGGAGAGTGCCGGGATGCTGCCTTTGGCCGAAAACACCGCCGACGCGAAGGGCTTCTTCGCCTGGCTCGACGGCATGCTGGATAGAATCTGACCGATGCATCCAGCACCTTCCATCATCTTCTTCACGACCGCGTCTGGCCTCGGCTACGGGCTGGCGGCGGTGCTCGGTCTTGGCGTGCTCGATCCGGCGGCGCTCTCGGCGGGCATCGCCTATCTCCTGGCGCTGGCGCTGATATCCGGCGGGCTGTTGTCCTCGACGCTTCATCTCGGCAACCCGCAGCGCGCCTGGCGGGCGCTCTCGCAATGGCGGTCGAGCTGGCTGTCGCGCGAAGGCGTGATGGCGATCCTGACATTCGTCCCGCTCGTGATCTGCGCCTGGGCAACGCTTTTCAACCACGCCTATCTGCCGCTGGCAGGCGTGATCGGCGCTATCTTCTGCGCCGTCACGGTCTATTGCACGGCGATGATCTACGCCTCGCTCAAATCGGTGCAGGCGTGGAACACGCGCCTGACGCCGATCTGCTACCTTCTTTTCGCGGCAGCGGGTGGAGCGGTGCTCGCGACGTTCTTCGCGCTTTGTAGCGGGGCCTTCGCGCGATGGCTGCCTCTTGCCGCGATCGTGCTGATCGCGGGTGCATGGGTCGCCAAGCTGCGCTGGCGCGAGCGGCTGCTGACGATGAAGCCCCTTTCGACGCCTGAAAGCGCCACCGGGCTCGGTCCTATCGGTTCGGTAGCGCTTCTCGAGCGCCCGCACGTCACCGAGAATTATCTGACGACGGAAATGGGGTTCAGGATCGCACGCAAGCATGCGGGCAAGCTGGCGCGCGTCGCTTTTGGCCTCGCGGGCGTCGTGCCCGTCTTGCTCCTGATCGCGGTCCTTGTCGCGGGGCAGGGGACATCGGGGCTGATCGCTTCGGCTCTTGCCGTCATCGCCTTCGTGGCCGGCATATTGGTCGAGCGCTGGCTTTTCTTCGCCGAGGCGCGGCACGCCGTCATGAATTATTACGGGCAGTAGCCGCTACTTTCCGCATCTTCCGCCGTCGGCCGCTGATTTCCCAGCGTTTGTGAAACCACATCCATTGTCCGGGTGTCTCGCGGACCCAGCTTTCCACCACGTCGGTCAGCAATTGCGTCGTCTGCTGGACGTCGACCGCGCCGGCGGCGTTGCGGGGCAGTTCGAGTCTTTCATGCAATTCGATCCGGAAGCGGTTTCCCGGCAGCCGGATGCAATGGGCGGGATAGATATCGCAATCGAAATGCCGGGCAAGCCGCGCCACCAGCGGGCTCGTCTCGCATTTCCGCCCGAAGAAATCCGTCAGCAATCCGTTACGGAACTTCTGGTCGACCAGCACGCCGATATTGCCGCCGGCTTCCAGCACGCGCGAAAGCGCGAAGGCGACGCCGGGGGCCGAAGCGAGCATCTTGCCCATGGCCGAGCGCCGCGTGGAGAAGACGTAATCGGCGATATAGGGATTGTTCGGCGGCCGGAACATCACCGCCAGATCAAGATCGAAGGCGGAGGCGGCAACCGGCAAAAGCTCGAAATTGCCGAGATGGCCGGTGAAAAGGATATGTGGCTTCTTCTCGTCCCGAAGCCGCAGGAACCGCTCCGCTCCGACGACTTCGACCCGGCCCGGCTTGGCCGCGTTGGGGTTCAGGTCGAAAAGCTGATCGAGGAAGATGTACTCGGCGCCGAGCCGCGCCATGTTTTCCCACATGTCGAGCGCGATCTCCCGACGTGCTGCCTCGTCAAGCTCCGGATAGGCAAGGCGCAGATTGTCGAGAGCTATCCTGTGGCGGCCGCTCAGCGGGCCGAGCCGGCGCGCCATGCGTCCGGCGAAATCCATTGCCCGGTCAGGCGGCAGCTTGCGCAAAAGCCAAAGGAGCGTCAGCGCCGCGCGCGCGATCAGCCAGTAATTGGCCTGTTTCAGCCACCGCGATGCGCGGTAGAGGAACCGCTTCATCAGCCGACGCGCAGGATGATCTTGCCGAACACGTCGCGGCTTTCCATGCGCTTCAGCGCTTCGCCGATGCCGTCGAAATCGACTTCCTTGTCGATCACGGGGTGAACGAGCCCCGCCGCCATCTTCTGCATGGCGTTCGCCATGTTCTCCATGCGGCAGCCGAACGAGCCGAAGATCTTCAGTTGCTGCTGGAAGAGTTGCATCAGGTTCATCGGCGTGGAGACGCCGGAGGTCGAGCCGCAGGTGACGAGCCGTCCGCCGCGTTTCAGGCAGAGCATCGAGCCGGCCCACGTATCGGCGCCGACATGCTCGAATACGACGTCGACGCCCTTCTTCTTGGTAATCTTGCGCACCGCGCCCTCGAAACGGTCCTCGCGGTAGTTGATGACGTGATATGCGCCGAGTGCCTGCGCCTTTTCCATCTTGGCATCCGAGCCGACGGTGGTGATGACCGTGCAGCCCATCTTCTTTGCAAGCTGGATCGCAGCCGAGCCGATGCCCGAGCCGCCCGCATGGACAAGGATCGTCTCGCCTGGCTCCAGCCTGGCATTGTCGAACAGCATGTGCTCGACCGTGCCGAAGGTCACCGGCGCGACCGCCGCGCCGATCTCGTCCACGCCGGGCGGCGCCGGCACCAGCAGGCGGGCGGGCAGGTTGATCTTCTCCTGGGCGAAGCCGTCCAGATGAAAGCCATGGACGCCACCCACATGCTCGCACAGATTGTCGCGCCCTTCGCGGCAGGCGCGGCACAGCCCGCAGGTGCGCGCGCCATAGATCGAGACGAGTTGGCCTGGAAGCAGGTTTGCGACGCCGGCGCCGACCGCCTCGACCACGCCCGACGCCTCGGCGCCGATGACAAGCGGCATCTTGCGCTTGGCGAACGCCATGCCGCGCCAGCCCCACACGTCGATATGGTTGAGCGCCACCGCCTTGACGCGGAGCGTGACCTCGCCGAGCCCGGGTAAGGGCGGCGGGGCTATGTCGACCGTTTCAAGCTGGCGGTCGGCGATCAATTGCAGTGCGCGCATGGGGTCCCAGGAAGATTGAAATTACCGTGCGTCCTTCGAGGCCCGCTTCGCTCGCACCTCAGGATGAGGGAGGCTGGTGCTCGCCATCCCAAATTCTGAAACATTTCGCCCGACACTCCAAATCAGATGACTATCGGAACCTGGCGCTGGAGCGATAGCACCGCCCCTCCTCATCCTGAGGTGCGAGCGAAGCGAGCCTCGAAGGACGCACCGATACACCAAAGCGTTTAACGCAAGCCGCTTAGGACGGTTCGCGCGTCATTACAAGGCAGGCGTTCTGGCCGCCGAAGCCGAAGGAGTTGGACAAAACGGCTTTTATATCCGCCGATCGTTTGATGTTCGGGACCACATCGAGATCGATCGCGGGATCCGGATTGTCGTAGTTGACTGTCGGCGGAATGACGCCTTCACGCATGGTCAGGAGCGAGAAGGCGGCCTCCACCGCACCCGCCGCCGACAGCGTATGGCCGATCATCGACTTGTTGGACGAGATCGGAATGGATGGCATGCGTGCGCCGAATACCGTCGAGAGCGACAGATGCTCCATCTTGTCGTTTTCCTGCGTCGAGGTGCCGTGCGCGTTGACGTAGTCGATGGCGCTATCGTCAAGGCCGGAATCGGCAAGCGCGGCGCGCACTGCAGCGATCGCCGGCGAGCCATCGGGCTTGGAGCGAGTGCGGTGGAAATCGTCTGCTTTCTCGCCGCAACCCCTCAGAACGCCGAGGATTTCGGCGCCGCGCGCGCTTGCGCTTTCGAGCGATTCCAGCACGAGCGTCGCCGAGCCTTCCGCCAGCACGAAGCCGTCGCGGTCCTTGGAGAATGGCCGCGAGGCCTTGTCGGGTTCGTCATTGCGTGTGGAGAGGGCCGAGAGCAGCGAAAACCGGATGAGCGCCTCGGCGGTGGCGGAGCCGTCCGCGCCGATCGACAGTGCCCGGTCGGCTTCGCCGCGCCGGATGGCCTCGACGCCGAGTTGGATCGCGGTCGCGCCGGATGCGCAAGCGGTGGAAAGCGTGATCGGCAGGCCTTTCGTGCCGAAGCGGTCGGCCAGGCGGTCGGCGATCGAGCCGAACTGCGTCGTCGCGTAATACGCATCGGCGCCGGGTTTTGTCGCGCCTGCTATCAGCCGCTGGTAACCCGCGCCGTCGGCCGACATCTTGTAAAGGTCGAAGCGGTCGCTCCAATTGAGTTCCACCGGCGGGGCGGCCAGGAAAAGCGGGCCGCTAAAGTCGGTATCGCCAAGTCCCGCCTCGCCGAGCGCCTCCATGGTCGTAGTTTCGGCCATCTCGTAGGTAAGGGCGCTCGGGCCTTTGGCGCTCGTGCCCAGGAAATCGATGGTCCCGCAGATGCGCGTCTTGAGATCGTCGGTCGGGAAGCGGGTGATCGTGTGAATGCCGGAATGTCCGGCCGTCAACGCGCTCCAGTTCTCCTTCTTGCCGACACCGAGCGACGTGATGACGCCGATGCCGGTCACGACCACAATGGGCCTGCCGAGATGATCCGTCGTTTTCGACATCGCCTCGCCTCTCTACGCCGCGCTGATGAGCGCCATGCCTTCGAAATGGGTAGATCCGACAGAAGTCGCAAGGACTGTCCGTGGATCGCCTGCGAAGGCGGGCTCGCTCGGGTCGAACGGCGGATAGGCCTCGCCACGCGCGACGGCGAGTGCCGCGAGCGCTACCGCGAAAGGAAATTGTGCTTCCTTCAGATGTCCGGTCAGCGTCGTCAGGCCACGCAGCGCAAAGCGGCTTTCGAGCGCTCTCTTCTCGGCTGCCGTTGCATCATGGACGCCGGAGGCCCCCGAAAGGGCAAGGCGCGTGCCGTCCTTGTCGGACAGGCCTGCCGCCATCGCCCGCAGCCCAGCTTCCAGCGCTCCGTCCGAACGGCGTGCGCGAGCCGAAACAACCTCTTCGATCCGAGCGTGGACGCGCGCGCCGCGTCCCTCGGCATGTTCACGCGATTCGAGCACGAGAAAAGCACCACCGGACCCGGTGAACACGCCTCCGCCCTGCGACGGGTCACGGTTCCATACGGGCTGCCATGGCCCCTGCTGCAACCGGCCGCCCAACTGATAGGCGAGCAGCATGTCGGGATGTTCGGTCTGGAAGGCGCCGCCGACCAGCGCATGGCTCGACTGGCCGGAGCGGATACGCGCGGCAGCCGTCTCGACGGCGGCGACGCCCGCGCCCTCCTCTCCCATGAAGGTGCGCGAGGAGCCGGTCACCTTGTGCACGATCGAGATATTGCCGGCGAGCAGGTTCGACAATTGCGCCAGGAAAAGCGTCGGGCGCAGGTCGGTCATCAGCTTCTGGTTCAGCAGGACCGTGCGGTCGTTGGTGTCCAGCGATGCCGCAAGGATGCCCTCATCCACCTCCTGATCGCGCTCGCCGCCGCCGGCCGCCACGATCATGTCCATGGTCGCGCAGAGCGATTCGTCGCCCTTCATGCCGGCATCGTCCAGTGCCAGGCCGGCGGTATAGGTGCCGAGCCGCTGCCATGTCTCCATCTGCCGCTGGTCGCCGCGCTTGGCGATCTGCAGGTTCCAGTCGATCTGAGGCAGCGGGTGGACGGTGAACGGAGCGAAACGTTCCGCGTCGATGACCGGCAAGGGGTGGTCCGCCGTCACCTTCTCCCAATGGGCGTCGTTTCCTTCGCCGAGGGAAGAGACAAGGCCGATACCGGTGATGACGACGTCGCGCGGGCTCATGGAACTCTATTGGCCGCAGCGGCCACGGCCGGTCAAGCCGTCTTTGCCTTGGCCGCCACCAGTTCGTCGATCTTGGCGCACAGGTTCTTCATGACGAAATACTGCTCCGTCGAGACCTTGCCGTCATTGACCTCCTGGGTCCATTTCTCGAGCGGCACCTTGATGCCGAATTCCTTGTCGATGGCGAACACGATATCGAGGAAATCGAGGCTGTCGATGCCGAGATCGTCGATCGTATGGCTCTCGGGCGTAATGCTGTCGCGGTCGATCTCGCTCGTATCGGCAATGATATCCGCGACCTTGTCGAATGTGGATGACACGTCTTTTCCCTCAATGGCGCATTTGCTTCGCGTTGGCTGCGCTGTCTAATCGGTTTTTTCCGGCAGGAAAAGGGCGGGAGACGGAAAGAGGCACATTCGGCCGTCTTCAAGGAAAGCCGCAAGCCGGGCTTGGGAGCTTATGGTCGGGGCGCCGACGCGTGGACATAGGCGTATTCGTCGGGAATATCCTGCCAGACGATCTGGTCCTCCAGCATGAAGTCGATGGTGTGGATGACGACGGCATGGCTCGTGATGAGGGCGACGTTGTAGTTGGGCGCGATCGGGCCGATGCCGGTGCGCCGCTTGTCTCCGATCTCCGGCCAGCATGGATGATTGGTCGAGCGCGGGGCGGAGAAGGGAATGCCCTCCAGCGCTCCGGAGAGCGAATAATGCGTGTGGCCGAAGAAGATATGACGCACCGTGTCGCGGTTCTGCCGCAGGAGGTTCCTGATCCCGGTATCGTCGATAAGGCTCAGGACATCGGCCGCCCAGACGCCGACCGCAACCGGGTTGTGATGCATGAAAAGCAGGACGGGGATGGCGTCGCGCTGCGCGTCCCTCAGCCTGTCCGATAGCCAACCCAGACGCTTTTCGCACAGATGGCCGGCATGGGTGCCGGGCTCGCAGGTGTCGAGCATGACCAGGCGATAGCCGTCCGTATCGGCGACATACTGGATGAAGCCGTTCTCGTCGGCCGGGTGTTCCGCGAATGTCGCACGGAAGCGATCTCGGTGATCGTGGTTGCCGAGCAGCAGGTGGAGCTTGAGCGGCGAGCCCGAGAGCAGACCTTTGAGCCGCTCATAGGACACCGTCTGTCCGTCATGCGTGAGATCGCCGGTCACGACAATGGCGTCGGCGTCGGCAAAACGCTTCTCGACATGCGCCAGGCAGCGCTGGAACCGGTCGATCGGATCGTAGCCGTCGATCGATTCGCCATGGATGTGAATATCGGACAGATGAACGAGTTTCATGGACAAAATGCGGGATCTCGCCGGTTTGAAGAGCTTGGGCGGATATTGCTAGTCGCCGGCCACGAAGAACGCCCAGCGTCCCTGCGGCGTGATGCCGAGACGGTAAAACACATACGCGTCGTAGGTCTTCATCTCCTCGTAGTCGCCGGCCGTAACGATCTTGAACAGTTCCACGCGCTGGCGCGCGTCCAGACGCGAAAGTGGCATCGCGTAGAAATATGGCCACACATATGCCTCGTCGGGCTTGCCGACATTGATGTGGACGTAGCCCGCCTCCAGCAGCATTTCGAGGATGGCGAGGATCTCCTGTCCGTCCGTATCGCCGGAGAGGTCGTGCAGGAAGGTAATGGGGTCGCCTTCGATCTGCGTCAGCGAGAGCTGGGTCTGCTCGTTCCCGCTGCCGATAAGCGGCCGCAAATTCTCGATGTCGCCCGACTTGCAGGCTTCAACGATCTTGTCGTGCATCTCGCGCACGGCTGGCGGCAGCTTGCTCAAATCATGGAAGATTTCGGGAAGCGGCGCGTTGGGATCGACCTGCGGTCTCACCGCGTCCGGCGTCTGCGCGTCGTCGGGCTCCGCCTCATCCGGGCCGTCGGGCAGGCCGTCGTCGTTCAGTTGCGGCGCATCTGCCGGCGGCACGGCCTGGCTGTCCGAGGTGCCCGATTTCATCTGGCTGTCGGCGGCGGGCGCCTGGTCGATCTGAATTTCGCTGAGTGCCCACGCCGGCCCGGCCGCAACGAACAATGCGCCCAACAAGGCCATTGCAAAGACCGGAAACCGCGTGCTTCGGCGCAAGGGGGCGATCATCGATATCATGGTCCTGCCTGTCTGCCGTTCGCCCCTTCCTGGAACGAATCCCGTACTCGAACGCACTAAGAAGACAGGTTCAGCGGACAGTCAATGGCGTACGAGATCGGACTCGAATTCGCCGGCGATGACGCGGTCGCGCATGCGGTCGAGGAGCGCGAGGGCCGCTTGCTCGCCACCCGACCGAAGCAACTCCGCGAAGGCGGTGGCAAGTGCCGCCTCGGCCAGGATTTCCGGCTCGATACCGGCGGAAATGCCGTCCGCCCATGCCTCGCTCTGGCTTTCGAGCGCGGTCAGCCTCTTTTCTTCCCGTATCAGTGCGTCGATGTCGCTGACGCTCCGGTCCATACTTCCATCCACCCTTTTAAGCAGCGGCCGGATTCGTTCGAATCCGGTGCCGGTTCTTAATGTCCCGTTAAGCGTTCTAGCACAGTTAAAATGCCACGCATCCGGCCATTGGCAAAAAAGTTAACCGATCCCTAATTTCCAAACTTGTTGGCCGTGTCACGGCTGAGCGCCTCGCCTTCCTTCATGTAGCGGGCGATGGCTTCGGTCGCCGAAGCCGTGCAGGTGTGGTAGATATCGCTGTAGCTGCGATAACCGCGGTTGAAGCTGCCGACGAGTTCTGCCCGGCGATCCGGTCCGGGATTCTCCGTTATCAGGATCGCATCCATCGCCTCGCGCCAGTCGTCTCCCTTCTCGCCGCACAGATTGCGCAAATATTGCAGCGAGCCGAGGATTTCGGCGAGTCGGACGAGGTTTTTCTCATAAGGCGCCTCGACCGCCCGGGCGGGCAGGGCGGTAACGGCAAGCAGGGCCGCCAGAAGGAATCGCATGAACATCGCCCGAGCCATGCGATCCTTGTGGGCGAGGATGCGGGCCGCTGCAAGGCGCGATTTTGCCGTCAGAGCCCGAGGATCCGGCGCGCGACCTCCAGCGTCGAGGTGTTGATCGGCAGGGCTTTCATTTCCTCGACGCTGTACCAGCCGACGCTCGCCGCATCGTCATGCGCGGCGGCATCGCCCTCCACATACGCACCAGTGAAGACATGCAGCCGGAAGAGCACCCCGCCGCTGTCCTCGTCCCCGCCCAGATCCATGATCTGGAAGAGGGCAAGTTCGCCGGTTGCCAGCCCTGTTTCCTCGATAAGCTCGCGCCGGGCAGCTTCTTCGGGCGATTCGTCTTGTTCGAGCCGGCCGCCGGGGAACGCGAACTGGCCGCGCGCCGGCGCCCGGCCGCGCTCCACGAGCAGGAAGCGGTCGCCGTGCCGCAACGCCACTGAAGCGGCGAGAATGATACGGTCCGTCATGCCGGCAGGATTGGGGATGATTGCGAGGCCGTCAATCGTGATCGTTGCGCAAGCTTCGCAACGTTTCTACGTAATGTCCGGTACTCAAGGACAAGATATGTGCGGACGCTTCGCCCTGACATTGAAGCCTGAGGAGGTGGAAGCCTTCTTCGCGCTCCTGGAACTCGAGGATTTCCCGCCGCGCTACAACATCGCGCCGACACAGCCGATCCTGATGGTGATGGCGGGCGAGGGCAGGGACGAACCCGGCTCCAACCTGCCGAACCGGCGCGCGCTCCTCGTGCGTTGGGGGCTTGTTCCCGCCTGGGTGAAGGATCCAGGAAGCTTTCCGCTGCTGTTCAACGCGCGTTCCGAAACGACGCTGGAAAAGAATACCTACAAGACGGCTATGCGGCACCGGCGGGCGCTGGTGCCCGCTTCCGGCTTCTATGAATGGAAGCGCCAAGGCAGGAACAAGGCGCAGGCCTATTGGGTGCGTCCGAAGGGCGGCGGCCTCGTGGGCTTCGCCGGGCTGATGGAAACCTGGTATGAGCCGGGCGGCTCCGAGGTCGACACGGGCGCCATCCTGACCACGGACGCCAGTACCGACATCGCGCATATCCACGCGCGCATGCCGGTCGTCATCAAGCCGGAGGATTTTTCGCGCTGGCTCGACTGCCGCTCGAACGAGCCGCGCGACGTGGCGGACCTCCTGCGCCCGGCCGATCCCGGTTTCTTCGAGGCGATCTCCGTCTCCGACAGGGTCAACAAGGTCGCCAATACGGGTCCGGAGATACAGGAACCTGTCGAAGCGGCCGAATCGGAGCCTCAAGAGGAGCCGGTTAACATCCAGCTAAAGCTTATTTAACCCGCATTCGATTAAAGTTGCGCCGAATTTGGGCGCACCGGAATGATCAAGGAATTCACCGTGGAACTGAGCGCGGAGGACGAGACCGCCATCCGTGAGGCGCTGTCCGCGTGTCCGTCGATCCATCCGGAATTCCATCCCGGCCGAAAGACCTTCGCCTTCAACGACGCCGCGCTGATGGCCATCTGCAACGGCGATTTCGAATGCTTCCTCTGGTCGGCCTTCGACCGGGTCGAGGAACGCGGCGACGTGATCGCGCTCGCCAAGGGCAACGACCTGATCTTCTATCTGCCGGTGGCGAAGCTGGGCGATCCTCAAATCCGGCGCGCCATCTTCGACTACGTCACCGGGCGCGTCGGGCTGAACGGCTGAGGCCGGCGATCACCCCGTGCCGGCCTTCTCAGCGCTGCCACTTCAGGCTTCCTGCTCGGCCTCGTCATGGCCGGTATCGCCGTCAGCCTCGTCGCGAGGCTTTTTGGTCAGGCGTGAGCCCGGCGGGTGTAAGTCCGATGGGCCTCAAGCGTCTTCTTGCCCTTCTTGGGCGTGCAGATCAGCGCCGCCTGCAGCGAAGCCTGGCCAATGGCGCGGTATTGCGCGATGAGGGCTTCAGCCGGCTTCGGCTCGGCGGGCTTTCGTCGGATCTTGCTTGAACTGGTCATCGTCTTCTTCCTGCTTGCTTACGGGGAGCGGCGCAGATCGTCCCGGATTCAGTCGAATTCGTGGCAAATTTGATTCAATCCTTCCTGACCATCAAAGACTGCGCCGCTATGCTTAATGAAGTCCTGATAACCAACGAATGGGGAGCCGATTGGTTCGCATTCGGGCATTTCCGCGTCGATTGTTTTGCGCCTTGACGGAAAATGTCCATAAGGCGATAAAGCGCGGCCATGAAAACGCCTTTCGCCATTATCGGCATCTGCATTATCGGCTAGCAGCCTGCTGGTCCGGACGTTTTCGCTCTCTTTCCTGATAGAAAAACGCTCCCGGCCTGCGGCCAGGGAGTGATTGTTTCATGCCGGACGAGACAAGCGGGCTGAGGCTCACCAACACGCTGACGCGGGCGAAGGAGCTATTCCGTCCGATCGACCCGGATAATGTGCGCATGTATGTGTGCGGGCCGACCGTCTACGACTATGCGCATATCGGAAATGCGCGACCGGCGATCGTCTTCGACGTGCTCTTCCGTCTCCTGCGCCATCTCTACGGCGCCGACCACGTCACCTATGTGCGCAACATCACCGACGTGGACGACAAGATCAACGCCCGCGCGTTGCGCGATTTCGGGCCGGAGATCGAGGCCGGGCGCGTCACACTCAACGAGGCGATCCGCAGCGTGACGGAAAAGACGGCCGACCAATTCCACGAAGATGTCGCCGCGCTCGGTTGCCTGAAGCCGACCGTCGAGCCCCGCCCGCCCCCGTTAGTTCTAGCGCGGCGCGACGGCAAAGCCAGCATGGTAGCGTTTAAGCACAAGCAAATAG
>JAKDNM010000175.1 GCA_030456445.1 Hyphomicrobiales bacterium
CGCGGGGTGGAGCAGCCCGGTAGCTCGTCAGGCTCATAACCTGAAGGTCGTTGGTTCAAATCCAACCCCCGCAACCAAAATTCGCAATAATATCAGTATGTGAAAGCGCCTCGATCTCATGATCGGGGCGCTTTTTCGTTTATGGAGCGATTTTGAGCAATTCCAGGAAAAATGGGAACCGGTTTTCCGTCCGGGATTGCGTGAAAGCAATAGGATAGAACGGTTCCCCGACTCAGAGAAAAATGGAAATGCTCCAGCGAGACTTGCCTGCCTACTCCCCGGAGCCGTGCCGGGCGATCACCGCCAGGAATGCGGGGCCGTAGCGTTCCAGCTTGGCCTCGCCGACGCCCGGCACGGAAGCCATTTGCGCGCGCGAGGCTGGCCGGGCAGCCGCGAGTTCGATGAGCGTCCGGTCGTGGAAGATCACATAGGGCGGCAGATTCTGGGTGCGGGCGATTTCCATGCGCTTTTCGCGCAGCGCCTCGAACAGGGCGCGGTCGGCTTCGGGCAGGGCGACCGCTTTCCGGCCGCGTGAAATCTTTTCCCGGCCTGCGCGCGGGGCCGGCGGCACGCGCAGCATGAGCGTCGGCTTTTCGCGCAGGAATTGGCGTCCCGCTTCTGAAATCGACAGCCCGCCATGGCCGGCGAGGTCTACCTCGACCAGCCGCAACGCGATCAACTGGCGCAAGGCCGCGCGCCATGTGCGTTTGTCGTGCTCCTTGCCGATGCCGTAGGTGGATATGCGGTCGTGTCCGAATTCCGCGATGCGCCTGTCCTCGACACCCAAAAGCACGTCGACGATATAGGCCTGGCCGAAACGCTCGCCGGTTCGATGGATACAGGAGAGAGCCTTTTGCGCGGCGATCGTTCCGTCGAACAGTCTTGGCGGCTCGGCGCAGGTGTCGCAGTTGCCGCATGGTCCGGACCGGTCGCCGAAATAAGAGAGCAGCGCCTGGCGGCGGCAGCCCGCCGTCTCGGCCAGCCCGAGAAGCGCGTCGAGCTTCTGCCGCTCCATCCGCTTGCGTTGTTCGGGTGCGTCCGATTCCTGGATGAAGCGGCCGCGCAACGCGATGTCTTCATAGCCGTAGAGCAACAGCGTGTCGGCTGGCAGGCCGTCGCGTCCGGCGCGTCCGGTTTCCTGGTAATAGGCCTCTATGCTGCCCGGCAGGTCGATATGGGCGACGAAGCGGACATCCGGCTTGTCGATGCCCATGCCGAAGGCGATGGTGGCGACCATGATGATTGCCTCGTCGCGCTGGAAGCGCGTCTGGTTGGCGCCGCGCGCCGCCTTGTCCATGCCGCCGTGATAGGCAAGCGCGTCATAGCCTTGTTCGCAAAGCCAGGCAGCAGTCTCCTCCGTCTTTCGTTTCGACAGGCAATAGACGATGCCGCTTTCGCCCTCGTGCTCTTTCAGGAAACGCCTCAGTTGCGCCCGTGGGTTGTCTTTCTCCTGGATGGCGTAGCGGATGTTGGGACGGTCGAAACCGGCGATAAAGGCATCGGTTTCCGCGATCTGGAGATGAGCGAGGATCTCGGCGCGGGTCGGCGCATCGGCGGTGGCCGTCAGCGCCATGCGCGGCGTATCGGGGAAACGCGTCACCAGAGCGTCGAGCCCGCGATAGGAGGGGCGGAAATCATGTCCCCATTGCGACAGGCAATGCGCTTCGTCGATGGCGATCAGCGATAGCGGTACCCGGCCGAGCCGGTCCAGCATTTCAGGCCTGAGCAGCGTTTCGGGCGCGACGTAGAGAAGGTCCAGTGTGCCGGAGGATATTTCCTGCCACAATGCGCGGCGCTCGTCGCCCGGCAGGTCGGAATTGAGCGCGGCGGCCCTGACCCCTGCCTGACGCAAGGCGGTCACCTGATCGGCCATCAAGGCGATCAGCGGCGAGACGACGAGACCCATGCCGGGCCGCGCCATGGCGGGAATCTGGTAGCACAGCGATTTCCCGCCGCCCGTCGGCATCAGGACGAAGGCGTTATTCCCCGCCATCACATGATCGATGATCCCCGCCTGTGGCCCACGAAAGGCGTCGTAGCCGTAAACGGTCTTCAGGATATGTGCGGGATGGGCAGTCAAAATGGCCTGCGTCGGGAATCAGAGGGATATTCCCTTATAGCCGATGACGGCGCCATCGGCTTCCATTGCAACCGGCTCAAACTGCTTTCGCGCCAAAGCCGGTGAGGAACGCGGTCAAATTATCGGCGAGCGCGTCGCAGACATAGCCGCCCTCCTGGATGATCGCCGTCGGCAGGCCAAGGCCGGCGCAGCGTTCGCCTATCCGGGTGAAGCCGTCCGTCGTCACCGAAAGCCCGCCGAAGGGATCGCCCTCGAAGGCGTCGAGGCCGAGCGCGATCACCACGGCGCCGGGCGCGAAGGCGCGGATGCGGTCTATGCCCGCGTCGAGCGCCTCGAGGAACGGCTCGTCGGTGGAATGGCGCGGCAGCGGCAGGTTGAGATTGTAGCCGAGGCCCGGCCCCTCGCCGCGCTCGGAGGCATGCCCCCAGAAGAAGGGATAGAAGCGGATCGGATCGGCGTGGATCGAGACGGTCAGGACATCGGCGCGGGCGTAGAAGACGCCCTGCGTGCCGTTACCGTGGTGCAGATCGACGTCGAGGATGGCGACGCGGTCATGCGCCTGCCGCAGATGCCGGGCGGCGATGGCGCTGTTGTTGAGAAAGCAGAAGCCGCCGGCCATGTCGGCGAAGGCATGGTGGCCGGGCGGGCGGCTCAAGCCATAGACGGCGCGTTCTCCGCCAAGCACGAGGCTGGCTGTGGTCGCGGCCGCCTGCGCGCTCCAATAGGCCGAATTCCAGGTGTCGGCGGAGATCGGGCAGGCCGTGTCGGCCATGTGGTAGCCGGCCTGCCCGACGGCCGATGCCGGATAGGCAAAGTCGCGCCGGTTGGGGTGGATGTTCGGAATCACCTCGGCGGAGGCGTCCGGAATCCGCTGCCAGCGCTCATAGATGTGTTCGAGGAAGGCGATATATTCGGGCGAATGGATCGCCGCGATCGGCGCCAGGCCGTGATCGGCTGCTGCTGCTTCCTCGAGGCCGGCGGCGCGCGCACCGGCCAGGAGCCGGTCGATGCGCTCCGGCACTTCCGGGTTCGGTTTCCGTGCGCCCGAGGAAAGGAAGTGATGCGGGTCATGCCTGCGCTGCTCGCTGGAAAAGACGAACTTCATTCGGCGGCTCTCCTCCCGAAAGGTTTTACCCCTGAAAGGCCTTGAGAATGGCCCGCGCCGTCATCAAATCGAGATGCGCGCCGCCGCCATTCTTGAAGACGGTGATCTCTTCGGCATCGCGGCGCCCCGTCTTTCCGGCAGTCAGTTCGTAGAGATCGCCCAAAATGTCGTCGGTCGTGATCACGCCTTCGGCAAGCGGGGCCATGAGCTCGCCGATATGCGGCAGCGTGGTTTCGCGGCTGTCGACGAAGATGCGCGCCTTGCGCATCAGCGCGTTGTCGGCCTCGCGCATGTCCGGCCGGAAGGCCCCGACCAGATCGACATGGGTGCCCGGCTTCACCCAGTCGCCGCGCAGCACCGGCTCCCGCGCCATGGTGGCGCAGGCGATGATGTCGGCTTCGGCCGCCTCGGCCTCGGGGTCGTCGCAGAGATATGTGGGCAGACCGTCTTCTCTCAGACGTTCGACCAGCGCGGCTGCTGTCGCCCGCGTGCGATTCCAGATCGCGATGCGCGTCAATCCGGGGAAGAGGGCGGCGTAGACCTCGGCCAGCGAAGAGGCGACCTCTCCGGCACCGATGATCGACAGCCGCGTGCTGTCGGGCCGGGCCAGGAATTTGGCGCCGAGCCCCGAATCGGCAGCTGTCTTCCAGCGGGTCACCAGATGGCTGTCGATGATCGCTTCCGGCGTGCCGGTCTCCTCGTCGAATAAGAGAAGCGCGCCCTGCACCGAGGGCAGACCGCGCGCTCTGTTGCCTTCCATGATGGTCACGGATTTCAGGCAGATGCCGAGACCCGGAATCCATGCGGCACGGTTGAGCATCGTGTCCTTGCCGCTGGTCAGGAACAGATCGTCCATGCGGGCGGCGGTGCCGAGATGCCCCTTGCGAAGCGCCTCGACCACGCCTTCCCAGCTTAGCCGGCCTTCCATATCGGCCGCGCCGATCTGAACGATCCCCGACATAACGCCCGGCCCTTATTTGACGGCGGTCACGATGATCTCGACCTTGTAGCCGGGCGCCGCCAGCCGCGCTTCGCCCGCGGCGCGCGCCGGCGGGTTCGCGGGATCGACCCATGCGTCATAGACGGCGTTCATCTCCTCGAAATCGGCCATGTCGGCGAGCCAGACGATGGCCTGCACGACGCGCGACTTCGACGAGCCGCATTCGGCGAGCAGCCGGTCGATCTTCGCCAAGATGTCGTTGGTCTGCTGGGTGACGCTGGCGCCCGAGGCACCGACCTGGCCGGAGAGCCATATCAGGTCACCGTGGACCACGGCCGCGCTCATGCGTTTGCCGGGCTCGATGCGCTTGATGTCGGACAATTGGAATCTCCTGTCTAGACCGCACTAGCCGTTTCCTGCCCGTTCGGGCGCGGCAGATCAAGTCCGGGAACGGGTAAATGGCGGCGAGGCCGTCGCTATTTCGTCTGGAAAATATCGGCGAAGCGGTCGCGCAGGATTTTCTTTTGCACCTTGCCCATCGTGTTGCGGGGCAGTTCATCCACCGTGAAGATGCGCTTGGGCTGCTTGAAGCGGGCTATCTTGTCGTGGATGCCGGCAAGCAGCTTTTCCTCATTGATCGTGCTGCCGTTCCTCGGCACCACCACGCCGACGACGCCCTCGCCGAAGTCTGGATGCGGCAGGCCGATCACCGCCGATTCCAGCACGCCTTCCTGCTCGTCGAGCAGGAGTTCGACCTCTTTCGGATAGATGTTGAAGCCGCCGGAGATGATCAAATCCTTGGCGCGGCCGACGATCTGGACATAGCCGTCCTTGTCGATGGCCACGACATCGCCGGTGATGAAGAAGCCGTCCTCGCGGAATTCCTCCTTCGTCTTTTCGGGCATTTGCCAATAGCCCTTGAAGACATTCGGACCGCGTACTTCGAGCACGCCGATCTCGCCGTCCGGCACGGTTTTGCACGTCTCTGGATCGACCACCCGGATTTCCACGTTGGGCAGCGCGAAGCCGACCGTGCCGGCCCGCCGCTCGCCGTCATACGGGTTCGACGTGGTCATGTTGGTCTCGGTCATGCCGTAGCGCTCGAGGATGCGGTGGCCGGTGCGCTCCTCGAAGGCGTTATGCGTCTCGGCCAGAAGCGGTGCGCTGCCGGAGGTGAACAGCCGCATATGCGAGGCAAGCTCCCTGGTGAAGCGCGGGTCGTCCAACAGGCGCGTATAGAAGGTCGGCACGCCCATCATCGAGGTTGCCTTCGGCAGCCAGGAAATCACCTCGTCGGTCTTGAAGGAAGGCAGGAAGATCATCGAGCCGCCGGCAAGCAGGATGACGTTGCAGGCGACGAAGAGGCCGTGCGTGTGAAAGATGGGCAATGCGTGCAGAAGCACGTCGTCCGCCGTGAAGCGCCACGCCTCTACCAGCGATTGCGCGTTGGACAGCAGATTGTCTTGCGTCAGCATCGCGCCCTTGGAGCGCCCGGTGGTGCCGGACGTGTAGAGGAAAGCGGCGAGGTCGTCGCCAGTGCGCGAGATGGTGACGAAACGGTCGGGTTGCCGCGCCGCCTCGTCCGTCAGCGTTCCGGTGCCGTCGCCGTTCAGCGTCAACAGGCGCGCGCCGGCCTTTTCGGCGATCGGGAGAAGCGCTTCATGCGAGGCGCGATCGCAGACGACAAGGCGGGGTTCGGCGTTGCCGACGAAATATTCGACCTCGTTTGGCGTATAGGCGGTGTTGAGCGGCAGGAAGATGGCGCCGGCCTGAATGCAGGCGGCATAGAGCGCCAGCGCCTCGGCGCTCTTCTTCACCTGCGCCGCGACGCGGTCGCCGGGCTTGACGTCCTGTTCCTGGAGGACGTGGGCGATCTGCGCCGTGAGCTTGAGGAAGGCGTCGTAGGAGAGGGCCGTGTTGTCGGGCAAATAGAGGAAAGGCTTCGAACTGCCCTGATGGGGCGCGAAGAGCGCATCATAGAGCGCGTTAGGCATTTTCGGTTCTCCGTGA